>JAGXIE010000157.1 GCA_024635765.1 Flavobacteriaceae bacterium | reverse complement strand
TTCTTTTTGGTGACTATATTGACAGCTCCTGTAAAAGCATTTTGTCCAAACACTCTTGCTGCAGGACCTTTAATGATTTCGATACGATCGATCACTTCAATAGGTAATGCTAAATTCATGGTGTGATGACCAGTTTGGGCGTCGTCCAACTTAAAACCATCCACTAACAGGAGGGTTTGGTCAAAACCACCACCACGAATATAAAGATCGGCTTGCATCCCTGTTGTACCGCGTCGTCTGACGTCCACACCAGCGAACTGCTGCAATAAGTCGGCAACATTGGTCGCGGCACTTTGCTTTATTTGTTCTGCTGTGATGACTGTGATGGTGCGTGAGTTTTCTTTAAAAGGCAAATCGATACGGCTAGAATTGATGATGACTTCTTCCAGTTTTTCTTCTGTTTGTGTTTCTTGGGCATTAAATGTAGAAGTCATAGCGAAAATGGCCAGGTAAAAGGTAAATTTCTTGGTAGTCATTATTTGAAGTTAGTTAGTGTGCAAAAATAATAAAACATCTGTTTTTAAAGTTAAATTTTGGTTTAAAACTCAATGAATATTTAAGCTTTTGATTGATAGAATTTTGGTTGTTGGAACCTACGGCCAAAATTATTTTTACCAAAATTATTTTCAGATTTAAGACGATGTTAGAACCTAAAATCCGTGTAAATTGTATATTTGAGACTCAAAAATTCAATAGATGACCAGGTTTTTAAGTATGCTATTTTTTCTAGTTTTCACAGCTACGTTTCAAGCACAAGTTTCTTCAAAATATATAGTATCGTTTGAAGATGCCGTCCATCATGAAGCAACTATTCAGGCAACTTTTACAAATTTAAAAGCAGACGAAGTTGAATTCACAATGGCGCGCTCATCACCTGGACGTTATGCTTTACATGAGTTTGTAAAAAATGTCTATGATGTAAAAGTCACTGATAGTAAAGGAAACCAATTAAATGCAATACGAAAAAGCCCGTATGCATGGACGGTCAAAGGACATGATGGGACGATAATCGTCAGCTATACTTTGTTCGCCAATCATGGTGATGGTACGTATTCGCAGGTCGATGAAACCCATGCACATCTCAATATGCCAGCAACATTTATATATGTTCCGGAATTGTCAACTCAAGGAATGGAGGTGGCCTTCAATGTTCGAAACGATTTTAACTGGAAAGTAGCAACTCAATTAAAGCATTTACAAGATAATACCTATTACGCAAACGACCTTCAATACTTTATGGATAGTCCTGTGGAAATCGCCAATTTCCGAAAACGTTCGTTTAAAGTAAATGACCAAACTATCAATTTTGTCTTGCATGATGATAAGGGATCTGAAGGGGAGTTAGACCGATACTTTGAAAGTGTTAGAAAAATTGTTCTTGAGCAAGAACAGGTCTTTGGGGAATTGCCAACTTACGATTATGGCGAATATACATTTCTCGCTTGTTATATGCCCAATGCGACTGGTGATGGAATGGAACATCGCAATTCTACTTTTATACCTTCAACAAGGAGTCTGTCATTAGGAGGAATAGATGAAAATATAAGTACCGTGGCACATGAATTTTTCCACTGTTGGAATGTCGAGCGCATTCGACCACAGTCCTTGGAGCCATTTGATTTTCAAAGAGCCAATATGAGTGGCGAATTATGGTTTGCTGAAGGGTTCAGTAACTATTATGATGCGTTGTCACTGTGTCGATCGGGTATTTGGAGCAAGGAGTATTATTTTCGGGATATGTCAAGTGGGTTTAATGGTGTTTGGACGTCTCCAGGAAGACAATTTTTCAACCCGATTGAAATGAGTTATTTGGCACCCTTTAATGATGCGGCCCAATCCATAGATGAGACCAATTTTGAAAACACGTTTATATCCTATTATTCTTATGGTGAAATGTTGGGTCTGGCCTTGGATTTGTCTTTAAGAGAAAAGAATCTGAATCTCGACGATTATATGAAATTGATGTGGAAGAATTTTGGAAAGAAACAGAACTTTTACACGGTTGAAGATTTACATAAAACTTTAAATGATTATGCTGGTAAGGATTTTGGAAATGCTTTCTTCCAAAATTACATATATGCTAGTGGAATGCCGAACTACGAGTCTTTATTTCGGCAAGTGGGAGTAAAGCTTGAAACCATATCTTCTATTGATTTTGGAGCTTCTGTACGCTATCAAAAAATTATGGATAACCCGAAAATTGGTTCTGCCGCATATGAAGCAGGTTTTCAAAAGGGAGATAAAATTATTCGGATAGGCTTGGTCTTTCTTGAAGGAAATGTCAGCATCAATTCTATTTTAAACAATTTCAAAAAAGATGAAGCTATTACGGTTGTTTATGAGCGATTTGGTGTTCGAAAGGAAACAGCACTCCCTATAATATCAGAGTCTGTATACAATATCAAATTAATGAATTCTGATTCAAAAGATGTGTCGGCTGAAATGAAAAGGAAACGCACCAGTTGGCTCGATTCAAAATTGTAAAAGCAAAAACGTCATGCTGTAGGGCATGACGTTTTTTATTTGTTTAAAGTCGATTGAATTAGTCTGCTAAAACAATGACTTTATTATCTCTCATTTCCACCGTACCAGAATTGATTTTTACGGTCAATACATTTTTGTCATCATTATGAGGTAACACCTCAGCATGTAGTTCATCAAACACCAAATGACTGATGGTATGTGTTTTAATCTTAACGACGCCTTCTTTTAAAAGTGAAACTACAGGAGCGTGATTGTTCAACATTTCAAACTCACCATGGATGCCAGGGACAACTACAGAATCAACTTCTGAACTGAATAGGGTAGCTTCTGGTGATACGATTTCTAAATACATATTTTATAGTTGTTTGTTGTTGGTTCACAGTTGTTGGAAATAGCTATCAACCAACAACAATTAACCATTAACTAATTACGCTTCCGCCAACATTTTTTCTCCAGACTCAATCGCTTCTTCAATAGTTCCTTTAAGGTTGAAAGCAGCTTCTGGTAAGTGATCTAATTCACCATCCATAATCATATTGAATCCTTTGATGGTTTCTTTAATATCAACCAAAACTCCAGGAATACCTGTGAACTGTTCAGCAACATGGAATGGTTGAGATAAGAAACGCTGTACACGTCTTGCTCTGTAAACCGCTTGTTTGTCTTCTTCAGAAAGCTCTTCCATACCAAGGATGGCAATGATATCCTGTAATTCTTTATAACGTTGTAACAACTCTTTTACGCGTTGCGCACAATCGTAATGTTCTTTTCCTAAAATAGCAGCAGTTAAGATACGTGATGTAGAATCCAATGGATCCACAGCAGGATAGATACCTAACTCTGCAATCTTTCTAGATAATACCGTGGTGGCGTCCAAGTGGGCAAACGTCGTTGCAGGAGCAGGATCCGTTAAATCATCCGCAGGGACGTAAACCGCTTGTACAGATGTAATAGAACCTCTTTTGGTGGATGTAATACGCTCTTGCATCGCACCCATCTCTGTGGCTAATGTAGGTTGGTAACCTACTGCAGAAGGCATACGACCTAATAATGCAGATACTTCAGATCCCGCTTGTGTAAAACGGAAGATATTATCTACGAAGAAAAGAACGTCTTTTCCTTGTCCTTCACCAGCACCATCACGGAAATATTCGGCAATCGTCAATCCTGATAAAGCTACACGAGCACGAGCTCCAGGAGGCTCGTTCATTTGTCCAAATACGAAAGTCGCCTTAGACTCCTTCATGATGTCTTTATCAACTTTAGATAAATCCCATCCGCCTTCTTCCATGGAATGCATAAAGGCATCACCATATTTAATAATACCAGACTCTAACATCTCTCTCAAAAGGTCATTTCCTTCACGAGTTCTTTCACCTACACCAGCAAATACTGACAATCCACTGTGACCTTTTGCAATATTGTTAATCAACTCTTGGATCAAAACTGTCTTACCAACACCAGCACCACCAAATAAACCAATTTTACCACCTTTTGCATAAGGCTCAATCAAATCGATTACTTTGATACCTGTGAATAAAACTTCTGTAGAAGTTGATAAATCTTCAAATTTTGGTGCTTGTCTGTGGATAGGCAAACCATCTTTACCTGCTTTAGGTAAATCACCCAATCCATCAATCGCATCACCGATGACATTAAACAATCGTCCATATACGTCCTCACCAATTGGCATTTGTATAGGTGAGCCAGTTGCAACTACTTCAGTTCCTCTGCTCAAACCATCAGAAGAATCCATCGCAATGGTACGGACAGTGTCTTCACCTATATGAGATTGAACTTCTAATACTAAAAGAGAACCATCAGCTTTTTTAATTTCTAATGAATCATAGATTTTTGGAAGGGTAGAACCAGCTTCAAACGCAACGTCAATCACTGGACCAACGATTTGTGCAACTTTGCCTGTAACTTTTGACATTACTTATGTGTTTAATGTTTAGATAATTTTAAATCGAAAAACATACTTTTTTCGCGCTGCAAAGATATATGTTTTAATTTAAAATGAAAGGCTATTTTTTTGGTTTTTTGTACATAAAAAAACACCTTCATTCTGAAGACTCGGAAGAAGGTGTTTGATATTGATATTTTAATTTTGATTATTGCAATGATGGAGGATAATTTGTTGGATAATTACCAGGGTCAGCTTTAACACCAGCGGCTATAAAATTTGAACCATAAGTAGCATCAATAGCAGCGAGAATTTTGTTAGCCAAAACTGCGTATCCTCTCGATGTTAAGTGTATACCATCTAGACTTATTAATCCACCAGTGGCTATACTAGTTGTAAAAATAAAATTTCCATCTGAAATCCCTGTAGTTGATGCCTCTTGTAAAATGCCTTTGAAGTCAACCAATGCCAATCCATTAGCAGCAGCTACAGACTCAATCGTAGTATTATAAGCATCTGTAGCGGTTTTAATAGCAAGCTGTTCACTTGGTAATAAGACCCATTGATCACGCAAAGGATAAGTAATACCATTGACGGCTAATTGTCCCGCCGTTGCCATTGGCACACCAGCAGTCACTAACTGTGTATAATAAGGTACATTCACGGTTCCTATAACACTTAAACTAGTCAATACTAACAGATCGGCTGCAGTGGCCTGTCTTGATTGACCATATTGATTTGCTAATAAACCAGCAGTTAATGGATCAAGTCCACCTCCTTGTAATACTGCATTTAATTGTGCTGCAATGTTAGGTAATGTTTCATCAAAAATCACTACAGGACTCGCGGCAGTAGTAGAGAAAACAATTTGACGTTCAGGCATCCCTAAAAAAGCAAATGCTTGATTTAAAGGAGCAAAAGTCGCATTTAAAACTGGTATTTGCGGTCCAAACGCCGGGTTTGCAGGACTTAAAGCGTTATATGGAACCGCCGTAAAATGTGGCAAGTTCGTTATATAAGGAACGTTTGCCACAACACCTTTTGCGCCATTCGCCGTTAAAGCCGTCACCTTGGAACTAAATACCTGAGCAAACACATTTGGATCTGTAATGTCATTTCCACCATAGGTGGCAGGATTTAAATTTCCTGTCTGATCAACACCTGAACCACCAGAGGTAGCAAATGCTAAAACATCGTTTCCTCCAATTTCAGAAAGTGTAAAAAAGGTAGGGTTCTGTGCAAC
>JAGXIE010000156.1 GCA_024635765.1 Flavobacteriaceae bacterium | reverse complement strand
GCGTCAATCGCCGTTTTGCTATCTCCCAACAAACTGGCTGCTGACCACAAAAAGTGAATGTTATGGGGATAATATCCTAATGGATACATGCCTTGTGCATAACATTGGGAGATATAGTCTTCATCAGCTAAAATAGCTTGTTGGTTAACCCTTACAGCATCTTTATATCGACCCACCCGAATATAAATATGGGACGGCATATGTACAATGTGTCCTGCACCTGGCATCAATGCACCTAGTTTATCTGCACTTGGTACTGCTAAATCGGGTTTTGGAAGTTCCACCATGTGAATATAGTAATGATGTGCTCCAGGATTGTGGGGACTTAAAACCATCGCTTTTTCAAGAGCTGATTTTGCTTCGGGAATATTCGGAGAAGGTTTGCCGTTTTTATCCCAATAATTCCAAGGAACGGTGTTCATAACAGATGCAGCATACAAGGTGAGAATGTCAGAATCATTTGGAAAGCTGGCAACAACATCCGTCATGGCATCCATATAGGCGAGGTTTAATTCGGTAACATCTTTTGTTAGATCGTTTGAATACCGATGAGCTAGGGCTTTAATTAACGTTTGTTCTTTTTCTGTGCTGTTTTTAGCAAGTTGCAATGCTTTTACAATGGCCTCATTGTATTTCTTTTTGCGTTCATCATCCGGTAATGGATCATTGATATTTGGTCCCAAAGTATAAGCCTGTCCCCAAAAAGCCATTGCCAAATTAGGGTCTAATCGTGAAGCTTCCATAAAGGAGCGATGCGCTTCGGCATGGTTAAAGGCATAAGTTAGCCGTAATCCTTGATTAAAAAATGTTTGTGCCATAACATTGTTGGTACTGACTTTATAACTGTGTGTTCCAATATTTTCAAATAGAGGTGCAATTTGTTTGGTTGTATCAATATCGGATAAAAGGAATTTTGCTGGCGTACAACTTATGGCATTCATACCTGCTTTTGTTGTATAATCAAATCCTTCTTCTTTATTATAAAAGACAAATATCAGTGTAAATGTTAATAAAGAAAAAACAAGGAGACTGAATTTTGTTTTCATGACAGTATAGTTTAATTAATACATAGTCATAAGGTATAAAATCAAGAAGGGTAGTATTAAAGGCCTGAAAATGAATTAAGTAAAAGTAGTGAAATTTAGTCAGTTATAAAAGCATTATTTATTCACTTTAAAACTACCGGTTTTATCATCAAAAGCAATCAAATCTTTTGGAAACAAGGCATTGAATGTGCCTTTTGTGATCAGATTGCAAGGTTGATCAGAAACGACTTCATCCTTTGTCATGACAATCATTGTATCACACAATTGAATGGCTAAATCAATTTCATGCGATGAAAACAGGATTGTTTTATTGGTCTCCTTAGCTAATTTTTGAAGCAATTTTAAAATATATGCTTTATGATACATATCGAGATGCGTCGTGGGTTCATCAAGGATAATTAAATCAGTGTCTTGAGCTAGCGCTCTGGCGATCATTACTTTTTGAAGTTGGCCATCGCTTAATTCATAGCATTTTTTATACTTTAAATCTTCAAGATTGGTAAGTGAAATGGCCTTCTCTATGACTGTAATATCTCCATCTGATAAATTTCCAACCCAATTTGTATAAGGTTGGCGCCCTAAAGCGATCAATTCAAAAACTGATAAATTTTTTGAAGCAACCGGTTCTGTCAAGACTAAACTCATCTGTTTGGCCAATTCGACAGGATGGTAATCACTCACCCTTTTGGAATTTAAAAGTATTTCACCACTCAACGGATTTTGAACATTGGTAATGGTTCTCAATAGGGTAGATTTCCCGATACCATTGGCACCGACTAAACCGATTAATTCTCCTTTTTGAAGTGCAATATTTATTTGTGACGCAACGATCGTCTCTTTCTTTTTAGAAGCGTATCCAATGGTTAAATCTTTGGTTTGAAGAATGATATGTATGTTGTTTTTTACCATGAATTCACAAGTTGATATATTCAAAATTTGAAATCTCAATATAGAAATTCCAATAGATGCTATAATCTGTCTTTGTTCGTGGTTCTGTCATCTTAATTTGAATTCAAAATATCATTTTACGTTTTCTAACTAACAGCCAAATCACTACAGGAGCTCCCACTAAAGAGGTGATAGCATTTATTGGCAGCGTATAATCACTTGTCGGTACTTGTGCTATGCTATCACAAACAAGCATCACAATCGCACCAAATAAAAATACTGCAGGCAATAAAGTCTTATGATTAGAGGTGTTGAATATCTGTCGAGTCATATGAGGAATTGCTAAACCAATAAAGGCGATTGGCCCTGCAAAAGCGGTAATAGTTCCGGCTAACAAGCTGGTCGAAATGATGATAATGAGTCTGCTCTGTTTTAAATTTAGACCCAAACTTTTAGCATAGTTTTCACCTAGTAATAAGGTGTTTAATCCTTTGATGGAGGCGATGCTTAAAATAATACCAAGACAATAAATGACAAAAAATATCAATAATTCATTCCAGGACAGGTTTCCCAAACTCCCAAAACCCCAAAAAATGTATTGCTGCAATTGCTCTGCGGAGCTAAAATAGGAGAGGACACTCACCACGGCAGCGGTTATGCTTCCAAACATTAATCCTATAATCAAAATGGCCATGGTATCTCTGACTCTTGACGAGACCATCATCACCGCCAAAAGAACCAGAAAGCTACCCAAACTGGCGGCAACCACCACGCTCCATTTAGAAACTAGCAATGATGCAAAAACACCTCCAAAAAACCCAGAACCCAAAATAACCAGAGCGACACCGAGACTTGCTCCAGAACTGATTCCCAAGACGAATGGACCAGCCAACGGATTTCTAAATAAAGTCTGCATAAGTAACCCGGAAATTCCAAGACCAGAGCCCACTAAAATTGCAGTAAATGCTTTTGGTAATCGATAGTTCTGAATAATATATTGCCATGATTCATTATCAATATTCCCTATCAAACTCTTAAAAATTTGTTTTGTTGGAATGGACACTGAACCCAAACTTATGTTCACAAAAAAGCAAAGGATTAAAAATCCAATCAATATCAAAAATGGATATGTATAATTGCTTTTCATTAATTTAGAATAATATTTTTTATTTAATTTTCTGAAAGAAAAAAGGCTCATATGCTTCCAATAATTCTGGATGACATATTTTGATTAAGTCTTTTAACACCAAATCGGGTCGTGCCATTCCGAGTTCATAATATAACACGCCACCTGTTGCTCCTGTTTTGTCTACAAAAGAATACACCTTTTTCTCCTGAAATGCCCTAAACTTGGTATAGTGTGAATTGGCTTTTTCTATGGCGTTCAAACTATGATAATACGACGGATTTAACCACAAATCTGCATCTTGCGCTTTAACGAGGACAGCTTCAAAATTGAGTGCTAAACTTCCACTTCCTTTGGTTTCACTCCATAAATAATTGACGTTGGCATCTTTCAGAAACTGTGCTTCTGGACTTGTGCCACTTGGTAAATACCATATATCTTTATGCATCGCACCACTTAAAACAGTTGGGCGATTTTTAACATTTAACGCTAACTTTTTGGCTGCCAAATAATCCGTTTCAATTTGGTTAAAAATAGAATCTGCTTTATGCTCTTTATTATATAACGCTCCAAAAAATTTAATCCATTCGGCTTTGGCCAAAGCTGATTTTTCTACCCAATCACCATTATAAATAACCGTAATTCCTGATTTTTGGATTGTTTCAAAAGTTTTGTTGTTTCCATCAATGCCATAACCAATAACCACATCCGGATTTAATTCCAATAAAACCTCGGTATTAATGCTTTCGTTTTTGCCCAATTCCCTAACGAAACCATTATCAATTCGTTTTCTAGTTTGTTCCGAAGAGATATAATCCGTTTCTGGAAAGCCAACTAAACTTTCTTCAACTCCCAATAATTCCAATGCTGGAATATGAGTAGTCGAGGTGACAACTATAGTTTCTATTGGAGTTATTAAAATACCATCATATTCATTAGCATTTAGAGTGATTTTTGGAGCCAATTCTCTAGGAATTAGAGCATATCGATATGTTTTTTCCGCCTTTGGCCATGGATTCTTTATTTCTAATATCTTAAAATCACCATTATCTATAACAGAAAAACCCTCTGCATAATTTATAGATAACTTCTCATTATTTAGAGTAGGCACAGCACTTTTAAGGCCTTTGTCTTCTTTACAATTGAGAAAGGATAGTAACAGTACTAAAACGAATGAATACTTCAATATGGATATTTTAATGAGTCAAAAATAAGATTATTTAATGTTTCTAATGAATCATTAAACAAAATGTTTACTTTAGCCTCGAATTTTGGTTTGACATGGTCAAGCTATGTCGATTAAAAGGGAATCTGGTTAAAATCCAGAACTGTTCCCGCAACTGTAAGCTATAAAGCTTTGTGTTAAACTTCAAGTCACTGGAAATTTTTCTGGGAAGACCAACACGAGGACGCAAGTCAGGAGACCTGCCAAATTCAAACAAATAAGTCGAACTTTCGGGATAGAAGTTTACGTGTGATAGTCCATGCGATTCTCGAGTATTAACATTATCAATGAACAACAAAACAAAAGTGTTTGGTGCACTGGCATTTATTTTGTCAGTATGTGGCTTTGCGCAACAACTCCCCATAGCTATCGGGACTGATTCCACAAAGGTGGAGAAATTAGAAGAAATCGTAGTGACGGATTCCAAATTCAATCTCAAAAGAGAAAATTCCGGTAAAGTCATAACCAAAATCACACAGGAACAATTAAATCAGCTACAAGGTAAATCAATTGCCGAAATCATCAATTCGACATCAGGAATTGAAATTAATGGCACCAGAAGCAATGCAGGACAAAATCTTAATTATTACATCCGTGGAGGACGCAATCGTCAAGTGTTAGTACTTATAGACGGTATTGCGGTTACGGACCCATCCCAAATTGCAAATGATTATGATTTGCGATTGCTCAATACCGATCAGGTGGAAAGTATAGAGATTTTAAAGGGCGCCGCAAGTACACTTTATGGCTCTGGTGCTGCAACTGCTGTGATCAATATTAAATTGAAATCTGCTGCGAAAGATAAAATATCTGCATCTTTTCAAAGTATTGTTGGAACAAATCAATCTTCTGAAGGTACAGCTTATCGCATTGAAGATTTTAGAAATAGTGTCTCGTTGAATGGAACATTGAACAAATTCAATTATTTAGTGAGTTTTGGAAATCAATATACCGATGGACTATCTGCAGTTTCGGCAGGTACGGAATCTGATGCCTATAATTCAATCAATGGAAACTTGAAATTGGGTTATAATTTTTCAGATGCTTTCAAGCTAAATACTTATGCGAGTTTTGATAGATTTAAGGCAGATTTTGATGACGGTTTTGCCTTTATGGATGCTGATAACCAATCAAGAACTAAACAATACCGAATAGGAATTGCGCCAGAATTCAATTATAAAAAAGGAAGCATTACACTTAATGCTGCTTATAACAATGTTGAGCGTGAGATTTTCTCAAGTTTCCCCACACTGTTCAATGCCGAGAGTTTTATTGGAGACTTTTATAATCGCTATAATTTCAATGATTCATTTTATACCGTTTTGGGAGTCAATGCCCAAAAGAATTCAATTGAAAGCTTTTCAATACCATTTGATCAAAGTGATTTTGAGCAAAGTATCGATCCGGATACTGCCAATTTCACAATCATTGACCCTTATGCGAACGTAGTCTATATTTCGGATTTTGGCCTGAACATTAATGCAGGCTTACGCTTGAATAACCATTCGGAATATGGGAGTCATTTTGTTTATAGTTTGAATCCATCATTTAAAAAGGATGTCAGCTTTGGTTATATTAAGGGTTTGGTGAGTTATAGTACTGCCTATATAACACCATCGTTGTACCAGTTGTTTGAGCCAACCTATGGCAATTCAGAACTACAGCCGGAAGAGAATACCACTATTGAGCTGGGAACGGAACTCCATATCAAGGACAGGGCAACTTTTAGTTTGGTTTATTTTAATAGGGATGAGAAAAATTTTATTGACTTTATAGATTTGGGTGGTTTTGTTTTTCAATATAAAAATGTGACGGAGCAATTCACCGCAAGTGGTGTCGAATTTATGGCAAATTATAAGTTCACCAAAAGGATTACCGCAACTGCAAATGCGACATATACAAAAGTGGAGGAAGATTTAAACTTAAGAATTCCTGAATTTAAAGCCAATGCACGACTTGATTATCAAGTTTGTGAATCTACATTTTTAAGCTTGGCTTATCAATTTAATGATGACAGAAGAGACTCTGTGTTTAACAGTGATACGTTTATGAATGACGATGTCAACCTAAAAAGCTATAGCCTAATCGATTTTTATGTCAGTCATAAACTCATAAAAAATAAGCTGACCTTCTTTGCTAATGTTACCAATCTTTTAAACGAAGACTATATGGAACTATTTGGTTACAGCACCAAAGGGCGAAATATTAATTTAGGGATTACGCTTC
>JAGXIE010000155.1 GCA_024635765.1 Flavobacteriaceae bacterium | reverse complement strand
GGGGATATGCTTGTGAGTCTGGCAGCAATGCCAATACAAGAAAAAGGAATGGTGAATACATTACGAGTTACAGAGATTACAAGTTGTAGTTTTTAGGAAGGTTTCGTTCAAAGTTGCGTCCTGAATGGTTTCAATTCACTGAATTGATAGTTAAACAAAAGGTGACTCTATGTCTATGAAGTCAAGTTTTCTAAAACTCAAACTTTAATTGAACACTCACCGATTTTTCTATTATGACTTTTGCTTTTAATTGTGTATTTTCAGTATTCAAATTAGATATTGAAATTCCGAGTAATCGAACAGAATTACTTAACTTTTCTTGATATAATAGATCCTTGGCAGTTTCCAAGATGATATCTTTATCGCTCAAAAAATAAGGTAATGTCTTACTTCTAGTTTGAAGTGTAAAGTCACTATACTTAATTTTTAAAGTGATTGTTTTGCCAGCAACTTTACTTTTTTGGAGACGCCTTGCAACTTCTTGAGCTATCTTATCTAACTTTTCTGACATGAATATTTCCGAGGATAAATTCTCATTAAAAGTTCTTTCTGCCGCTAATGATTTTCGAATGCGATTTGGTTTTACCTCACTATTGTGAATGCCTCTTACAATATCATAATAATAACCACCAGACTTGCCAAAATGCTCTTCCAAATACGCTTCGGGTTTAGTCTTTAAATCCTTGCCTGTAAATATTCCCAATTGATACATTTTTTCAGCCGTGACTTTCCCAACTCCATAAAATTTTCGCACGTCCAATTGCTCTAAAAAATCTAGCACATCTTCAGGATTAACGGTTTTTTGTCCATTAGGTTTGTGATAATCACTAGCAATTTTTGCTACAAATTTATTGATGGAAATTCCTGCAGAAGCTGTCAAGCCAACCTCCGTAAATATCCGTTCGCGAATTTCCTTTGCGATTAATGATGCACTTGGATTGCCTATCTTGTTTTCGGTGACATCTAGGTAAGCTTCATCCAAAGACAATGGTTCTACCAAATCGGTATAATCAAGAAATATCTTCCGGATTTTTTTTGAAATTTCATGATAGCGATCAAAACGTGGTTTTACAAAAATTAATTCTGGACAATTACGTTTTGCCTGTGCGCCACTCATGGCGCTGCGTACCCCAAATTTTCTAGCTTCGTAGCTTGCGGCACTTACCACGCCACGTTTTTCACTTCCACCAACCGCCAGTGGCTTCCCTTTTAATTCTGGATTGTCCATCTGTTCAACAGACGCATAAAACGCATCCATATCGACATGAATTATTTTTCTAATTGGTAAATCGTTTGGCATGATGTAAATTTATGACATCTAATACAAATGTGAAGATAACCATGTCAAAAACTGCAATTATTCTAGGAGCCACAGGCTTAACCGGCAGCTACCTGTTAGATTCTCTTTTAGAAGACGATCGCTATGGCCAAATTGTGTTATTCAGCAGAAACAGTTGTGGGATAAAACACCCAAAATTAGTTGAACATCTAATTGATTTATTTGAGTTGGAACGCCATAAAGATAAGTTTAATGCCGATGAGGTCTTTTGCTGTATAGGTACTACAAAGGCAAAAACAGCAGACAAAGAAACCTATTCTAAAATAGATTACGGAATCCCTGTAACCGCAGCCTCATTATGTAGTCAAAATGACATAAATACCTTCGTTGTTGTTTCGGCTTTGGGAGCCAATCAGAAAAGTAGATTATTTTATAATCGAATTAAAGGTAAAATGGAAATTGATGTCTTGAAATTTAAAATCAAGAACACCTATATTTTGCAGCCTTCATTGATAGGTGGAAAGAGAGAGGAAAAACGCACTGGGGAATCGATAATGAAATTTTTATTTTCCTTATTTAAACCATTACTCTATTTTGGAGATTTGAAGCGTTATCTACCAATTCATCCGGAAACTATTGTGGATTGTATGATTTGGTTGGTAAATCATGATTATAAATCTGGGCGAATTGAATCTCAAACAATTCAAAAAATAGGTAAAAAGGAATGATCGAGATTGAACGTAAATTTTTAGTAAGATCTGAAGATTTTAAAAATGACGCCTATCAACAAACAAGAATCCTACAAGGGTTTTTGAATACTGATAAAGAACGGACTGTTCGAATAAGACTTAAAGGAGATCTTGGGTTTTTAACAGTTAAGGGTGTCTCAACAGATGATGGAACATCACGTTTTGAGTGGGAAAAAGAAATATCAATAGAAGATGCAAAAGCCCTTATGCAGTTATGTGAAAAAGGTGTGATTGATAAAATACGCTACGAAGTTAAATTTGACAATCATCTGTTTGAAGTAGATGAATTTTTTGGTGATAATGAAGGGCTTATTATAGCAGAAGTTGAATTAAATCATGTTTCAGAAGTATTTAAAAAACCATCATGGATAGGAGAGGAAGTGACTGGTGATATTAAATATTACAATGCTCAATTAAGTAAACAACCTTATAAAACGTGGAAATCATGAAAAAACTGTTGTTAATTTTGTTTTCGATTGTATTATTTTATTCCTGCAAGCAGAATGATAAAGAGATTCAAAAAAACGTGAAAAATTTTGAAGCGAAAGCCGAAAAGTCATTGAAGCAATTAAAAGAGGAATTAACCTCAGAAGGCTTTCAGACTTTTGATTACATAGATGAAACAACCAACGACACCATATTGATGCAACAATATTTTATGGCCTTTTTAAAGAAAGGACCTAATCGGTCACAAACTAAAAAGGAAGCCGATAGTTTACAAAAATTACATCTAGCGCATCTTGGAAAAATGTATGATCTGGGTTATGCAGATATTTCTGGGCCATTTGCTGATGATGGAGTTATTAGAGGGATCACTATTTATAATGTTCCTACCCAAGAGATGGCCGATAGCTTGGCCAATTCAGATCCTATGGTTAAAACGGGGAGATTAGTGGTTGAGATACATCCCTGGTGGGCAGCAAAAGGGTTTCCGTTGAGGTAATAAAAAAGCCACTGAAAAGTGGCTTTAGTATATATTTTCAGAAAAGTTACGCTTTCTTTTTATCAGCGCAACATGCCATTTTACAATCGGCTTTACATTCTTTTTTGTCAGCTATAGCTTGATCCTATTTGTTTTTGTCAGCACAGCATGCCATTTTGCAATCGGCCTTACAAGGCATTTTTTCAGAAGAAAATGATTCAACCGTTTTCATGTCCTTGACAGAATACATGTCTCCCGTTTTTTTCACTGCTTCTTCAAGAGATTTGGGAGTCACCTTAACATCATCATATTCTACCATTGCCAATTCCTTGTCAAAATCAACTTTAGCTGACTTTACACCATCCATTCCAGCGATTTTCTTTTCGATTGTTTTGGCACAACCCATGGCGCATGTCATTCCTTCAATTCCGAACTCTGCTTTGGCGTAATGTGCATTAGGATCAAGTGTGTTTGCTTTCGTGGCAACTTCTGAATCAACAGTTTTTATTTCTGGCTTACCATCATTTTTACAAGCAACAATGAAGAAACTTGTGATAGCGATAATGCCAATATTTTTAAATGTCATCATAGTTCTAAAATATTGATTTCAAAGACAAATCTAATGAATATTGATGTTTGTTGTGTGTAATTTAACGATTTTTGTGAATTAGGAGCGCTTCGTAGAATTATTACAGGATCTTTTTATTCATTGCTGGATTTAAGTCATAACAATCCGTAGAAAAATAATAATGAAAATGGATAGTTTCATCGAGCTTTTTGGGCTCATTCGTTCCTGCCTTTTTTTTGCCATTGCAGAAACCGAGATTGACAGTTCAGTTGCTTCAATTATTATCTTGATTGGAGTTTATATATCACATCGCCCAAAAGAATAAAAAAATCCGAAGCTGTTAAACTTCGGATTCCGTATTTTATTTTAAATATCCTCTTGTTTTCTGATCCAGAAGACACTCCAAAGGGTATTTATTTAAAATCAGCATCGGTAACTCCTTCGTTGACTTTGATGATCTTATAGTTAAGATTTACAACTTGAGGACCTGCTTTGATAGTTTGGGTATAAGGAAATTGTACGCCATCAACGTCAGAATAATTATCATAATCAACCACTGTAGTTACAGATTTCCCTTGTGCTTCTGAAGTTGATTCAACCCTTGATAAAAGACCTGTTTTAGCATCGTAATATCTAAATGAGTCTTCTTCTCCTTCCGTTACTTTTACCTTGTAAGCATCATTTCCATCGATGCTAATCATACTTTCCAAGCTCACTTTTGAAGCATCATAGTGCATTTCTGGGAAAAGAGAATGCTTTGTTTTGTTTTCAGCCATTTCCTTATCCGTTAATTCAATCCGCATACCTTGTTGTTCCTTGTAGCCAGTGGTGCCATCAAATTTTTCTTTCATTAAAACACCCATGCCTTCAGCAGTCATCTCCATCGACTCTTTGTTAGGAGTCATGATTTTTATGTTCGCTTTCAATGGAATTGGCACGCCTTCAACAGTTACGTCTGCAGTTAAGTGAGCAGAATTTATGGTTTTTAATTTATCTTTTCCTCCAACAGCCGTCAAATAATTTTCAAGCACTTTTGGAGCTGTCAGACCTTCAGGAAGCGGTTTAGAAAAGACTGGTTTGTCCACAGGATTCGCGTAGGCATCAAAATATTTGATAGGAATTCCTGTTTTTTCAAGATTGTCCAAAACATCGCTGCCTTTTCCAACTACAACGATTCTTGCATTTTCCGGTTTGAAATATTTATTTGCGACACGCATCACATCAGCCGCTGTTACTGCATTGATTTTTTGAAGAAAAGTCACATAAAAATCCTTTGGCAAATCATTCAGTTTTACATTCAAAGCATAACGTGCAATGGTTTGAGGGTTTTCGAGAGCTAGCACAAAATCTCCAACATATTTGGCTTTTGCATTGGAAAGCGCTTCAGCACTTACGGGTTCGGTCTTAATTCGGTTAATTTCCTTTAGGGTTTCGACCACAGAACTGTCTGTTACCATATTTCTAACGGCAGCACCAGCAGTAAAACGTCCGACATATTTATCGGCATCTATTCCAGTACGTGCACCATACGTGTATCCATGGGCTTCTCGGAGATTCATGTTCAAATAACTGTTGAATCCGCCTCCCAATATTTTGTTGGCAATCAAAAGTGGGAAATAGTCCGGATTGCTCATTTTGAGATCTACATTATTGGTGAGTGAAATACTTGATTGGACTGCATTTGGCATATCCACAAAATTGATTTGTGTAAACTGCACATTCGGTTGTGCTTGCGGTACCGTTACTTCGACATCCATTGTTTTTTTCCAACCTGAAAAATACTTTTCCACTTCTTTTTTGACCTCAAAATATTTAACATCTCCAACAATGACCAAATAGGCTTTGTTAGGGTTGAAATGTTGTTCATAGAAGGATTTTACATCACTATAAGTCACATTATTAACTGTTTCTTCTGACACATATTCACCGTATGGATGTTGAGTGCCATAGGATAGTGCTGATTCTACGCGACTAGATACAGCTTCTACACTTTTCTTTTCTGTGTTTAACCCTTCAATTAACTTTGCTTTTTCTTTTTCGAATTCATCTTCCACTAGAAGTGGGTGGATTGCCGCGTCTGCCATTAATTCCATGATTCGATCTGAATATTTTGAAAGTCCACTTGCAGATCCGCCGGAAGATCTAAAATTCAAATTTGCACCTAAAAAGTCAATTTCATCGTTAAATTCGTCTTTTGGAATGCTCGTAGTTCCATTTCCCATCATGGCACCCAGCAATTGGCTTACACCTGCTTTGGAACCTTCAGTCACTGGAGTATTGTCAATTGTCAAGCTGAACGAAACTCTCGGCAACTTGTGGTTTTCTACTATCATGACAGTAAGCCCGTTCGCAAGCTTAAATTCTTGAGGATCACTGATTGCAATTTTTGGAGCGGGTCCTGGTTTTGGTTGTTTTGATCGGTCAATTTGGGCTTGAGCACCAAATGCCATGAAAAAAACCATGAGTAACGCTGTAATATTCGTTTTCATATTATGGTTCATTGTTATTATGTTTTTATTGTTCATCTTTTTTAGGTAAATATTCAAGTTCTACACGCTGATTTGGGCTCAAATATTTTTTGGCCACATCGCGAATTTCTTCTCTGGTAATCGACTGATAGATATCAATTTCTTTATTGATAAGATTGACATCATCCTTTAATAAATAATCAGTGGCCAATGTTCCAGCAATTCCGGCCACGCTGGAATTAGAATTCACGTATTGACTTTCAAATTGATTCTGTAATTTTTCATAATCACGTTCAGAGATCAAATTGGTTTGCAATTTTAAAACCTCTTCATCTATTTCTTTTAAAAGATCATTCAACGGAATGTCTCCCAACGGTAAAGCAAACAAAGCAAAAGCACTGTAATCCATTTGGCCAATCTTGACCGCCTGTACCGCTAATGCCATTTTCTTCTCGTCTACCAATTTTTTATAAAGGACAGAACTTTTGCCTCCGCTTAAATAGCTCGAGATCATATCCAGGACATAAGAATCGCGCTCTTTGAATCCGGGAGTTCGATAAGCAGCGATAATTGCGGGTACTTGAATATTGGGATCGTAAAATTTAGCTTTAATAGTTTCTGTAATGGGTTGCTCTTTAGGGAAATTTCTCACTACTTCTGCACCTCTTGGAATTGGACCAAAGTAATCTTTGGCCATTTTTTTCGTTTTTGCAATGTCAATATCTCCTGCAACGACCAATACCGCATTATTCGGAACATAATATTTTTTGAAATATGCTTTGAATTCATCCAAGGTAGCAGCGTCCAAATCTTCCATTTCACCAATGTTTTTGTAGTGGTATGGATGGTTTGTAAACAAATTTTCACCAATCGCGCCGAGGATTCCACCATAAGGTCTGTTGTCATAACTTGTACGTTTTTCTTCCTTGACAACCTCATTTTGAGTATCTACACCAATTTGATTGATAACTGGATGCATCAAACGTTCTGATTCCATCCAAAGACCCAATTCCAGGTTGTTTGAAGGGAAAATTTCGTAATAATAAGTTCTATCTAAAGAAGTGCTGGCATTGTTGCTACCTCCATTGGAAGAGACAATCGTGAACCAATCCCCTCTTTTAATGTTTTCTGTTCCTTCAAATAAAAGGTGTTCAAAAAAATGAGCAAAACCGGTACGATTTGGTTCGAAATCTTTTCCGCCGACATCGTACATAACAGACGTTATGACAACAGGAGATGTGTTGTCTTGATGAAGGATAACATGCATACCGTTATCAAGATCAAACTCTTCAAATTCAACTTTTTGAGCATTGGCCATAAGACCAACAAACATCAAAGAAGCCAAAGTAAATAAGCATTTTTTCATAGTGTATTTGTTTTTTAATATTAATTATGTGTCTTGTAAGTCTTTGAAAGGGTCAAATTGTTACACGTTTCCTACAAAAATAAGAAATCGTATTTAAGTATTCATGGATTTAAATGTGAAAAGACTATTAAAAATTGTTCAAATAATTAATTTTTTACGAACTTTATGGACTTACAATAAAAAACCACTTATGAAAAAAATGATACTACCATTAAGATATGCTATTGCAATAAGCGGATGTTTAATTGCTTATTTTCTTATACTGTCGTTAATGGACTTGCATACAAATCCAGTTTTTAGTTTTTTTAATGCAATCATTACAGCATTTGGGATATATGCGGCCATAAGATCGTATAAATCAGAACAAGGAGAAAACTTTGAGTACTCTAAAGGATTTACAGTAGGAATTCTAACTGGATTTATCTCAACCATTATATTTACAGTATTTTTTGCTTTTTATGCGACGGAATTGGATGAAGAATTTCTGCCGAATCTGCTAAAAATCATCGACAGGGAATACGATGATAGCATTGGGATTGTCTCATTTGTAGTAGCCATTATGGGTTTTGCAACAAGTGTTGTTGCCACTCTTACCTTTATGCAATATTTCAAAAAAAGTTGGAATATTTCTCAAAAACAATAAATCGTTTGTAGATTAATAATTTAGGTGTATATTTGCACCCATTTTATAATAAAATTAATCTAATCTTAAACGTTACGCTATGTACGCAATTGTAGAGATAGCAGGGCAACAATTCAAAGTTGAAAAAGACCAAAAGGTTTATGTTCATCGTTTGTCTACCGAAGAAGGAAAAAAAGTCTCTTTTGACAATATCCTTTTAATCGGAGATGGAGATAACATTACTCTAGGCGCCCCAGCTATAGACGGAGCTCAAGTAGGAGCAAAAGTCTTAAGTCACCTAAAAGGTGATAAAGTGATCGTTTTCAAAAAGAAAAGACGTAAAGGATACCGTGTGAAAAACGGACACCGTCAATCTCTTACTGAAATCGTTATTGAAAGTATTGTAGCTTCAGGTGCTACAAAGGCTCCAAAAACTGAAAAAGCAAAACCGGCGAAGGCTGAAAAAGCTGCACCAGTAAAAGAAGCAAAAAAGGAAACCACTAAAGCTGAAACCAAAAAGGCAGAGCCTAAAAAAGAAGCTAAACCGGCAACTAAATCTAAAAAAGAAGAGGTTGAGGTAAGTGAAAATTTAGTTACACGTGCTGAACACAGAGCTGAAGATTCTAATATCGAAATGAATATCGATAAAGTACTTCACAGTATTGGTACAGCTACTAAAGCAGAAGCTGATGATTTGAAAGAAATCAACGGTATCGGTCCAGCTTACGAAAAGAGATTGAACGAAGTAGGTATTTATACTTACGAACAAATCAGCAAATTGAAAGCTGCTGATAGAGATGAACTTGCTGGAATCGATGGAATCACTCGTGAGAAAATTGAAGCTGAAGAGTGGGTAAAACAAGCAAAAGCTTTGTTGAAAGACAAAAAATAATTAGTAACAATATAAAACCTTAAGACAATGGCTCATAAAAAAGGAGTTGGTAGTTCTAAAAATGGTAGAGAATCAGAATCGAAACGCCTTGGTGTGAAGATTTTTGGTGGACAAGCTGCTGTTGCTGGAAATATCATCGTAAGACAAAGAGGAAATACACATCACCCAGGTGAGAATGTTTATTCTTCAAAAGATCACACATTACACGCATATGTTGATGGTCTAGTGAAATTTGAAAAGAAAAAAGACAACAAGTCTTATGTCTCTATTGAACCGTTTACGGTTTAAGGATTCATTCTTTAAAATAATATAAACCCTTTCTGATTTCAGAGAGGGTTTTTTTATGGGTTTAATTTTGGCTGACCCCTCTAGGAGAGGCAAGAACTCTGTGTTTTTCGATTTGAATTAGATTTAAGCTTTTCAAAAGTAAATAGTAACCTCTATTTAAACAATCTCCATCTTCTTCAGCAAAAAGCTCGCGTTCATATTCTTGCACACACCAGTTTTGAAGGTATAGTCAAAATAAAGTTCGTCATTGATGATTTCGGCATCGAAATAGTAGTTTTTGACTTCTTCGAGTTCTTTTTCGATCTCACACAAGCTTAAATCGTGAGTAGCTATGATTCCTGTGGCATTGGAGGCAACAAGTTTTTCTACAAACTTGCGAGAACCGATTGCTTTATCAGTGCTGTTAGTGCCTTTTAAAATTTCATCCAAGATGATAAAATAAGGTTCTTTTTGAATTGCGTCTACAATGAATTTTAAGCGCGTTAGTTCAGAAAAGAAATACGAACTGTCATCAGTCAATGAGTCGCTGGTGCGCATGCTCGTTATCAATTTTACAGGATTGTATTCGCTGGATGTCGCACAAACAGGTAATCCAACGTTGGCCATGACAATATGTAAAGAAACGGTTCTTAAAAAGGTACTTTTTCCAGCCATATTTGCACCTGTTATAATAAAGAATTGTGCGTTTTGGATGGTCAAATCGTTGTCCACTCGTTTAGTAGGCTTTAATAAAGGATGACCTAAATTTTTTGCCTTGATTACGTTTGTAGCGTTTGAGATTTTAGGATAAACGTACGTTGGATTGTTAAAGGCATAATTGCCCATACTATTATAAGCGTCAAAGAAGGAAACAACCTCAAACCAATCTTCAACTTTATCTTTATAAGCCGTAAGCCATTGCTCAACTTTATAACTATTCTTCAGGTCGGTCAAAAAATAACCATTTCCAAAAATAGCAGAAATAAAATTGTTGCGATTGTCCAAGGCATCCAAAGATTTAGATAATTTATTGAATATTTCTGACGCTTTCTCTGATTCGATTTGAATCTTTTTTTGTTTTTCTAGTAATAATACGGAAGTAAAATGCTCTTTTTCAATTTGATTCAAAAGTTGACCATATTGTTTGAATGTATCCTTTATTCGTTCCGTTTTGGAAGCTAAATTATTTATCTTTTTTAGATAACGTCCTGTAATTAACAATCCAACTAATAGCCAATATCCTAAAAAACCGATACTGATTGCTTTAAAGAAGAACATCGTAAATAAAAAAAGCGTCGCAATCATAAAGGCATAAGGAATCCAAATCATTGCGTTAGGTAAAAATGACTTATGTTGTTTCAGCCAATCAATGATTGACTTTGCGGGTGTTTCTACCTTAATCAAACTTGCAGTTGCAGAATATAATTGACGCCATTCGGGCTTAAGCGAAAGTTCTTTAATGGCTTCTTGTCGTTTTTCTATTGCTTCGATATCATTCGCTTTCAATGCCTCAGCTAATAGCTGCATGCCTTCACTAATAGTAGTTCGATTAATGAACTGAAAGAAAGATCCTCTTCCAAAAAGATCGATATCTAGACTATAAAAGTGGGTAGGGTTTTGAAATTGTAAGCCTTGTTCCTTATTGTGGAAATTTCCAGAAGCAATTTCAAGTTCAGTAAGATTTATGTCGGCTAAAGCCAATTTTAATTGACGTTCGGCTTTTAAATCTGTGTGCTTTGATAGAAGATAGATAAAAATCACTATTCCGACAACTGCAATAATTGTAGCAATTTGCCAATTTTTGAAAGTTAAATATACACCAATTACAATAGCCAAGAACACCGTAATGCGCAGTGTGCTAAACAGTGTCATCTTTTTGTAAAGTTGATTAGCATGCATGAGATGCTTTTCTTTTTGGGCGATGTAAAATGTTGAAGGATGATCCATGCCAGAAGTTTATATACTACAAGTTTAATTTATCCATATGACTGAAAACATTCAAAATAGTTTGAACGGCAGATTTATAAAATTCGGGATTTATATTTTCAAAATCATCAGTTGGTTTATGATAGTCTTTATGATCTTCTACTCCAAAATACAAAAAAGGTATATTTTTCAAGTGAAAAGGGCTGTGGTCACCGGTATGAGTCCAATTTTGAAGCCCGTCTTTACCATCATGTCCCATTAACAATTGAGGTTTTGTTGGAGTCAGGAAATTGGAGATTACAGATTTTAAGTAGTCGTTATAGACTGTTCCTGCTACATAAAGTTGGTTTTTAGCATTTCTACTGATCATGTCCATATTGATGTTCAGTTTAATACGTTCCAATGGAACTATCGCATTTGAAATAAAATATTTCGCACCTTCTAAACCTAGCTCTTCTGCATCAAATGCCGCGAGTATAATAGAATATTGAGGCGTATTTTTTTGTAAATAATCAGCAAATGCAAGTAATGCGCCTATTCCGGAAGCATTATCATCCGCACCATTGTAAATATTTTCGTTTTTGATTCCTTCATGATCATAATGAGCACTGATTACGATATAATCTTTAGGATGTATAGATCCTTCAAAATATCCCAGAATATTGGTTCCAGCAAAATTTCGGCCACCTCTTTTAAATGAAAATGGTTGTTCATAAGAGTTTGATAAAGGTTGAACGCTGTAAAGTTTAAACCGTTTAATAATATAATCTCTCGCTTTTTGCGCTCCTTTTGTTCCTGTGCGTCGCCCTTCAAAAGCATCGGAAGATAGTATTTTGACGTGCAATAATAAGCTATCAGGGTCAAAACTGTAATGCTCTTTCGTTTGTTGTTTTTGTTCTGTAACTTCTTGGCCAAAGCCAGAGAATACAACATTTAAAAAGATCAATAACGAAATTAAATGTCTCGTTGTCATGTATTGGTAAATTTTGAGTGCAAAGAAACAAAATATCCCAAGAATTTCTTGGGATATTTTGTATGTAGTATGTTTTTATTTATTGGTTTCTCAACGTATTTGATTAAATGTAGAGAATCAATATTGACTAACGTTTTAAGCTAGCGGACAAATACTCACGATTCATACGTGCAATGTTTTCCAATGAGATTCCTTTAGGACACTCCACTTCGCAAGCTCCTGTATTGGTACAGTTACCAAAACCTTCCTCATCCATTTGTTTTACCATATTTAATACGCGGTCTGTAGCTTCTATCTTACCTTGTGGTAATAAGGCAAATTGGGAAACCTTTGCTCCCACAAATAACATTGCAGAAGAGTTTTTACAACTTGCTACACAAGCACCACAACCAATGCAAATGGCTGCTTCAAAAGCAGTATCGGCATCGTATTTATTTATAGGGATAGTATTCGCATCAATAGTGTTTCCAGAGGTATTTACCGAAATGAATCCACCTGTATGTTGAATTCTATCAAAGGAACTTCTGTCAACAATCAAATCCTTAATGACGGGGAAAGCAGTTGCTCTAAATGGCTCTATGTAAATTGTGTCGCCATCATTGAACATTCGCATATGCAATTGGCAGGTTGTTATCAATCGATCGGGTCCGTGCGCTTCTCCATTAATTTGCAAAGAACAAGATCCACAAATACCTTCACGACAATCGTGATCAAATGCTACGGGTTCTTCATCTTTAATTATCAATTCTTCATTAAGCACATCAAGCATCTCAAGAAAGGACATATCCCCTTCAATTCCATCGATTGGATAATCGACTAATTTTCCTTTAGTTTCTGCGTTTTTTTGACGCCATATTTTTAAAGTTAATTTCATAACGTTCTTTCTTATTTATAACTTCTGTCTTTCACTTCGATAAATTCATACTTCAATTCTTCCTTATGCAATACAGCGTCCTTTGGTTCACCTTTGTATTCCCAAGCTGCAACATATTGGAATTCAGGTCTGCGTAATGCTTCACCTTCTTCGGTTTGAAATTCTTCCCTAAAGTGTCCTCCCGCAGATTCTTCTCTCTCAAGCCCATCTTTTGCAAACAATTCACCTAATTCCAAAAAGTCCGCTACACGCATTGCTTTCGCGAGTTCTTCATTATATTCCGTTTGGGTTCCTGGTACTTTTACATTCTTCCAGAATTCTTTTCGAAGTTCTGCTATTTCTACTATGGCTTCTTTTAAGCCTTCAGCATTACGAGCCATTCCGCACTTGTTCCACATGATTTTTCCTAAACGTTTGTGAAAATGATCAACTGTATGCGTACCATTATTAGTGATTAAATGGTCCAATTTATCGGTGACGTTTTTTTCAGCTTCATCAAATTCAGATGAATCGGTAGGAATTTTTCCGGTACGAATATCTTCTGATAGATAATCTCCGATGGTATAGGGTAATACGAAATATCCATCCGCCAATCCTTGCATTAGAGCTGAAGCTCCAAGTCGGTTGGCCCCATGGTCAGAGAAATTAGCTTCTCCAATGCAATACAAGCCAGGTACATTGGTCATCAAATTATAATCGACCCAAAGACCTCCCATTGTATAGTGAACCGCTGGATAGATCATCATGGGTGTTTCGTATGGATTTTGGTCAACAATTTTCTCATACATCTGGAAGAGGTTGCCATATTTTTCTTCAATGACTTCCTTCCCCAGTTTTTTGACTAAAGTGTCGTCATTTTCATTGAGTCCTCTCACGTGAGCACGCTCTTTGCCGTAGCGCTCAATTGAAGCGGCGAAATCCAAATATACAGCTTCACCAGTTTTATTAACACCATAGCCAGCGTCACAGCGCTCTTTTGCAGCTCTCGAAGCCACATCACGAGGCACCAAGTTTCCAAATGCAGGATAGCGACGCTCTAAATAATAATCTCTTTTTTCTTCGGTGAGGTCTGTTGGTTTCAATTTTCCTTCACGAATGGCTTTGACATCTTCTAAATTTTTTGGGACCCAAATACGTCCATCATTCCGAAGTGATTCTGACATCAGTGTTAATTTAGACTGATGATCTCCAGAAACGGGAATACAAGTTGGATGAATTTGTGTATAACAAGGATTTGCAAAGTAAGCTCCACGTTTGTGAGCTTTCCAAGCCGCTGTTACATTACTTCCCATCGCATTGGTTGATAAGAAGAATACGTTGCCATAACCACCAGTTCCAAGAACTACAGCATGTGCTGAATGTCGCTCGATTTCGCCCGTCACTAAATTACGGACAATGATACCTCGAGCTTTTCCGCCGACAATGACGACATCTAGCATTTCATGTCGATTGTACATTTTAATTTTTCCACGACCTATTTGACGGTTCATGGCAGAATAGGCTCCCAACAATAATTGTTGCCCTGTTTGTCCAGCAGCATAGAATGTTCTAGAAACCAAGACACCTCCAAATGAACGGTTATCCAGATATCCACCATACTCACGTGCAAAAGGAACTCCTTGAGCTACACATTGATCAATGATATTTGTAGATACTTCTGCCAAACGATAGACATTGGCTTCTCGTGAACGATAATCACCACCTTTTACGGTGTCATAGAATAACCTGTAAGTGGAGTCGCCATCACCTTGATAATTTTTGGATGCATTGATTCCTCCTTGAGCAGCAATGGAATGGGCGCGACGGGGAGAGTCCTGAAAACAAAATGCTTTTACATTATAGCCAAGCTCTGCCAAGGTCGCAGCCGCAGAACCTCCAGCTAATCCTGTGCCAACAACGATAACGTCAATGTTACGTTTATTCGCTGGGTTCACAAGGTTAATGTGGTTTTTGTAACTAGTCCATTTGTCGGCAAGTGGACCTTTTGGTATTTTAGAATCTAAAGCCATATTTAGATATAATTTTAGTGATTAAAATAATGGTATAATGCAATCATTACAAACCCTGCTGGCAGAATGATAGCATATGCAATACTCAACTTATTCAGCCAATCTGTAAAAATGCTTTTTGCACCAATTGATTGAAAAGCTGATTTGAATCCATGTAACAAATGCAAGGACAAAAACACGAAAGATATACAATATAACGCGACGCGCCAAACGTCAACAAATTTGTGTTGTAGTTCTTCAAAGTATCGATAATTCCCATCTGGGAGAAGACCTGTCATATTACCTTCGATATATTTTGTATTGATTTCAGGTAGCCAAAAATCATAAAAATGAAGACCGAGAAAGGCTAAAATAACCAATCCGCTCCAAATCATATTTCTACTCATCCAAGTGGAATTGGCATTTCCATTATTTTTGACATAGCTGATTTTTCTGGCATTACGATTTCTGATTTCCAATACAAACCCCATCACAAAATGAAAAATCACACCAAAAATCAAAATGGGTTGAAATATGTATTGTACCAACCAATTAGTTCCCATAAAGTGTGAGACATTATTAAATTCATTCGGGCTTAAAACCGATAAACTGTTGATTGCAAAATGTTGTAATAAGAAAATCATTAGGAAGAATGCTGAAAGCGCCATGGCAAACTTTCTTCCAATCGAAGAATTGAAAATTCCGCTCATCTTTTGAAGTTAGTTTATTATTGTGCAAAGATACACCTCAAACGATTGAAAGCCAAAAAATAGATTCAATAATGAGTATTTAGAATGATTTTAATTTACTTTAATTCTAATTTCGTTTTTTCATTACCGATTTGAATCGTGTAGATACCTTTTGGAAGATAGAATTTGCCATTATCAGCTTTTTTAATGTCAATACTTGTATTTTCATTTGATAACGATCTTGCCATTGATTCTGAAAGAGTTAGGTCGTATTCAGTAACATTAAATCCTTTATCGGCATTTAAGCTCATACTGTGTAATTCAGTATTTTTATCAGATAATATCTTTATGGTTTGTTTGCCAGAGGCATTGGTGTAAAACTGAATATGTGTGGTTGGCTCATAAGGCTTTGACCACATTGCAGATGAGTTACCCCAACGACTAGAATGACGAATACTTTCGTTATCAAACAGTGTAATGTTTTCATTCATTTTTGAAGGGTTCATTTGTTGAAGATTACGAATGTTTGTTTTATAGATGCTGCGTCCGTGCGTACCGAGTAACAAATCGTTTTCTTCAGACTGAATTACGATGTCATGAACGGCTACATTTGGTAATCCATTACTGAATGCTTGCCAGGAATTACCCATATTAAAAGATACATAAGCACCATTATCTGTTCCAACAAACAGCAAGTTTTCATTTTTAGAATCTTCTCTTATCACATTTACAGGTGATGTAGGAATGTTATTACTGATATCTGCCCAAGTCTGTCCATAATCCTGGCTCACATATACATAAGTGGTAAAATCATCCCAACGATAACCATTCAAAGACGCATAAATACGTTCTTTTTTGTGTTGAGAAGCGACAACTCGACTGATCCATAGATCTTTAGGTAATGTCGAAGAGATGTTTGCCCAGCTTGCGCCTGCATCTTTTGTGACATAAATTAACCCATCATCGCTACCCGTATAAATCAATCCAAATTGAAAAGGCGACTCGCTTATTGAAGTCAATGTTCCGTAAGCAACGTTTCCTTTTTTACCTCCGCTTGTCAAATCACCACTAATGGCTGTCCAATCTTTTCCTTGGTTCATGGAACGCATTAATTTGTTACCACCTAAATACAAGATGTCTTGATTATGTGGAGAAAGTAATATCGGAGTCTGCCAATTGAAGCGGTTTGGATTTTCACCCAATTCGTGTTTTGGTTGTATATAGGTTGTTTCATCTGTTTCTCTATTTATTCTGAAATAATTTCCGAACTGAAAACCAGTGTAAACTATATTTGCATTTCGACTGTCAATCTGTACTTGCATCCCATCACCACCCAGAATGCTTTTCCAGGGATATTGACCACTTGCATGCCAGCTTACATCTTGGCGTGCATTGTGGGGCCCTACCCAAACGCCATTATCTTGTAATCCGCCATAAACATTGTATGGTTTCTCATGATCAACATTAATAGCATAAAATTGCCCAACAGATGGTGAATTGTTTTTTATCCAGTTTTCGCCATCATCATAGGTAATGTTCACACCACCATCATTGCCATTTATTAAATGGTTCGGTTTTTTTGGATTTATCCAAAGGGCATGATGGTCACCATGAACGTTTTCTGAAGAAATGGAGGTAAATGTTTTTCCACCATCTTTGGATTTTAAAATTGGGACACCATAAACATAAATATGATCGACATTATTTGGGGCTACATAGATATGTCCAAAATAATAGCCATAACTATAGTACAAATCATCTAGATAGCCGTCATGTGTTTTTTTCCAGGTAGCACCACTATCTGTGCTTTTATAGATTTCGGCACCTACAACCGGTGTATCAAACAAGAGTGAATTTGCATCCTCAAGGTATTTTGCCATATCTATTGGTTTCACACTCCCGCTTCGCACCATTTGCTTGATGTTTTCTGCGCGATATTTTTCTTGAAAGCCATTCATTTTCAAATAATTGTTCAGCTTTTTGTCATCTAGCTTTAAGAATGCATCAGCTGACATTGATTTAAAATCATCTTTTGATAATTCGTCAGAAGCACCTTTTTTGAGCTCCTCTGGCCTGCGGAATTGACTATCATGAATGGCATATATTGTATTGTCATTATATATTGCCAGGCCAATTCTGCCAACACCGTTCCCAATGGGAAATCCGCTTTTTTCGGTAGATATTTTTATCCAGGTTTGTCCTGCATCAAGACTTTTATAGATTGAAGAATTAGTTCCACTCCCATCAAAATTCCAAGCTTTTCTGTCTTTTGACCATGACGATGCGAACATAATACTATAATTGTTAGGAGCATGCTGAAGATCAATAATACCGGTCATATCGTCTATAAATAGTGTTTGAATCCATGTTTTACCTCCGTCAGTTGTCTTGTAAATACCACGTTGGTCGTTAGGTGAATATAAATGACCAGTAACTCCAATGGTTACTTCTTCTGGGTTATTGGGATTTATAAGGATGCGTCCAATATGATGCGAATCTTTTAATCCTACATTTTGCCAAGTTTCACCATTGTCGGTTGATTTCAAAATCCCAATTCCAGCATAACTCGAGCGTGAGGCATTGTTTTCACCAGTGCCGACCCAAATTGTTTTAGATTTCCAATCGATAGCAATGTCGCCAATATTTTGAGTGTTGGAATTATCGAGTATTGGGGTGAAGGTTGTGCCGTTATTGATCGTATGCCACAAACCACCTGACGCGTATGCGACATAAAACTCGGTAGGGTCATCTGGATTAACCGCAAAATCTGTTACACGACCACTCATAACAGTCGGGCCTATGTTTTCAAAGGCTATGTTTTTTACCAATGAATTTTTAACCATTTCTCCTTTTTGTTGGAGCGCGCTTTCAATGCTTTTAGGAGAGGTTGCCTGTTGTTGTCCAAAACTCAAAAATGAACAAATACTATATGCTAAAACACTAAATTTTGAAAATTTCATAAAGGATGGTTTTTTTGTATTGTGAAAATTAACCATAAAGTTAATGGCGGCAAAATTTGATTTAAAAGTTTAATAATAATGCTAAATACTGACAAGCACAGTTTTCAATTTCTTCAGGAACCTATAAATTCTGATTAATATAAATCTAAATCTTACAGGAAGGAAAAATCATTGAGTGATTTATAAAATATTACAGGTTTGATTTAATCATTGAAAAATTAAATATAAATTAAGAGCATATGTGTTGGATAACATTATTCAACAAAAACTTGTCAATCAATGAGATTTTGACAAATATTAATGAACCAAATTACAATTGAGAGATAAATTGCTCATATTATTTAAACTAATTACCTTTACTTCCTAAATAAAAGAAGATGAAATACGATCACATTGACTGCAAACTTTTTATAAAAAACAGAAAAAACTTTATGGACAAGATGAAACCGAATAGTTTAGCGGTTTTCAACAGTAACGATATTTATCCAATTAGTGCGGATAGTACCATGCCGTTTCAGCAGCATCGTGATATATTTTACTTGAGTGGTGTGGATCAGGAAGAAAGTATTTTAGTTCTATTTCCAGATTGTCCAAAAGAAAAACATCGTGAAATTTTGTTTTTGAAGGAAACCAATGATCATATTGCCGTTTGGGAAGGTGAAAAACTGACAAAAGAAGCTGCATTTGAAACAAGTGGTATTAAAACTGTTTACTGGTTGAAGGAAATGGAAAAAATAATGTTTGAGCTGATGACACAATGTGATACAGTTTACATTAATACTAATGAACATTATCGTGCAAATGTGGAAACTGAAACTCGTGAAGATCGTTTTACAAAATGGTTGAAAGAAAAGTACCCTGCACATTCAGTAGCAAAGAGCAATCCTATTTTGCATCGTTTGCGTTCTGTAAAGGACGAGATAGAGCTCGATTTAATGCAAAAAGCATGCGATATCACCGAAAAGGGATTTAGAAGATTATTGAAATTTGTTAAACCGAATGTATGGGAGTACGAAATTGAAGCTGAATTAATGCATGAGTTTCTACGCAATCGTTCTAAAGGATTTGCATATACACCTATTATAGCGTCCGGAAACAGTGCCAACGTTTTACACTACGTTCAAAACAATCAACAATGTAAAAAAGGCGACTTAATTTTGCTAGATGTTGGAGCTGAATATGCAAATTATGCCAGTGATATGACCAGGACTATTCCAGTTTCTGGAACGTTTTCAAAACGCCAAAAGGAAGTTTACAACGCTGTCAATAGAGTGAAAAATGATGCGACTGAAATGTTGGTTCCAGGAACTGATTGGGCAAAATATCATGAAGAAGTTGGAAAATTGATGACTTCAGAATTATTGGGCTTAAAACTTTTAGACAAAGCTGATGTAAAAAATGAAAATAAAGACTGGCCGGCCTACAAAAAATATTTTATGCATGGTACATCTCATAATATTGGTTTGGATACTCATGACTATGGAATTCTAACCGAGCCTATGCAAGCCAACATGGTGTTTACTGTTGAACCAGGAATATATATTCCGGAAGAAGGATTTGGTATTCGACTTGAAGATGATTTGGTCATTCAAAAGAAAGGAGAACCCTATAATTTGATGAGAAATATTCCTATTGAAGCTGACGAGATTGAGGAGTTGATGAATCAATAAGCAACTATATTTTATTGTTTTTTTTAAATAAATTTATCAGAATTAGAGCTGAAATAGCAGGCAGAACCCATCCTAAACTATATTCGGCGAAAGGGATTATATCAATAACTGGTTGCAATTGCTCGTGGGAAACGATATGTTTCAGAACATCAGGAATACTAAACAAGAAGGTAATTAGCACTACACATCTAAAAACTAAAGTTGTTGCATATTTTTCTGGTAGAATGTTTAATATGATCAATACGATAATTAAAGGATATAAAAGCATCAGAACAGGAAGTGCAATATCAATTATGAAACTCACATTATAACTTCCGACTACAATCCCTATAAGGCAACAAATAACAGCGCTAACTAGATACGCTTTTTTTGATCCATTGAATAGGTCTTTAAAAAAATCTGCAGCACTAACTATAATTGCTACAGCAGTTGTAAAACAAGCTATTGAAACCAATACGCTTAATGCTATGGACCCATAATTCCCTAACGTTTTTAATGCCAGTCCAGAAAGCAGAGCGGTCCTAGAGATGGTACTATCAAATTCTGAATTATTTAAGGCTCCTAACGCAATAAGGCCAGTGTAAACGATGAACAACCCAACCATGGCTATCAATCCAGATTTAGCAATCATCGTCTTTTTTTCTTCAAAAGTCATAGTTCCTTTTGAGTTATTAATAGTGACTATAACGACACCTCCCATGACTACGCCTGCAATTGCATCGTAGGTTTGATAGCCCTCGAGCAAACCTGTGACTATAGGAGCATCAAAAAGTGAAGGATTCATTTCATTTACAGGAGAGATGATACCTATCACTATGATGGACACTATCGATAATACAATAATGGGTGTCAAATATTTCCCCAATATATTGAGAACATTGTTCCTATTCATTACAAAAGCAAAAGCAAACGTAAAATAAAGTACGCTAGTCAAGATAGGACCTGTTCCAAAAAACGGTTCAATGGCCATCTCATGTGTTACGGCTGCGGTACGTGGGCAAGGTAGTGCAATGACTATTACGAATACCAAAAGACTAAATATCACACTAAACAATGGTGACACCTTATTCCCAAACTCAAGCATAGTTCCGTGTAATCGTGCATGAGCAAACAGAGATAATAAAGGGATGATGGTAGCAGAAATAATAAACCCTAGGGCCACCAACCACCAATCGGGACCTGAATTAAAACCCAACAATGGAGGTAAAATCAAATTACCAGCACCAAAAAAGCCTGCGAAGAGAGCAAATCCAAACACAAAAGTTTCTTTAGTTTTATTCATTATTTAGTACTCATGAGATATGCAATCTGATTTTTGGATGGTTATCTTTGCCGAATATAGTTTAAATATGACTTTAGAATACAAGGGGATTGAGATTTTTTATACAGATGAAGGAATAGGCGATTCAATTGTTTTGCTCCACGGGTTTTTAGAAAATTCTTCAATGTGGAAAGATTTGGTTTCAGAAATTTCAAAATCAAACAGGGTTATTTCTATCGACCTACTTGGCCATGGAAAAACGGGTTGTATAGGCTATGTGCACACTATGGAAATGATGGCGGAAGCCGTCAAAGCAGTTTTGAAAGATTTAAAAATAAACGAGAGTTTGTTTGTAGGGCATTCCATGGGTGGTTATGTTGCATTGGCTTTTACTGAATGTTATCCTGAAATGGTAAAAGGACTATGCCTTATGAATTCGACTGCCATTGCAGACACCGAAGAAAAGCGAGTTAATAGAGATAGAGCAATTACGGCTGTAAAACATAATCACAAGGCATTCATAGGCATATCAGTGGCAAATTTATTTGCTCTTGAGAACAGAGATAAGTTAGCGTATGAAATCGAAAATGTAAAACAAGAAGCATTAAAAATGCCCTTACAGGGAATAATTGCTGCTTTAGAAGGGATGAAGATAAGAAAAGACCGAACATATTTGTTTCATGATGCAACATTAAAAAAAATGATTATTATCGGGCGTAAAGATCCAGTTCTAGATTATACTTCTATATGGGAGCAGATCGTTGGAACTGATGTAGAAGTGGTAGAATTTCCTGATGGACATATGAGCCATATTGAAAATAAACACGAAATATCTTACAAAATAATACACTTCATCGAAAAATAACACGTTTAAACGTTTTATTTTATTTATTTTATTAGTTTTAAGACTCTTAACAATATAATCATGAGCAAAACTAACTCTGCCTCCAACCCAATGAAGCTATATTGCAGTCTTTTTGGCCATCAATATGAGGTTTCTAAAAAAGTCACTTTACATGTCAAAGAGTACACCTGTAAATGTTGTAAGCGAGAATTGACAACCAATAGCAACGGTAATCTTATTGAGTTAACACCCAAATTTAAAGAGATTAATGTTATTTTAGAAGACATTTATACTCGAAGAAGACTACGTTTGAAGCAAAAAGCGTTCACTTCGTCGATATATTTGAACAAAGCAGTTGGATATTAATGGAATTTTATATATTAGAATCCCTCTAATAATAATAAAAAATTAATAGCCCAGTGAAAAGCATTTATTGTTCAGTTTTTGGCCATCAATATGTGGTTTCAAAAAAAGTCACTTTCCATGTAAATGAGTACAGATGTACGCATTGCAATATTCAAATGACTACCAACGGAAAAGGAGAACTAACTCCATTAACTCCAAAATACAAAGAAATTAATTCTGTTCTTGAGCGCATCCATCAACGAAGACGATCAAAAAAATTAGAAGGGCTGCTTATTTTTGAGCATTAAGAGCATTCCATCCTTTTGCAATCAATGGAATTAAGGTTTCTGCCCTTGTTACCAGATTCATTCCTTTATCTTTTTCAGTCATATAACCAATTACTGTCAAATTAGGATTTCCTTTGATTTTAGGAAAGTCTTCTTGTGATATGGTCATCAGCAATTCATAATCCTCACCACCATTTAAAGCAATGGTCGTGCTGTCAATATTAAATTCTTCACAGGTAGAAATAACTTGAGGATCCAGAGGAATTTTGTTTTCATACAATTCTACACCAACGTCACTTTGCTTACACAGATGAATAACTTCCGAGGATAGTCCATCACTTATATCTATCATAGATGTAGGCTTCACTTTTAAATCCTTTAAAAGCTTAACAATATCTTTTCGGGCTTCTGGTTTTAATTGCCTCTCAATGATATAAGTATACATGTCCAAATCTGGCTGGTTTTTTGGATCAACTTTGAACACTTCTTTTTCGCGTTCCAAAACTTGTAACCCCATATAGGCCCCACCTAAATCACCACTAACCACCAATAAATCATTTGGTTTGGCACCATTTCTATAAACAACATCTTTTTCGGTTACTTCACCGATTGCTGTAACAGAAATAATCAATCCCGTTGTGGATGAGGTGGTATCTCCGCCCACAACGTCTACACCGTATATTTTGGAAGCCGCTTCAATTCCAGCATATAATTCTTCTAGAGCTTCTAGTGGAAACCGATTTGAAACAGCAATGGAAACAGTGACTTGTGTTGCATTGGCATTCATGGCATAAACATCAGAAAGATTGACCATAATAGCCTTGTAGCCTAAATGTTTTAATGGCATATAGCTCAAATCAAAGTGTACGTGTTCAACCAATAAATCGGTAGTGACAACAATTTTTTTAGATTTAAAATTTAAAACGGCAGCATCATCACCAATTCCTTTCATGGTGGATTTTTGCTTGATTTCAAAATTCTGGGTCAAATGTTCTATGAGACCGAACTCTCCCAATTCACTAATGGATGTTCGCTGTGGACTTTTATCTTCTATCATGCTGCAAATTTATTAATAAAGCATAGAATTAGGCAAACTGTTTTTGATTAAATTCGAAAAAGGCAAATATTGTCAAAACCTATTAAGCCATTTGCTAATATAATGTTAGGTTCTGTGGAAAAACAGGACTTAAGTCGTATATTTGCAATCTTATTTAGACCTAATCTATATAATTTATGATTAAAGTTTCTGAAACAGCTAAAAAGAAAGTCATT
>JAGXIE010000024.1 GCA_024635765.1 Flavobacteriaceae bacterium | reverse complement strand
TTAAGAGATCAAAATTTCTTTATTTGTAAAGTTAATTTTGTTGAGAAAATCTTGGCTACTGTCTTGGCTAAAATATCAAACTTCATTCCTGAAGCTGGAATATGGCTAAATACACAACGACCAGAATGGAATGATGCAAACAATGCCCTTGTTGGAAATGGAGTGTCCATGGTGACACTTTATTATTTGCGTCGTTTCTTGAACTTTTTTGAGACTATTGTTGACAATTCCACTAATGATAAAGTTAGCATATCAGAAGAATTATTCTCCTTTTTTAATGGCATAGACAGCACATTAAAAAACAATGAGCATCTACTTCAAGGTAAAATATCTGATGTTGATCGTAAAAATGTTTTAGACGGCCTTGGAAAAGCTGGAAGTGATTATCGAATGACTATATATGATAAAGCATTTACAGGGAAAAAGGTAAAAATTTCATTGGGTAGTGTCCAAGATTTTTTAACTGTCACTTTGAAATATATAGATCATACCATTGATGCGAATAAGCGCAGTGACGATATGTATCATGCCTACAATTTAATGACGCTGACTGATAATGATGGTGTTTCAATTTCTTATTTGGATGAAATGCTGGAAGGTCAAGTTTCTGCCTTGAGTTCAGGATATTTATCTTCCGAGGATTGCGTGAAGCTTCTTGACGGACTTAAAAGCAGTAAACTTTTCAGGGAAGATCAATACAGTTACATCTTATATCCCAATAAAGAACTATTAGGATTTTTATCAAAAAATATAATTCCAAAAGCCGCAGTTGAAAAATCTGATTTATTAAAAGAATTGATCAAAGATGGCAACGGGCAAATAATTGTTAAGGACATCAACGGCAACTACCATTTCAATGGTAATTTTAATAATGCCAGTAGTCTTAACCAAGCGTTGGATCGATTAAAAGATTCAAAATACAGTGACTTGGCGAAAAAGGAGAGACCATTGTTGTTGAAAACTTTTGAAGAGGTTTTCAATCATAAAGCATTTACGGGTCGTTCTGGAACTTTCTATGGTTATGAAGGGCTTGGGTCCATTTATTGGCATATGGTTTCCAAGTTGCAATTGGCAGTTTTAGAATGTTGCGTCAAAGCTATCAATGAAAATGCCTCCGATGAAGTTGTTGGACGATTATTGGAACATTATTATGAGATCAATGAAGGTATAGGAGTACACAAATCACCAGAATTATACGGAGCCTTCCCAACAGATCCATATTCCCATACACCAGGCGGAAAAGGTGCCCAACAGCCAGGAATGACAGGGCAAGTTAAGGAGGATATCTTATCTCGTATTGGAGAACTTGGTGTATTTGTAAAAAACGGACAATTGACGTTTAATACAGGATTATTAAGAAAAGATGAATTTTTAGAATCTGCAACAACGTTTAATTATATAGATGTAAATCAAAACCATAGCGAACTAAGATTAAATGAAAATTCATTGGCATTCACTTATTGTCAAGTTCCAATTGTTTATGAACTTTCAAATAAAATAGGTATTACAATTACGTTAGAAAATAACGATACGAAAAGTTTAGAGGGATTGTCACTGGATCAATCGATGAGCGCCAAAATATTTAAACGCACAGGAGAAGTAAAACACATCAAAGTGTCTCTCACAAAAGAGATATGTAATTGAAATGAATTATTTGTTTCGCAGAGCATTTTTTAATAGTATCACTTTAATTTATTGCAAATGAAGTATTTAACAAGTATAATAATTTACATTTTATCAGTAATACTGTTGTGTTCATGCAATGACAAGACCAATAAAGAAAACAAAACAAACGTCGTGATTGAACCAAAAAGTATAACCGCCAAAGATATATTGGGCAACCCAGAATATTTGGCAATCTCTTTTGGAGGCTATAGAGGTAAAACATTGGATATAGAACCAACACTAGAGGAGCTCAAAGATGATATGAAAATTCTATCAGCAATGGGTATTAAAATTATAAGAAATTATAAAGTCCATTTGCCAGAAGCCACAAATATTCTAAAAGCGATAACCGAACTAAAAAAAGAAGATCCAAATTTCGAAATGTATGTCATGTTAGGCGCGTGGATCAGCTGTAAAAATGCATTTACTGACAAAGTTCCAGATCACACCAAAGAAAGTGACGATAATGTGGCTCAAATAGAAAAGGCAGTTGAGTTGACAAATCAATACCCTGATATTGTAAAAATCATTGCTGTAGGAAATGAAGCCATGGTAAAATGGGCTGCCAGTTATTATGTGCAGCCAAGTGTGATTTTAAAATGGGTAACCCATCTGCAGGAATTAAAAGCGAAAGGAAATCTTCCAAAAGATTTATGGATTACAAGTTCTGATAATTTTGCATCCTGGGGAGGCGGTGGAGCTGAATATCATGTTCCAGATTTAGAAAAATTGATAAGAGCAGTTGATTATATCTCTATGCATACCTACCCAATGCACGACACACACTATAATCCAGAATTTTGGGGTGTTGAAAAAGGAGAAAAGAAGCTTTCAGAAATCGAAAAAATTGATGCAGCAATGCGGCGCGCAAAAGAATATGCGCAATCTCAATATGAAAGTGTTTCTAATTATGTGAAAAGCTTGGGAGTCGATAAACCCATTCATATTGGAGAAACAGGTTGGGCGAGTCATTCTGATGGGATTTTTGGGCCTGAAGGATCCAAAGCCTGCGATGAGTATAAGGAAGCACAATATCATAATCTTGTGAGAGAGTGGACCAATAAGGCAGGTATTTCCTGTTTTTATTTTGAAGCTTTTGATGAACCTTGGAAAGATGCGTATAATGAAAATGGTTCTGAAAATCATTTTGGATTATTCACTGTAGATGGTAAAGCAAAATATGCTATTTGGGATTTAGTTGATAAAGGAATTTTTGATGGATTGACACGGAATGGTAACCAAATGACAAAAACGTATCATGGCGACTACTCGGAATTAATGAAAGATGTGTTGGTGCCTCCAACTAAGAAAGAGATTAAAGTAAAAATGAAATAGGGTATATTAAAACAATTAAACATGAAAATATTAAAATTTTATATATGTACATTTTTTGCTGTTATGATGCTAGCTTGTAACGACCAACAGGAACCACTGAATATAGAAGTTTTTGAAACCTCTGCCAGTGGAAACAAACTCACTAGATTAACTGATTTCATAGCTGTTGGAGACACAGTTTCCGTAAAATTAAATCCCGATCAAAAGTTTCAAACGATTACAGGATTTGGAGGTTCCTTTACTGAATCATCAGCCTACTTATTAAACCAAATGAGTACGGAAAATAGAGTAAAAATTCTGGAAGCATATTTTGGGGATGATGGTGCCAGATATTCTTTGACACGAACACATATGAATTCTTGTGATTTTTCATTAAGCAATTATTCTTATGCACCCGTTGAAGGAGACGTCGATCTAAAACATTTCACTATTGAAGAAGATCGTGATGATATTATTCCGATGATCAAAGATGCAATGGTGATATCCACTGATGGATTTAAAATCATATCTTCTCCATGGACTGCTCCGCCCTGGATGAAAGATAACAAAGATTGGATGGGTGGGAAATTGCTGCCTGAATATTACGACACTTGGGCACTGTTTTTCTCTAAATATATCGATGCTTACAAATCTGAAGGTATTGATATTTGGGGTGTTACAGTTGAAAATGAACCATTAGGTAATTCCAACAATTGGGAGAGTATGCATTTTACAGCTGAAGAAATGACTGATTTTGTAAAAAATAATTTAGGGCCAAAATTAGAAGCAGACGGACATAATGTAAAAGTTTTGGGTTATGATCAAAACCGTGGAAAAGAGCTCAAAGAATGGGCAGATGTCATGTATGAAGATGAGGCGTCATCAAAATATTATGATGGTACAGCCATCCACTGGTATGCAAGTACTTATGACTATTTTCCAGAATCTTTACAATATGCGCATGATAAAGCACCGAATAAATATTTGATTCAATCTGAAGCCTGTGTCGATGCTGAAGTTCCAAAGTGGCAAGATGATGCTTGGTATTGGTCCAAAGAAGCCACAGATTGGGGCTGGGATTGGGCATCAGAACAAGATAAGTATCTGCATCCAAAATACGTGCCTGTATATCGCTATGCCAGGGATATCATAGGTTGTTTAAACAACTGGGTAGATGGTTGGATAGATTGGAATATGGTGCTTAATAAACAAGGTGGTCCCAACTGGTTTGAGAATTGGTGTGTTGCACCTGTAATTGTTGACCCTGAAAGTGATGAAATCTATTTTACACCTCTATATTATACGATGGCACATTTTAGTAGATACATAAGACCAAATGCAAAAATAATTGGAGTTGAAAATTCAAATGATAAGCTCATGGTAACAGCTGCTGAAAATCCTGATGGATCAATTGCAGTTATTGTTTTTAACGAAACAGAAACTCCCAGAAGTATTGATTTATCATTAGAGAACAAATCAATACAATTTACAATTAGTGCGAAGGCAATTCAAACCATTTTGATACCTAAAACTTAAATTAAAAAACTAACTAACTAAATTAAATAATATGTCTAAAATTAAAACTCCAGAAAGGGACAAAGTGCCTTTTGGACAAAAAATGGCCTTTGGTTCTGGTCATTTTGTGCTTAATATGTTGCCTGGTGCATTAGGATTCTTCATGTTCTTTTTACTTACCGCTTTTGGTATGGATCCTCTTTATGCTGGTATACTGGGGGCGCTTCCAAGGCTTTTTGATGCACTCTCTGACCCAATCATGGGTTTTATTTCGGATAATACCACATCAAAATGGGGACGTCGAAGACCTTATATATTTATCGGTGCGATCTTAAGTGGTCTATTGTTCGCACTAACTTGGCAAATGTCGCCAGAAAACTCTCAACTTTATAATTTTTGGTATTTTCTGATCTTATCAATACTCTTTTTAGCTGGGAATACGATGTATGCAACACCGTTAGTGGGTTTGGGTTATGAAATGACTTCAGATTATAACGAACGTACACGTTTAATGGCGTTTGCAAATACAATGGGACAAATTGCATGGATGATTGTACCTTGGTTTTGGGTTATAATTGCGGATCCTAATGTGTACGAATCGCAGGCTGTAGGAGTTAGACATTTATCTATGATTGTTGGTGCAGTGTGCGCTATTTTGGGCATTCTTCCAGCTATTTTTTGCAAGGGCCTGGACTCTGCTCATATGAAAAACAGAAAGAAGATAACATGGAAGACGCTGGCATCTAACCTCACAGATCTTTGGGATGGGATAAAGCAAGTATCGAAAAACAAACCTTTTGTAAAGCTTTGTGGAGCAACATTTTTAGTGTTCAATGGTTTTCAAATGGTTGCAGCCTTCAGTGTTTATATCATTGTTTTTTATATGTACAATGGCAGCTACGCGAATGCAGGTACTTGGCCTGCATGGTTTTCAACGATCACTGCAGTTATAACAGCTTTTGTCGTCATACCTATTATTTCTGCAATGGCCAATAAATGGGGAAAAAGAAAAGCATTTATAATTTCAACGGTGATTTCTATTATTGGATATATTCTGAAGTGGTGGGGTTTTAACAACGAATTAAACCAAGAATTTAATCAAACAGCTGCAGGTCAATTTCTAAATAACGGTGTAGCGTCTGTGTTTAATAATATAGATCCCTTTTTAGAAAGTGTAGGGATGACTTGGTTTAGTATCGATACAACTCATGGCTCGCCATGGTTAATATTCATGCCAATACCGTTTATTGCTTTTGGACTCGGAGGTCTCTTTACCCTGATGATGAGTATGACTGCTGATGTATGCGATTTGGACGAGTTGGAAAATGGTATGCCGCGTAAAGAAGGAACCTTTGGTGCTATTTATTGGTGGATGGTTAAAATAGGGCAGTCGATAGCATTGTTTTTAGGAGGATTAGTTTTAAAATTGGTAGGTTTTATTTCCGAAGCAGAAGTTCAAGCTGCTGAAACGATGTATAGTTTGAGAATAGCAGATATTGTAATACCTTCGATTACTGCCGCCATTGCTATTTGGATTATGTATAAATATAGTTTGAATGAAACTAGAGCTAGAGAAATAAAGGCAGAATTAGTGAATCGTAGGGGAGAATTATAAATTAAATAATAAAAAACATGTCATATAGAGGAGAACATGATTTCTTGCAAAACGATATTCAATATTCCGATTATCAGGGTATTGATTTCAGCAAAATATCAGATAAAAAATTAGAACAACTTTGGAGAAAATCACTAGAACAAGGAATGCACGGCATTTGTTTTAGTTTGTATGAAGACGGCCAAAAGCCTGGTGATATCATTACGGAAGAGCAGGTAAGAAGACGTATGGAAATAATCAAACCTTATGCAAAATGGGTACGTTCGTTTTCATGTATCGACGGTAATGAACATATTCCGCGTATTGCAAAGGAATATGGAATGAAAACCTTGGTTGGCGCATGGCTAGGTGATGATCCAGAGCTCAATGAAAAGGAAATCGAAAGCTTAATTTCGTTAGCTAATAAAGGCTATGTCGATATAGCAGCAGTTGGAAATGAAGTAATGTACCGTCAGGACTTAACAGAAGACGAGTTGTTGACTTTCATAAATCGTGTAAAGGAAGCTTTACCACATATTCCAGTAGGCTATGTTGACGCCTATTATGAGTTTTCTCATCGACCAAAAATAACAGAAGCTTGTGATGTCATACTGGCAAATTGCTATCCATATTGGGAAGGCTGCAGTATAGATAACTCATTGGCACACATGCAACAAATGTTTGGACAAGCGTCAGATGCTGGTAATGGTAAAAAAGTAATTATTACCGAAACCGGCTGGCCAAGTGAAGGAGGAAGCTTAAAAGGTGCATTCTCTTCGCGAGAGAACGCCATGAAGTATTTCATCAACTCTCAAGCATGGTCGCATAAAGAGAACATTGATATTTTCTATTTCTCATCTTTTGACGAGTCATGGAAAGTTGGTGCTGAAGGGGATGTAGGTGCCTATTGGGGACTTTGGGACAAGAATGAAAAACTTAAATTTTAACCAAAAGCATTTGAATGAATTACTCTGAAGTACTGAATATTGGCTTGGGAAATGCAATTTGCTATTCCGGATTTAGGGAAGGGCAGCAACCAGGAGGGAAATATCCATCTTATGATGAAATTAAAGAGGACCTATTAATTCTTAAAGGCAACTGGAAGTATCTTCGTCTTTACGATTGTGATCCACATACGGATACAGTATTAGAAGTCATTAAAAAAGAAAAGTTAGATTTCAAAGTGATGCTGGGTGCTTATATCGTGGCTGAAATGAACAATCAGGCTTGTCCTTGGGGCGGTAACTATTCCGAAGAAGAACTTATACATAATAAGGCTAAAAATTTAAATCAGATTCAAAAGTTAATTCAAACTGCGAATGACTATCCTGATATTATTTTTTCATTATCAGCTGGAAATGAAGCATGTGTTGAATGGACAGATCATTATGTACCTGTTGACAGTGTTATTAAGTATGTTAGAATGATAAAAGCGGGTGCTAAACAACCTGTAACATTTTGTGAAAACTACGTGCCATGGCTTGACAAATTAAAGCCCTTAGTGAATGAAGTGGATTTTGTTTCTATCCATACCTATCCTGTCTGGGAGTATAAGAATATTCATGAAGCGATAGAATATACAAAACAGAATTATTTTGCTGTGGCAGATACGTATCCGGATAAATTGGTAGTTATTACAGAGGCCGGATGGGCTACAAACTCCAATGGTCAGGGTATTGAGCAAGAAAATGTCAATGAAGAGTTGCAAATGATTTATTATAACGATTTGATGGCTTGGTGTAAAGAAGATAGTGTAATGACTTTTGTTTTTGAAGCTTTTGATGAGCTTTGGAAAGGTTCTCCCGATCATTTAGAACCTGAAAAACATTGGGGGCTATTTAAAAATGATAGAACACCTAAAATGGTAATGAGGAAAGTAAAGAATATCATGAATTAAAAGTTGAAATTATAAGATTTACATCAAACGTTT
>JAGXIE010000154.1 GCA_024635765.1 Flavobacteriaceae bacterium | reverse complement strand
TTATAGTATCTTCGCAAAAAATAGTTTTATGAGTTTAGTTTGGGTTATTTTGGGATTGATATTGTTGGTTGTAGGAGGTGAGTTTCTAGTGCGCTCTTCTGTAGCACTATCCTTTAAATTCAACATTTCAAAATTAGTGATTGGTATGACAGTTGTCTCTTTTGCAACATCTGCGCCAGAACTTTTAGTCAGTTTGCAAGCCGCTTTAGATGGCTCATCAGATATTGCATTAGGAAATGTGATTGGTTCCAATATTGCCAATATTGGTTTGGTTTTGGGCATAACTGCACTTATTTCGCCTTTGGGAATCGACAAAAATTTCTATAAACTGAATTGGCCAATGATGATGCTACTCTCTGTAGTATTGTATTACATGTTACAAAGTGGAAACAAACTAGACCGTTGGGAAGGTTTGGCATTAATGGTTTCATTAATCATTTTTCTCTACTTATTAATTAAAAGATCAAGACAAGAACCAGAGACTCATATTGAGGATTTGGACGAATCACTACAGGTTACTTCAGGATTTAAACTCACTATTTGGCTTCTGATTGGTGCATTGGCACTTTATTTTGGTAGTGAATGGCTGGTAATGGGAGCAAAGGAAATGGCCCTCTCATTTGGCGTTAGCGAACGTGTGATTTCGGTTACGATGGTCGCAATCGGTACAAGTGTTCCGGAATTAGCAGCGTCGGTCATTGCCGCATTAAAAAAGGAGAAAGCAATTTCGTTAGGAAACCTCATTGGCTCCAATATATTTAATATTGCTTCTGTATTAGGGTTAACTGCAATTATACAGCCGATAGCTGTCAATAATCCAAAAATCTTGACCAGTGATATCTTCTGGATGCTCGCCTTTGCTGCAGTATTGATCCCAATGGTTTTTATTCCACGTAAGTTTGAAATAGGTAGGGCTAAAGGCTTCATTTTACTTGCAGCTTACATACTTTTTATAGTTTTGGCCTTTACTGGAGATATTTAAAATTTGTAAAGGAATTTAACTATAAATGAAAAGTGCTTACATCTATAAGACATAAGCACTTTTTCTATGAACAATTTTGATTTAACTAATATTTGCTGACTTCACTGTTCTAACAATTCTACCAGCAATTTTATAAGGATCGCCATTTGAGGCAGGTCGACGATCTTCCAACCAGCCTTTCCAGCCTTTCTCGACAGTAATGATTGGAATTCTGATGGATGCGCCACGATCGGAAACCCCATAACTAAAATCATGTATAGAAGCTGTCTCGTGTTTTCCTGTCAGTCGTTGGTCATTAAACTCTCCGTAAACGGCAATGTGTTCTTCAACTACAGGCCTAAAGGCCTCGCATATTTTTTCATATGTTTCTTTAGAACCACATGTTCTTAATACATTATTTGAGAAATTCGCATGCATACCAGAGCCATTCCAATCCATGTCTTTTCCTAAAGGTTTTGGATGGTAATCGATATAATAGCCATAATCTTCTGTTAATCGATCAAGGAGATAACGTGCTATCCAAATCTCATCACCAGCTCTTTTGGCACCTTTTGAAAATAATTGGAATTCCCATTGACCGGAAGCAACTTCCTGATTAATACCTTCAAAATTTAAACCTGCGGCGATACATAAATCAGCATGTCTTTCTACTAATTTTCTACCGTGCGTATTTCGACCTCCAACCGAACAATAATACATTCCTTGAGGAGCAGGATAACCACCAATCGGAAAACCTAAAGGTAATAGGGTTTTTGAATCCATAATGAAATACTCTTGTTCAAATCCAAACCAAAAATCATTATCGTCATCATCGATAGTAGCTCTACCATTTGAGACATGTGGTGTTCCATCAGGCTTTAAAACTTCAGTCATTACTAAAAATCCGTCTTTACGTGCAGGATCTGGATAAATAGCAACTGGTTTTAATAAACAATCTGAAGAACCACCTTCTGCTTGTCGTGTTGAACTACCATCAAAAGACCAAATAGGGCAGTCTTCTAATTTTCCACTAAAATTCTCTTCAATTTTAGTTTTGCTTCTCATGTTTTGAGTTGGGTAATAACCATCCAACCAAATGTATTCTAATTTAGATTTGCTCATTGCAATATTTTTAAATATTGAATGTGCAAATATTATTTATTTTTAGTTTAGGTCAAAAAAAATGGGGTTATTTTATATAAAATGTTATTAACATTTATAAATACCCTATTTTTTATAGGGTATATTGGTAGTTTATTGTAAATTTTGTATTTTCGCGACATATTTAACAATAAAAATTAATTTTATGTCAACATTACGCTTTCATGCTATAAAGGAATCTTTAAAACATAAACCGATTCACATCGAAGAAAATGAACGACGTTCAGCTATCTTCGGATCCAATGTATTTAATGAAGCAACCATGCGTCAATACTTGACGAAGGAAGCTTATAATAGTGTTATGGACGCCAATCAGAACGGTTCAAAAATTGACCGTATCGTTGCAGATCACATTTCTACAGGTATGAAGGAATGGGCCATTGCTAAAGGCGCAACTCATTATACTCACTGGTTTCAACCATTGACAGGAGCAACTGCAGAAAAACATGACGCCTTCTTTGAAACGATTGGCAACGGATTGTCCATAGAAAAATTTGCAGGCAACCAATTGGTACAACAAGAACCGGATGCATCGAGTTTTCCGCATGGAGGTATTAGAAATACTTTTGAAGCACGTGGTTATACCGCTTGGGATCCTACTTCTCCAGCTTTCATTTATGGTACAACATTATGTATACCCACGGTTTTTGTTGCTTATACAGGTGAAGCCTTGGATTACAAAACACCTTTATTGAGGGCCTTACAAGCCATAGATAGTGCAGCTGTAGCGGTGTGTAAATATTTTGATAAGAATGTAAAAAAAGTAAATGCTTCATTGGGATGGGAACAAGAATACTTCTTAATAGATAGTACTTTGGCTGATTCTAGACCAGATATAGTATTGACTGGACGAACCTTGCTTGGTCACTCTCCAGCTAAAGGACAACAATTGGATGACCATTACTTTGGCTCTATACCTAACAGGGCGTTGGCGTATATGAGGGATTTAGAAACCGAATGTATGCTTCTTGGTATTCCTGTAAAAACACGACATAACGAGGTAGCTCCAAACCAGTTTGAATTAGCACCAATATATGATGAAGCCAATTTAGCAGTGGACCATAATTCGTTGTTAATGGATGTGATGGGTAAGATTGCTGACCGCCATAATTTTAAGGTACTTTTTCATGAAAAGCCATTTGCAGGTGTCAATGGTTCAGGTAAGCATAATAACTGGAGTCTAAGTACAGATACAGGTGTCAATCTTTTAGGCCCAGGAAAAACACCAATGAGTAATCTACAGTTTTTAACCTTTTTCATTAATACTATCAAAGCAGTCAATGATAATGAAGAGTTGTTAAGAGCGGCTATCGCTTCTGCGAGTAATGATCATCGATTGGGAGCGAACGAAGCTCCACCAGCAATCATCTCTGTATTTATAGGAGAGCAATTGACAAGAGTACTGAATGAATTGGAAAACGTAACTAATGGCAAATTATCACCAGAAGAAAAAACAGATCTTAAATTAAATGTAGTAGGTAAGATTCCAGATGTGCTTTTGGATAATACCGATAGAAATAGAACATCGCCGTTTGCCTTTACTGGAAATAAATTTGAATTCAGAGCTGTTGGATCTAAAGCCAATTGTGCTAGTGCAATGACTGTTTTGAATTCAATTGTAGCTAGACAATTAATTGATTTCAAAGTAGAGGTAGATGCATTGATAGACAAAAAAGACATGAAGAAAGATGATGCCGTGTTCAATGTTTTGAGAGAATACATCAAAAAATCAAAAAATATTCTTTTTGAAGGAAATGGGTATGGTGAAGCTTGGCATAAAGAAGCAAAGAAAAGAGGATTGAGTAATAATAAAACGACTCCAGAAGCCTTGAAAGCCAAAATATCCAAGAAAGCCTTGGCTTTATTTGAAGATCTTGGCGTCATGAATAAAATCGAGTCAAAAGCGCGCTATGAAATAGAAATGGAAGAGTACGTATTACGAATTCAAATTGAAGGACGTGTCCTTGGAGACATAGCTCGTAATCATGTCGTTCCTACAGCAGTTAGGTATCAAAACATACTCATTGAGAACGTTAAGGGATTGAAGGAAATATATGGTACTAACTTCAAAAAATTCGCAAAAGAACAATTAAATCTTATAGAAGAAATTTCTGGACATATCGAGTCGATTAATTCTAATGTCACCAAGTTAATTAATGAGCGAAAAAAAGCAAATTTAGTTGAAGATATAGAGGAAAAGGCATTGGATTATTGCCATAAAGTAAAACCTATTTTTGATGATATACGCTATCATTGTGATAAGCTAGAACTTTTGGTTGATGATGAATTATGGCCATTGACGAAATACAGAGAATTGCTATTTACGCGATAATTTAACATGTATCGAACTGCAAAGTCCCACTTCCGTGGGACTTTTTTTATGAAAATTTGTAGAGCTTTCAATGCTTTGTACGTAATAATACGTATGTCAAAAACCAAAAAAATGTATTTCAACAATAGAATATTGCAACTAGTCGAAAATTTAAAAATTAGTTAATGAAAGCGATATTTTGAGAAGGTTAATTTATTAAATTTGTTGTGCTATTAATCAATACTTTGTGAAAATGAAAAAATTACTTCTGAGCCTTTCGGCTTTGGCTTTTGCTACTATTTTATTTTCCATTCAGAATATAAAAATTGATAAAGACAAAGTGTCTCAAGATACTGTGGCTAAAGTCAACAAAGAGTTTCAGGCCTAAGATTTAATATTGACTATTACAAAGATTAGTTTTGGAAAATCAATTAGTTTTAGTTGGTCCTGAAACATGAAAAGACAAAAGAATTCATTAAAATGTTCTTTTGTCTTTTTTATTGTAGTTAAATTAAATTCTGCTAAAATTTAAGAATCTGTATTTTAATTTTTATATTGCCGCCCCATCGATAAATCGTGGACATTAATTTATCTTTTCTTGCTTAAAGAACGTTTAGTTAACTTTAAAATTGATGCTAGCAAATTATTATAAAGGATTCTTATTTATCATTTTAGGAATGTTTCATTTAAGTTCGACCGCGCAAACTCCTTCGAACTCTGCAAATAGGCAAAAGGTTGAGTTTTATGAACTTCGTGGTACTAATGCCATCGATATTGGCGCAGGAACTTCTGTGATCAACGGTGATTTAGTCAATCCCGAATTTGAGATTTATTTTCATGCTGGCTATAAACGATTTATCATTCCTCACTTAAATATCAATTTTAGTTATAACAAATTCAATTTGGCATATGTCGATATTTATAACGAAGGATTTATGTCTTTTGATTTAAATTTAGAATCGACCTTGTTTCCTCATCATAAATTTTCACCCTTTGTCTTTGCAGGTGCAGGCTACAATGCATCAAATTATTTCAAGCAAACTGCAATGAAAATTCAAGGTGGAGGCGGTATCGAATATATATTGACAGAAGGATTTGGTCTAAAACTCTATACAGATTATAATTATGTAATGAGCGATGAGCTCGATGGTGTAATTTCTGGAGCTTCAGACGATACTTATTTTCGAATTGGATTAGGAGTTAACTTTTATTTTGGTGGAGAAAAGAAAAAGGCTAAAATCCTAAAAGATCAACCGTCAATTATCAATTCTAATCAAATTATTTCATTTAACTAATTTACTATTCCTATTTTTGCAAGATAACCAAAGTTATGAGCGAAAATATAAGTAAACGTTATGCCCAAAGAGGGGTTTCTGCCTCTAAAGAAGATGTGCATAACGCCATTAAGAATATTGATAAAGGTTTATTTCCAAAAGCATTTTGCAAAATTGTTCCTGATTACTTAACTGATGATGACAATTATTGTTTGATCATGCATGCCGATGGAGCTGGGACGAAATCCTCACTTGCTTATATGTATTGGAAAGAAACTGGAGATGTTTCAGTATGGAAGGGTATAGCTCAAGATGCCTTAATCATGAATATTGATGATCTTCTGTGTGTCGGAGCAACTGATAATATTATGTTGTCTTCAACTATAGGTAGGAATAAAAATCTGATTCCAGGAGAAGTGATTTCTGCCATCATTAATGGTACTGAAGAATTGATTTCTGAATTAAAGAATTTTGGAGTTAGCATTCATTCCACTGGAGGCGAAACAGCAGATGTAGGTGATTTGGTCAGAACGATTATTGTAGATTCTACAGTGACGGCTCGTATGAAGCGCACAGACGTGATCGATAACGCAAATATAACACCTGGTGATGTTATTGTTGGGTTATCTTCTTCAGGTCAGGCGACTTATGAGAAGGAGTATAATGGCGGTATGGGAAGCAATGGCCTAACTTCAGCGCGTCATGATGTGTTCCATAACTATTTAGCTGAGAAATTCCCTGAAAGTTTTGATGCTTCTGTACCAAAAGATTTAGTGTATTCTGGAAATATAAAACTGACAGATAAAGTTAAAAATTCTCCGATTGATGCTGGTAAATTGGTATTGTCACCAACCAGAACGTATGCGCCAATTATTAAAAAAATCTTATCTAAATATTCATCAAAGGATATTCATGGGATGGTTCATTGTAGTGGTGGAGCCCAGACGAAAATTCTTCACTTTATTGACAATTTACATATCATCAAAGATAATATGTTTCCAGTTCCTCCGTTGTTTAGGCTGATTCAGGAACAGTCTAAAACCGATTGGAAAGAAATGTATCAAGTCTTCAATTGTGGACATCGTATGGAATTATACGTATCACAGGAAATTGCGGAAGATATCATTTCAATTTCTGAATCATTTAATGTCGATGCTCAAATTATTGGTAAGGTTGATGCTTCTGTTCAGAAAAAATTAACCATCAAAAGTGAGTTCGGAACATTTCAATATTAAAATATTTTAATTTTTCAAGTTATTTTAAATGAGGTATTTTATAGTCTTCACTTTTTTTTTAAGTATTCAAATTGCAAATTCCCATACCGACTCTACTGCAATAAAAGCCATTGATAGCTTGCCAAAATGGGAACAAAAAAACAGAGCTGGTTTAGATATTAATGAAATGACATTTGTCAACTGGAGTGCTGGTGGTAGTAATTATATTTCTGCTCTTTTAGGATTTACATCTTCTCTCAATTATACCTATGGTTTATTTCGATGGAAAAATAAAGCCATCGTAAATTATGGTGTCAATAAACAAGAAGAACAGAAACTTCGAAAAACCAGTGATGAGCTCGAATTGATATCGACTATGGGTTTTCAAAAAGATAGTGTCAGCAATTGGTATTTTTCAGCGAGGTTTAACTTTAAAAAAATAATTTACCAACGGATATAATTATCCAAATCGATCTAATCCAATTTCAACATTTATGGCTCCAGGCTATTTGTTTCTTTGAGGTGGCGTGGAATATGGAAAAAATATCGAAAAATTCTCTAACTATTTAGCACCATTGACATTCAAATCAACGTTTGTACTAGATAAAGAATTATCAAACGCAGGTTCGTTTGGAGTTGATAAGGCAGTTGTGGACAGTGATGGCAATATCCTTAAGCAAGGACAACGTGTAAGAACGGAAGTCGGAATCCTATTGACCAACGAATTTGAAACAGAAATGTTTGAAAATATTGCCATTAAAAATAGAACTAGTTTTTATACAGATTATATAAATAGTTTTGGAAATGTTGATATTGATTGGGAAGTGATGTTCAACTTTAAGGTCAATCAATATGTCAAAGCTTCTCTCGGTTCACATTTAAAATATGATAATGATGTGAAGACCATTGTTGCTTCAGATGTTGAAAACGAATTTGACATAGAAGGCGCAAAAATACAATGGAAACAAATCTTGGGAATTGGAGTTGTAGTCGATTTTTGACGACTGAATCCGATAATTAATTATAATAATTTTCTCTGCCCATTTAAATGAGATATTTCCTTTTTACAACTGTTTTAGGAAGCTCATGCATTTCTTATCATAATATGATTTAGTTTTTAGAATAAAAAAAATAAATTCAAAATTTGTTAACTTTTTATTGTTGATAAATTATTAAATACTTGAAAATCAATGTTTAAAGTCTTTTTGTTTGTAAACTATATGATTAAAATCATATTGTAAGTTATATAAAAGTTGTTTATTTATACCTTCAATAAACAATTATGTAATCCTTAAAAATATAATTCCTGATGAACGTTGAAACCCTACCAACCAAAAAAACCAGATATACGCAAGATGAAGCATTTGAAGCTGCTTTGAATTATTTTAAAAATGACGATTTAGCTGCACGTGTGTGGCTGAACAAATATGCTCTAAAGGATTCTGAAGGTCATATTTATGAATTGACACCTGACGATATGCACAGTCGAATAGCGAAGGAGATTGCTAGGGTCGAATCTCGGTATCCAAACCCAATGTCAGAGCGGGAAGTCTTTGATTTGATAAAAGATTTTAAGTACATCGTGCCTCAAGGCAGTCCCATGGCTGGAATTGGCAATCCATTTCAGATTGCTTCGCTTTCCAATTGTTTTGTGATTGGCAATTCTGGTGACTCTGATTCTTATGGTGGTATCTTGAAAATTGACCAAGAGCAAGTACAACTTATGAAACGTAGAGGTGGAGTTGGTCACGATTTATCTCATATTCGCCCAAAGGGTTCGCCTGTAAAAAATTCTGCCTTGACTTCTACAGGGATTGTGCCTTTTATGGAGCGTTACTCTAATTCTACTCGAGAAGTCGCACAAGATGGTCGTCGTGGCGCATTGATGTTGTCTGTGTCTATCAATCACCCAGACTCTGAAGATTTTATCAATGCCAAATTAGAACAGGGCAAGGTCACAGGAGCTAATGTTTCCGTAAGAATTGATGATGAATTCATGAAAGCCGTGAAGTCTAATGCTAATTATACCCAAAAATATCCTGTATTCAGTGACACTCCGAAAGTTTCAAAAATGATTGAAGCCAACGCGCTTTGGAAAAAAATTGTCCATAACGCATGGAAATCCGCTGAACCAGGCATTTTGTTTTGGGATACGATTATCAACGAATCACTACCTGATTGTTATGCAGATTTAGGTTATAAAACAGTGTCAACAAATCCATGTGGAGAAATTCCGTTGTGTCCATATGATTCATGTAGATTGTTGGCTATCAATTTATTTTCATATGTTGAACAGCCCTTTACAAAACAAGCAAAATTCAATTTTGAACTGTTTAAGAAACACATAGTTGCTGCACAGCGGATCATGGATGATATTATTGATTTAGAATTGGAAAAAATCGATGTCATCCTTCAAAAAATAGACGCAGATCCGGAATTGACTGAAGTTAAAGCCACCGAGCGGAATCTTTGGTTAAATATCAGAACCAAAGCTGAAGAAGGCAGAAGAACAGGTATTGGCATTACGGCAGAAGGTGATATGCTAGCTGCATTAGGTATTCAATATGGAAGTAAAGATGGAAATGAATTTTCTGTGGAAGTCCATAAAACTTTGGCTATTGAAGCGTATCGTGCTTCTGTAAACATGGCCAAAGAACGTGGTGCTTTTGTGGTTTTTGATGCAGAACGCGAAAAGGACAATCCGTTTATATTGCGTCTAAAGGAAGCTGATGAGAAATTGTATTTCGACATGACCGAATTTGGCAGGCGTAATATTGCCCTTCTGACCATTGCCCCAACAGGTACCACAAGTTTGATGACACAAACATCATCAGGTATTGAACCAGTATTTCTTCCAGTTTATAAACGTCGTCGTAAAGTCAATCCAAACGACAAAGGAGCTCGTGTTGATTTTGTAGATGAAGAGGGTGATTCTTGGGAAGAGTATGTGGTGTTTCATCACAGATTTAAGCAATGGATGGAAGTTAATGGTTACGATATTTCAAAAAATTACGAACAAAAGGAATTGGATGCCTTAATCAAAAAATCACCTTATTATAAGGCAACTTCTAACGATGTCGATTGGATGAGTAAAGTATCTATGCAAGGTGCGGTACAAAAATGGGTGGACCATTCAATAAGTGTCACCATCAATTTGCCAAATGATGCCACCGAAGAATTGGTTGGAAAACTATATATGGAGGCATGGGAAGCTGGCTGCAAAGGCGTGACTGTTTATAGAGATGGCTCGCGTTCTGGTGTCTTGATTTCCAATGAAGAGAAAAAGGATGAGGAGCAAGATACCTTGACCCCATTTCCGACAAAACGACCACAAGTATTGGAAGCGGATGTCGTTCGTTTTCAAAACAACAAAGAAAAATGGATCGCTTTTATCGGATTGATTGAAGGCAAACCATATGAAATTTTCACAGGTTTGGCTGATGACGAAGATGGTATTTTAATTCCACGTTGGGCAAATGAAGGCTTGATCATCAAAAACAGAAATGAAGACGGGACTTCTCGATATGATTTTCAATATAAAAATATTAGAGGTTATAAAACCACTATTGAAGGACTTTCACATAAATTCGACCCAGAATATTGGAACTATGCTAAACTGATTTCAAGCACATTGCGTCATGGTATGCCTATCGATAAAATCGTGGATTTGATCAACAGTTTGCAACTGGACAGTGAATCCATCAACACTTGGAAAAACGGCGTGGTCAGAGCTCTAAAACGATATGTGGAAGATGGTACGCAAGTCAAAGGACAAACCTGCAGCACTTGCAAATCGGAAAACCTCATATATCAGGAAGGTTGTTTGACCTGTAAAGATTGCGGCTCTTCCAAATGTGGATAATCAAGCTAAAAGGAGGTTTTACTATAGCCTCCTTTTTTTTGGTTTATAATGTATGAGGGTTCAGATATTGATAATCTTCAAGCTCTTCAATATGTTCAATAAGTTTGGTGCATCCATTTTTCAAGAGGTATAAATCATCCGAACTTTCAATCACCTCCTTAAAATAATGATCTGTTATGATGATGGCTTTTCTTTGTTTTTCTAACTGAATCAGCCCTTTAAATTTTTCAATAAATAAAGGTGAAATATGAGAGAATGGTTCATCTAGCAGGATAATTTGCTTATCACTTTTGAGAATTAAATACGTCTCTAAAACACGTCGTTCGCCTCCAGAGAGCGTACTGACCTTGCTGTCCCAATAAAAAGCAAAAGATTCAAAATCACGAATAAACTCAAACCAATCTACATTCAAAAGTTTAAAAAGAGTTTTGATCCTGATGGCGTTTGATGCTAATTGATGTTGCGGTAAAAGGCTTACAAGATTAGTTCGGAATAGTGGTTTTAATATAGGTTTTCCATCTATTCTAATTAATTTGTATTTAGGCTGAAGGGAACCAAAGATAATGTTCAGTAAACAACTTTTGCCACAACCATTTCTTCCTAATATTCCAGTTACTTTACCTGTTTCGGCTTTCAAATAAATACTATTGAGAATAGGTCTATTTGAATAATAAAGTTCAACATTGTCAATTTCTAATATCATAAAAATTCTTGCATCACCAACAGAAAGGCAATAGTGATAAAGATATCAATTAAAAATAAGGCGGCGAAGAGTTGAAAACTCGAAATACCAAGATTTTTATAAAAAATGAGTCTCTTACTTGAGTTGGTTTCGTTGATAAAATACCAAATAAAAAAGGTCAGCACTAGTTTTGTTATAATGGCAGGAAAGATATGGGGACTAAATATTACAATTAATATATTAATGACAAACGACCACAGGACATATGGTTTATAAAATAGCAAGATGGCCTCAAAGCGCTGTAGCATATTTTAAAAACGGTATTTACTGCCAAATATTCTTTAATGGTAAATTTATTTATTTGAAATAAGTTTAATCATTGATTTAAAAAAAACAAGTCTTGATTCTTGATTCTAAAAGCAAAGCAGTCTTGATTCTATTTCATAAATAATTGTATTTTTGCAATTCAATTCAAGAACATAAATGTTAGATAAATTAGACATAGTAAGACATCGTTTTGTTGAAATCAATGACCTTATTATCCAACCGGATATTATTAGTGATCAAAAGCGTTATATAGCGCTCAACAAGGAGTACAAAGATTTAAAGGTATTGGTCAACAAACGTGATGAATATAAATTAGTTTTAGACAATCTCAAAGAAGCTGAAGACATTATCAATCAAGGTGGTGATCCAGAAATGGTTGAAATGGCAAAGATGCAATACGAGGAGGCAAAAGAGGAAATCCCAAAGTTAGAGGATGAAATCCGGTTTTTATTGATTCCGAAAAATCCAGAAGATGCTAAAAATGCAGTGGTCGAACTTCGTGCAGGTACTGGTGGGGACGAAGCCAGTATTTTTGCTGGCGATTTATACCGTATGTACACTAAATATTGTGAAGACAAAGGCTGGAAAATCGAAGTGGTAGATTTTAATGAAGGTACCTCTGGGGGTTTCAAGGAAATGATATTTGAAGTGAATGGTGAGGATGTGTATGGAACTTTAAAATTTGAGGCTGGTGTGCATCGTGTACAACGTGTGCCACAAACAGAAACCCAAGGTCGAGTTCATACAAGTGCCGCAACCGTTATTGTGCTTCCAGAAGCTGAAGAATTTGATTATGAATTGGATATGTCCGAAGTGCGTATTGAACGTACTACTTCTACGGGACCTGGAGGTCAGAGTGTAAATACCACATATTCTGCTATTAAATTACACCACGAACCTACAGGAATGATCGTCAGTTGTCAAGACCAAAAATCATCACACAAAAATCTTGAAAAAGCTTTAAAAGTTTTAAGATCTCGTTTGTACGAAAGAGAACTTGAAAAAAAGATGGCGGCTGATTCTGAAAAGCGTAAAAGCATGGTGTCATCTGGCGATAGAAGTGCAAAAATTAGAACCTACAATTATTCTCAAGGCCGAGTAACTGATCACAGGATTGGTTTGACCTTATATGATTTGAGTAATATCATGAATGGT
>JAGXIE010000153.1 GCA_024635765.1 Flavobacteriaceae bacterium | reverse complement strand
CTGTGATTTCTTTCAAAGGAAAATCAACAGTTTCATCTTTTGTTTCCCAACCTTTGAGGTCGTTGTCGAAATGTTTTAATTGAAGAATGAGTGTATTATCGATTTCTCGGATGATTTCAATTTCATAAAACACCACTTGGCCCTTATCAATCAATTTGAAGGTTGCCATCATTGAGCCACCTGATGGCTCGCTCCAGTTTTCTTCTGTCATTCCACCAAATGCTTCCCCTTTCCAATTACCGGAAATCCACTGAATATTTTCGAGTTTTGGTTCTAATTTTTGGTTAATGAGTTCGCCAACGACAGCCAATTTTGTTCCATCGGGACTGACTGCTAACCGAGTGATATTGGTAATTCCAAAATCCAAAAGAACGGTGACTTTTTTCCAGTTTTTACCTTTATTTGGTTCGAAATTATATAATATACCATCCTTTGCCATAAAGATTGTACCATTTGGAGTCCAGCACATATCCTCAGTATTTGGAAGTGTCGATGTTATTAATTGAGTTACTCCTGAAACAGGATTGACTGATTTTACTTCCCAAAAACTATCATTCTCTTTTGAAATATAGCTCATCAATTTTGAATTTGGAATGTTGTGCAACGATCGCCCAACCTTTTGACTAAGTTTATAATTTTGGTTTTTTTGAATATCAGTCTTATACAAGGATAAAAACCCTCGTTCCAAGACTGATGATATTACAATATTCGGATTAAACCAATTATGATATCCAACAATTAAGGTGTCAATAAGAACATTGTTTTCTCTGCTTTTTAAATCGTAACGATAAAGTAGTTGTTTGCCATCAGGATCTAGTCTGATAGCTGATATTGCTTTTTGGTTTGGGATTTTTATTGGCGAATATTCACCACCTTCAGTGGAACAAATCCATGTTTTAGAGCCGTATGGAAGGTCATACATTACAATGTCAGTTTGACCATTTCTAGTTCCTGAATACAGAATTGTGTTGTCATCCATAAAAGACGGTTGGTTGTCATAACCCTCACTATTAGAGATGTTTTTGAAATTTGAAAGTTCAAATTGGTTGTTTTGAGTGTTTAAATCAAAAAGGAAAACTTCTGTATTGGGTTGGGAAAATGATATGAGTGCGAATAGAAGGAATAGGAATTGTATAAATATTTTCATCGCTTTTTGAATTGATTTTCTAAAGATACTGAAAATATAAAAGCCAATTCAACCGAATGAATTGGCTTTTAAAACAACTAAAATTGATTTGAATTAGCCTAAAATTTTAAAAACAATATTTATTTTCAGCTTTCACCTTTTCAGCAATAGCTTTACGTAAATCCACAATATCCGGATAGTTTGTATATTTCACAAAACGTTTCAAGCCCATTAGCATCATACGTTGTTCATCACCTTCTGCAAAAGATATAATGCTTTCCTTACCGTTTTTCTCTACAATAGAAACTGCATTATATAAATATAGTTTAGCCATCGCAATTTGTACCTCTTGTTCTTTTTCACCAAAACGTTTTGCATTTTTCTCGGTTCTCAAAATGGTAGATTCTGCCATGTAAATTTCTATAAGGATATCTGAAGCAGCCAATAACAACTGTTGTTGGTCATCCAATTTTTCACCAAATTTTTGAGCTGCGGCTCCCGCAACCATTAAGAATACTTTCTTCAATTTTGCTATCATTTCCTTTTCTTCTGCAAATAATTCAGAATAGTCTGGTGTTTCAAAAGAAGGGATTCCCATTAATTCATTTTGAACTGCTGTTGCTGGACCCAATAAATCCACATGACCTTTCATGGCTTTTTTGACTAACATACCAACAGATAACATTCTATTGATTTCGTTAGTACCTTCATAGATACGAGCAATTCTAGCATCTCTCCATGCAGCTTCCATAGGTGTATCTTTTGAAAAGCCCATACCACCAAAAATCTGGATGCCTTCATCAGCACAGTTTTGGACATCTTCAGAAACTGCAACTTTTAAAATGGAACATTCAATAGCGTATTCCTCAACACCTTTTAATTCGGCTTCTTGAGGAGAATTTCCTGCTGCTTCACGCATGGCAATACGGTCTTCAATATTTTTTGCAGCTCTATATGACGCTGATTCTCCAGCATAGCAACTTGTCGCCATTTCGGCCAACTTTAATTTAATGGCTCCAAAATCTGAAATTGCTGTATTGAATTGTTTACGTTCGTTAGCGTATTGTACGGCATTTGTTGTAATTCTTCTTTGAGAATCCAAACAAGCTGCAGCTAGTTTAATACGACCTATATTCAATGCATTCATGGCGATTTTAAAACCTTCACCACGACCAGCTAACATATTTTCTATAGGCACAACGGTATCATTAAAAAATACTTGTCTCGTAGAAGAGGCGTGAATACCTAATTTTTGCTCTTCTTCACCTAGAGAAATGCCATTATTAAGATCTTTCTCGACGATAAATCCAGTGATATTTTTGTCATTTTCGATACGAGCAAAAACAATGAACAATTGGCAGAAACCAGCATTGGATATCCACATTTTCTGCCCGTTGATTTTATATGATTTTCCATCTTCAGAAAGAGTGGCTGTGGTTTTTCCAGAGTTCGCGTCAGAACCTGCTCCAGGCTCGGTAAGTGCGTAAGCTCCAAACCATTCGCCAGTAGCTAGTTTTGGGACATATTTTTGCTTTTGTTCTTCCGTTCCGTACAGTGTAATTGGCATTGTTCCGATACCTGTATGTGCTCCAAAGGCAGTACTGAAAGAACCAGTTCCACTTGAAATGTATTCACATACAATCATTGTAGAAACGAATCCCATTCCCATTCCACCATACGCTTCAGGAACTGAGACTCCTAAAAATCCCATTTCGCCAGCTTTGCGCATGACTTCTTCTGTGAGCGCATAATCCTTCTTCTCAAAACGTTCTTTGTAAGGAATAATCTCACGCTCGTTAAACTCGATAACCGAGTCACGCATCATTTTTTGCTCCTCGTTAAAATCTTCTGGAGTAAATACGTCTTCGCAGTTGGTTTCTTTTACAAGGAATTGACCTCCTCGTAATATTTGTTTTTCTGTTGTTGTTTCCATAATTTTTAGAATAAGAAAAGAGAAAATAGAGAATAGAAAAAAGACTATTTATTTAGTCCATTTTGAAAACCCATGGTCATTCGTTGGAATTCTTCTATTTTTTCTTCGAATTGTTTTAAATTTTGTTCGTTTATATATTTTCTATGTTTTGCTACTAATAATTGAGTTCCTAATTCAAATGATGAACCCAATGAAATATCTAAATAATTGCTGAACCATTTATCTGTTTTAGCAGAACCTTCAGCAATATTGCTTGGAATTGAAACTGAACATCTACTTAACTGAGATGAAAGGTCATAACGCTCGTGTTTTGGGAAATCTATCAATAGGTCGGATATATCATTTGCAATTGCCAAACCCAGTTGTCAAATTTTCAAATTTTTGTCGTTATGACGTGGTCTAAAACTCATTTCGCAGACGTCTATTTTCTTTTCTCTATATTCTATACTCTTAATTTAGAAATTCAAATATCCCACAAGCTCCTTGACCTGTACCGACACACATAGTTACTGCACCATATTTTCCTTTCATATTGCGTTGACGCATTTCGTCAAATAACTGTACCGAAAGCTTTGCTCCAGTGCAACCTAGCGGATGGCCTAAAGCAATGGCGCCTCCATTAACATTGATGATGTCTGGATTTAGGTTAAGTTCTCTGATAACGGCTATTGATTGTGAAGCAAAGGCTTCATTCAATTCGATTAATTCTAAATCTTTCTGTTCAAGACCTGCCAATTTTAATGCTTTTGGAATGGCTTTTACAGGGCCAATTCCCATGATGCGTGGTTCTACACCAGCTGCAGCATAATTGACCAGTCGTGCTATAGGTTCAAGGTTTAACTCTTTAACCATGTCTTCGCTCATTATCATTACAAAAGCTGCTCCATCACTCATTTGAGATGAATTACCTGCAGTAACACTTCCGTTAGCCGCAAATACTGGGCGTAATTTGGCTAGTGCTTCTAAACTAGTTCCTGCTCTTGGGCCTTCGTCTTTAGTAACGGTATAAGATTTAGTGGCTTTTTTTCCATTTGAATCAACATAGGTTTCATTAACAGTAATAGGCACTATTTGATTTTGAAAACGGTCTTCCGATTGTGCTTTTAATGCTTTCATATGAGAATTAAATGCAAACTCATCCTGATCTTCACGAGACACCTTGAATTGGTTTGCAACCGCTTCAGCAGTATTTCCCATTCCCCAATAATAATCTGGGTGACCTGCTTTAACCGTATCGTAATTCAATTCTGGTTTGAAACCTGTCATAGGCACAGCGCTCATGCTTTCTGCTCCACCTGCAATAATGCAATCGGCCATTCCTGATTGAATTTTAGCGGTGGCTATTGCAATAGTTTCAATGCCTGAAGCACAAAAACGATTAATGGTAACACCCGGAACATCAACACTGTCTAATCCGATTAATGAAATAAATCGTGCCATATTCAACCCTTGAGCACCTTCTGGCATGGCATTGCCAACAATAACATCATCAATTCGCTTCTTGTCTAAATTTGGAAGCTCTTTCATCATGTACTGAATGGTTTCTGCAGCCAACTCATCAGTTCTTTTAAAACGGAACACACCTTTTGGTGCTTTACCAACGGCGGTTCTGTATGCTTTTACTATATATGCTTGTTTCATTAAAATAGTATTAAGATTTTAGTATTATGTATTAAGATTTAGATAGTGATTTTTGCAACGAGTAGTTCATATTACACACATCCATTATCTCACTAACAATTGGTTTTATAGTTTCTTTCGAAACTAAATTTAATCTTTCTGATAGATATAATTGAGTTAATAATTCGTATGAAGAGCCATTTGCAATTCCTAAAAATTGTTTGAATTCACCGTTGGAATTTCGACCTGCTCCTTCAGCAATGTTTGAAGGAATAGAAACTGCACTTCTTCTAACTTGAGATGTAAGATTATATTTCTCTTCAGTAGGAAAATTAGCAGAAACGCAATAACAATTTTCTGTTATGTCCATTGCTTTTTGCCAAATCTTTAATTCTTCAAATCGATGCATCTTTATTGCTTTTTTGGTCTTTGTACTTAATTCTTTATACTCAATACTCAATTACGAAGCGGTTTTCCTGTTTTCAACATGTGCTGAATTCTTTCAAGCGTTTTTCTTTCTGTACATAATGATAAAAAGGCTTCACGTTCTAAATCCAATAAATATTGCTCACTTACTAAAGTCGGTTCCGATAAATCACCTCCTGCCATGACATAGGCTAATTTATTGGCGATTTTTTGGTCGTGTTCACTGATATAGTTACTATCTTCCATAGAATCCGTTCCTACGAGAAACATTCCTAAAGCTTGTTTACCAAGAACTTTGATATCTGTACGTTTTATAGGTTGCGTATAACCAGCGTCAGCCATTAGTTTGGCATATGCTTTTGCCGTTGCAATTTGTCTGTCTTTATTTACAACTACGATGTCTTTTCCTTTTTGAAGGAGGCCTAAATCGAAAGCCTCATAAGCCGAAGTTGCTACTTTAGCCATTCCTATGGTCAAGAAGTAATCTTGTAGTGTGTTTAATTCCACATCACCTTTTTTAAAGATGTCTTGTGCTCGAAGTGCCATTTCTTTGGAACCTCCACCACCAGGAATCACGCCAACACCAAACTCGACGAGCCCAATATAGGTTTCGGCAGCCGCAACTACTTTATCAGCATGCATGGATAATTCACATCCACCACCTAGTGCCATCCCGTGAGGCGCAGCAACTGTTGGGATTGCGGAATAACGCATGCGCATCATTGAGTCTTGGAAATATTTGATAGCTGCATTCAGTTCATCATATTCTTGTTCGGCAGCCATCATGAAAATCATTCCGATGTTTGCCCCAATCGAGAAATTTGCAGCTTGGTTACCAACGACCAATCCTGCGAAATCTTTTTCAGCGATGTCTATCGCTTTATTTAATCCTGCCAAAACATCTCCACCGATGGTGTTCATTTTAGACTGGAATTCCACATTTAAGATTCCGTCACCTAGATCTTCAACAACAACACCTGAATTTTTAAATACTTCACTTGATTTTCTGATATTATCCAAGATGATAAATGAATCCTGTCCTGGAATTTTCTCTTTATTTTTAGAGGGAATATTATAAAAATAAGTGGCTCCATCTTTCACAGAATAGAATGATTTATTTCCCGAAGCGAGCATCTCATTGACCCAAGCTGCTGGTTCTAATCCTTCAGCTTTCATCATTTCAATCCCTTTTTCGACACCAATGGCATCCCAAATTTGGAAAGGACCATGTTCCCAACCAAATCCAGCTTTCATGGCATCGTCTATTTTATAAAGTTCCTCGGTGATTTCTGGAATACGATTTGAAACATAGGCGAATAAAGAAGAAAAGGTTTTTCTATAAAATTCACCTGCCTTGTCTTTGCCGGAAACTAATACTTTAAATCTATCAGCAACTTTGTCAATCGTTTTGGTTAATTCTAAAGTTGCGAATTTCGCCGATTTTCTATCTCTATATTCAAGGGTGTTCAAATCTAATGAACGAATATCTTTACCTTCCTTTTTATAAAAACCTTGCCCTGTTTTACTACCTAGCCACTTCTTTTTTACCATGTTGGAAATAAAAGGGGGTAATTTAAATTGCTCGTGACGTTCGTCTTTTGGACAGTTTTCATAAATGCCATTGGCAACATGCACCAAAGTATCTAGTCCGACGACATCTACTGTTCTAAAGGTGGCAGATTTTGGACGGCCAATTACTGGGCCTGTCAACTTATCAACTTCTTCTATTGTTAAATCCATTTCTTTTACGGCATGGAATAAACTCATAATGCTGAAAATCCCGATTCTATTTCCAATAAATGCAGGTGTGTCTTTAGCTATAACCGAAGTCTTGCCAAGGAATTTTTCACCGTACATATTAAGAAAGTCCAATACATCTTGCGACGTTTTTGGTCCAGGAATGATTTCAAATAATTTCAAATATCGTGCAGGATTGAAGAAATGAGTTCCACAGAAATGTTTCTGAAAGTCTTCACTTCGACCTTCACTCATAAAATGAATTGGAATACCTGAAGTATTTGAAGTTATCAAAGTTCCGGGTGTTCTATGTTTTTCAAGTTTCTCGAACACTTGTTTTTTGATATCCAAACGCTCAACAACAACTTCCATAATCCAATCGACATCTTTAACTTTAGAGATATCATCTTCAAGATTACCTGTTTTAATTCTGCTAGCGAACGAAGGATGGTAAATAGGAGAGGGCTTTGATTTTAAAGATGCGGTCAAAGAATCGTTCACAATTCTATTTCTTACAACTTTATCTTCCAAGGTTAATCCTTTGGATTTTTCTGCCTCATTTAGTTCTCTCGGAATGATGTCGAGCAGTAACACATCAACTCCAATATTTGCAAAGTGACATGCGATACCGCTTCCCATAATTCCGGAACCGATAATGGCTATTTTTTTTATTCTACGTGTACTCATATTATTTTAAACTATGATCTTTTTGGTTGTATATAATTTTGTTGGATATCATATTATTGATCACTTCTGCCACTTCGTAAAAATGCTTTAATTTTTCAGCAGGCACACTTTCACGAATGGTATCATTAAAAGTCAAAACTTTTTCTCGTGAATAGGCTCTTTTTTCTTTTCCAAAGTCCGTAAGAAAAATTAACACACCTCGTCCGTCTTCAGGATTTGGTCGACGTTCTATCAAACCTCGTTCTTCCATCATTTTTAAAGTTCGGGACAAACTTGTAGCTTCCATTCCCATTTTTGGACCTAATGATGTTGAAGGTGCTCCTTTTTCTGGGTCGATACTCAATAATGCGAAACCTGTAGCCATAGTGCTTTCAAATTTGGCGGCTTCTTCATTGTACATCTTTGTAACGGCTAACCAAGTAGTTCTCAAGACGTAATCGATGGTTTTGTCTTTCATTGGATGTTTTTAGTAATTTCAAATATACAAAAATTTATTATGCGTGCATAATAAATTTTGAAAATATTATAAAAAATTAATTAAAAAAAAACCACCTGATTTCAGGTGGTTTATAAGTGAAATATATCAATTGGTTTTATCCTAATTTGCCATTAACAGCTCCAATGATAGCTCCGATTATGGCAGTCATGACGATTCCAATACCGACATCCAATGCAGCCATTTGCAATGTTGCTTCGGAATTCATAGCCATACCGAAAAAATTATAATAGAGGGCCATCATTAGCCCAAGAATGGCTCCAGCTTTTGCTCCGGTTACTGCAGTAGCTATTTGTGCCCATTTAATATAAATATAGGCTAAAAATAATCCAAATGTAATACAACCCAAAAAGATAAAAAGCATTGTAATAATGCTTTCCTCTGGTTGTGGAAAAACATCCTTGAAAATAATTCCGTAAAAAAGCCAGCCCAAAAAGAAATCAGCGATTCCTCCACTAAGACCAGCCACCAAAAAATTTTTTGTTTTCATGTGGTTTGATTTTATTAGTTAGTATCGTTAAATGTATTAAAAAAACGAGAATAAAATAGCATAAATACCTAAAAAATAAGAATACATCATATTTAATAGTCTTTTATTATATAATAATGAATATGGAAGTTGTGATTTACTGATAAAAAATTTAAAGATTATAAATTTTGTCGTAAAGATTTTGATACATTTTTTTTATGACATCTCGTTTCATTTTCATCGTAGGAGTGAGTTGCCCGTCATCAACACCCCAAACATCGGATGTCAATTCAAAACGCTTGATTTGTTCCCAGTTACCGAAATGTTTGTTACATTTATCAACTTCTTTTTGAATACGGTCGACAATTTCTTGTGAGTTAGCAATTTCGTCATTTGAAGAACCAATATTTTTGTTTTTGTGTTGAATCCAATCTTTTATAAATTCAAAATTGGGCTGTATAATTGCTGCAGGCATTTTTTCGCCTTCACCAACGACCATCACTTGCTCAATAAATCGAGATTGTTTTAGTTCATTTTCAAGAAGGGTAGGGATCACATATTTTCCGCCGGAGGTTTTAAACATTTCTTTTTTACGACCGGTGATTTTTAGAAAGCCATCTTCATCGATCTCGCCTTTATCACCTGTATGAAAAAAATCACCCGTCATGACACTTTCTGTTTTTTCTGGGTCTTTGTAGTAGCCCAACATTACATTGGGGCCTTTGATTAGGATTTCACCATCTTCAGCTATTTTAACTTCAACGTTTGCGATAGGTTTACCAACAGTCCCAACTTTAAAATGATGGTTTTTGTACATGCCTACGGATACAACTGGAGAGGTTTCGGTAAGACCATAACCTTCCATAACTTGCATTCCTGCCGCACAAAATATACGCGTTAGTCTTGGCTGCAAAGCTGCGCTCCCAGAAACCATCGTATGTAAACTGCCACCAAGGGCTTCTTTCCATTTGCTAAATATTAATTTCCTTGCTATACTTAATTGAAATTCGTACCACCAGCCATTTTTTCCATAAGGTTCCCATTTTTCACCAAGTCCTACAGCCCAAAAGAAAAGGATTTTCTTGATACCCGTTAGCTCCTCTCCCTTCGCGTAAATTTTATCATATACTTTTTCCAATAACCTAGGAACAACGCTCATGAGGTTAGGCTTAATTTCTTTGGCGTTGTCAGCAATCTTATCCATACCTTGAGCAAAATAAATGCTCACTCCTGCATATTGGTAAATATAAATCAGTACACGTTCAAAAATGTGACAGATAGGAAGGAAGCTCAAAACACGTGTTTCACCTTCAGTTAGAGGCAATCTTGGAATGCTATCTAATGAATTACTGGTTATGTTCCAATGCGAGAGCATTACGCCTTTTGGTTTACCGGTAGTCCCAGATGTATAGATGATGGTTGCCAAATCATCTGGCTGTACAGAGTCTTTTCTAGCCTCAACTTCTTGTTGGTTACTATCGTCTTTTCCCAGTTCAAAGAGTTCGGAATAATGCTTACAACCTTTGATATGATCGAAAGAATAAATCTCCTTAACCTTGGTGTTGCCTTGAACTTTTCTAACTTTCGCCAATACGTCTTCATCTGAGACAAAACAGTAAATGGATTCACTGTGATTAAGAACGTATTCATAATCTTCGGCCGAAATCGTTGGATAGATTGGGATATTTTGCGCTCCAGTTTGAAGAACCCCAATGTCCATAAAGTTCCATTCAGTTCTGTTTGTGGAAGAAATGACAGCTATTTTATCATTTTTCTGAATACCCATTCGCAATAATGCACGACTAATGGCATTGGCATTATTCACATATTCTTGAGTGGGCGTTTTGACCCATTTGCCGTCGTGTTTTGTAACTAAAGCCGAATCACTCGGTTTGTGTTTTAATTGGTAGTGTGGAAAATCAAAAAGTCTGGTAACGTCTGTCATTGGAGTTCAGTAAATATCTAACATCGCAAAATAAGGAAATAATGGGGATTTTCAAATAAGTGCTTAAAAAAAGGTGATTTTGATAATTAAGGCTGCAGTTTATTATGAATCATTGATTTGAGAAATATCAATAGTCTTATTACATGCATTCAGAAATGAGTCTATTGGTGAGACTTCATCATTTTACGAGGATTTTGACTTGAACCTGGAATGATCTTGGCCACGTCGGTCTTGTCATTTGTTTGTAGGTTTGAAAGAAGCAAATAACATCTTTATTTAACTCATAGAATATTTACAAATACCTGTATGTATTTTTTCAAATGGGCACTTTAAATACTCCTGTTGACCCACTCAATGGAATTCTTAAAGCTAAATTTCGTATAAATATTATCAAGATAATTTTTCAAAGTATCTTCGCTAATCTTCAATGTTTCTGAAATCGCTCTGTTTAGTTTCCCTTTTGAGATGCATTTTACTATTTCGATTTCACTTATTGTATGTCTCTTAACGAACATTCAGTTAACGACGGTAAATTAATTTCAATTTTCTCGCCAAGTGTACCGTTTGGTTCAATAAATTAAGTTTATAAATCGGTTGTACTAAAAATTAATAAATAGATGATTCGCTTCATCGCTTATGGTGTTTTTTGATCTCTTCTTCGCTTAACCCTAAAAACTCCGCAGCGTTGTTATAAAAAATATCTGCTTTCTGTTCTTTAGAAAGAAATTGAGCCGATTGAATTGTTTCAATTCCTATTTCGATAACCTGTGGCCAGGACATCTGGTCTGTGCCATACATAATGCGGTCTCCAAATCCAGCATCCATTAAACTTTTGATGTAATTATAGCATTCTTGCTTTGGTAAGACCCAATTCAATACAGCGATATCTACGTACAAATTAGAATGCATGTACATTAAAGCTTTTACATCTTCAATATAGGGCCAACCACCGTGCATGATGTACATTTTAATTTTTGGATATTTGATTAAGATTGGTTCCAGCTGCAACGGAGAGGCATTTTTTGCCCTCATACCTCCGAGCATTTGTGGAATGACATGTATCCCATTATTGGGACCACCTGGCAAAACATGGACACCTATAGGAATTCCTAACTCATCGGCAAGGGCAAAATAGGGGTCCAAGGATTCATCATCGGCTGTAATCCCTGCATAAAAATGTGCCATTTCTGCAATAACATCAAGCTTGCCTTTAGAATGTAGCGCTCTCAATTGTTCAATGGATAAATCGGTTCGTCCATTTAATATGCGTACAGGATAAGTGTCCTCCCAAAGTTGTCCATTTTCTACTACCGCAAGAACAATATTGTTTCTTTTGAGCATAGCAAGTGTGCTGTCTCTTTGTTCTTCGGGAGAAGAAACGGCCATAAATGATTCTCCCCTTAAGGTTGGTGGATGCGGAATCCCAAAAAAGTCAGCATTGTCCGTTGTAAAGGCATGCAAATGCATGTCTATAATTGGGCCTTGATAATGACTTGAGCCATTAGAAGTGTCATTAGTTTGGCTATAGCTCAAAGTGACTAGTGCCAATGCAATTGTTGTGATTAATGATTTCATAGTGTTGTGTTTTAGCGTTTATTCATTTTGTATCCAATATCGTGAAATATCACAATTTATAATTTTCCAATTAAATTCATTATACTTCCAAATCCTGGCTTGGGTTTCATTGATAGTGTTACCAGAATTACTTTTGTACATCTGGCTCACGAATTCATAGACTAAATCATCACCCAAAATTTTGTAGGATCTTTCTGTTGCGATTACAGGTTTTACGGGTAGGTGTGGACAGAACTCCTTTACCTTTTTATATGGCCATTTTTCTCCGTTTTCGAAAATGATTAGGTCTTCACTCAAAAGGGGCATTAGCTCACCACAGCGAGCGTTCATATAATCATCTTGATATTTTTTTGAAATGTTGTTGAACTGACTTTCGAAATCATTTGGTGGCATTGGTCTGACCAGGGATTCATGGATGTTGATTATCTTCCATTTACTGTTGGTTTTTTTTACAGTTAGACTAATGGCTGATGGCGGTTCGGTTTCATTTTTATCCTTCCAGTTAAATGAAACTACTCCTGCATCATTATCAATGATTGTTACAACTGGGTTATATAATATCAAATCATAATTTGAGCTTGGAATGATATAATATTCCAGCGCATAATCAAATTTATTGTAGTCCATTGGTGTCCCTCGCCAATAATATTGCAAATCTGGATGATGCAAATCCAGCATTTTTTCTTTATCAATCTTTCCATTCCAGGCCTCAATCCAACTGTGTGCAACCTGTAAAAGCTCTTGGGTTGGTAAACTGTCCACTTTCTTTATTTTTTGGGAAAAGAAAAATAGTGGTAAAATTGTAAATATTAATGTGATGAATTTTTTCATGGTGATTCTTATTTATCTTGATTTACTTGTTTCCAATTCAGTTTTGCTGGTCAGCATCATAGGGTTTTTCAGCAGGCTTGCTTATCCGTGAAAGAACCTGCCATGTGCCGTCCTCACGTTTTATCCAAGTGTCAATCATATCCCAATAAGGTGGCAGTTTGACGCCATCCCGCGCCCAATCCATTGTCCACGTAACACGTGCAACAGCTATTGAACCCATTTCCTCTACGATTTTTACAGAGGTCACCTCTGCCACCGTGGCGCTCATTCCCTTCATCCCGAGGTACATGTCCTTACTTATAGGTAGTTGATCGCCAATGTATCCCTTCAGCCGAAAGTCACGATGCATGATGGAAGCAACCGTATTGAGATCAGTAACGGTATCGAGATTGCCTGCAATAAGTGCTGCGGCCCATGCTTTTTCCTGTGCTAAAATCTCGTCAGCAGTTTTACTCGCGTGTTTAACAGCATTGTTAGTACTCTCAATCCGAGTATCATGCGGTGTTTCCTTTTTTTCATTGTTGCACGACAATAACAGAAAAAATGTAACTAATACACAAAGTGTTAATAGCATTCGGTCAATAGTTGTGGATTTTTTTTTAGAAGATTTCATAATATTTATTTTTATTTAGAATTTGTTATGGAATTTAACCTTATTTAAGTTTTGGTTCTTGTTGTGTAGAACAGTGTATGCCACCACCATCCCAGTTGATGCGCTTTGCTTTGATGCCAATAATTTCTCGGTCAGGGAAATATGTTTGTAAGATATCTTTCATTGCAACGTCCTTTCGTCTTTCAGTATCAGGCATACCGTCTTCCCAGTATTCAGAAACCAAAACAGCACCGTTGGTAATCAAAAAGTTGGCGTACCCGATGATAGGTACCATCTTAATAGTGTCATTTGGCTGAAACTTATCAGCAACTTCATATTGCTCTAAAAGGCCTTGAACATATTTTGCAGTATAGGCATAGGTATGTAAACTCACGTCTGGAGACGGGATTTCAATAATATGATATCCCTGACCATTAGGTCTTTTTAAACTTTTAAGTTGTTTTAGGTAGCCTTGAAAAATATCGTAATCATGCTTTTGGATGGGTGATTTATCTTTGTCTTCGTCCGAAATGGTCGTTACAAGTAAAGTGCTGTCGTTAACAAAACGTACCAGCGCATCTATATGGCCATCGGCTCCTTGACCGAAGTAATTGTCGATTTTTAGTCCGTTGCGTTCTATTAGCGGAATACCCTCCAACCAAATCATGTTCTCTTTGCCATACAGTGTCAAAATTTCTTTCTCTATTTCCTCCAGTGTCAGCTGATTTTCGTTTTGTTCCATAGCATATTGTTTTATGGCAATGGCGGTATTGGAATTCACGTCTATGCCACCTCCTTCATAGTTTATCTTGCTATTCTTAACCTTATATTGAAATTTGCCCGCAATACTATCGTCAATTGTGCCTCTCTGGTTATCTGTTTCGTCACACCATTTATTAAAGCATTTCCAATTAAAGTTGGCCATTTTCAATTGCTCACCATTACTCAAAAAAATTGGGCCGGTGTCTCTCATGAAATTATTTGGGAGTCGATTCTGAATAAAAGTGATTTTATTAGTATCTACCTGCATGGCGGCCAATCTGGTTTTCAATGCGTGGGTCAAAGAATCGGTAGTCGTAAGAATCTTTACAGGAACATGATTTTGTAAAGCTTTCACAATCTCCAATCGTGCGGAGATTTGAGCTTCGGCATTATACCAATAGTCGTTGATATCAATCCAAACCGCTTGATGTGGTTCCCATTCTGGTGGGTATTCGAAGTGGTCAATATCAATTTTAGAAATTTGCTTTTCGCTTTTATTATTTTGGCATGAATAGCAAAAGATTAAAATTAGAGGTAAGAGTGTGTGCGTTTTCATTTTTTTGAAATTTTAATTCTAGGCTGTTTTTTACCCCGCTTAAAAACCGTATTGATTGATAGCGTATTCGAAATATCCTCCAGAGGATTTTTATCCAACAAAATCATATCGGCTACTTTACCTTTTTCAATAGAGCCGTAATCAGCATCGACCTCCAACATTTTGGCAGCATTTAAGGTGGCACATTGTATGATTTCAGTTGGTTGCATGCCTCCCAATTGAAGTAATTGCAGCTCCTCGTGGAGGCTGTGACCTGGTAATATGTATGCAAGTGCTCCAACATCACTACCAGCAACTACAAGCACACCCAAATCTTTTAGGCGCTTAAAATTTTCCATATAAGGCTTGAGCTGTTTAATGTTGAAATCTTTTAATCCCAAGTAGTGCTTTAGCATTGGCTCGACAGATTTTTTGAATACCGGTTCAAATTCTTCGATATCAGTAATCTGATCTTCCTCGTACACCTGCCATTCTTCTGACTTTCTCCATTGAGGATTAAATGGATAAAAACCTGATTTTATAATCATGTTGGTTGTTACCATAGGAATGGAATCGGCCACCATTTGCTTAACCAGACCCTGATGAGAAGCCCCCCACCAGTCTTTGGAAGTTATGCTATGGACAAAGCCATCCACTCCAGCCAGAAGGCCCATTTTCAGCTCTACCGTATCACTGATATGGGCAAAAACTTTCAGGTTCTGTTTGTGCGCTTCATCGACTATCCTATCTACATATTCCTGCGAAATCCTGTCTACAATAGGTGGAGCAGGACCATCTTCAATGGTTAATTTCATGGCAGATGCCCCACCATTTTTGGCCTCACTTACGAAGTCTGGTATATCATCTTCAGACTTAATAAGGTAGATATTTGAATCTTCTTTTATCTTTATGTTCCCTGTCAAAATTCCGGTATCACTAGCGATGTTTTTGGCTGTTTGTGCCCCGGGAATGGTTACGTAATAACTGGTGTAAAAAATGTGCGGAGATACAATACTGTCTGTCTGCTCCAGACGAATCAATTCCTTCATCATATCATAACTAGTGTGCGAACTCCCTGTGTTAAAAACAGACGTCACACCAAAGTGGATGAGCTGACGTAGGTCTCGTTTTCGTTCATGAGGAAAGTGAAAATGAGATTCAAATAATCCGGGAATCAGATATTTTCCTGAACCATCAATGATAGAGTCTGCTTTTATATCTTCCGATCTTCCTATATTTAAAATTCTCCCATCCTTAATAAAAATTGTCATATTTTCTTGCGCTTCGCTTCCTGTACCATCGATTAGGGTAATGTTGGTAATCGCCAAATCTGATTGACTGACATTTATTTGTTGCTTTGACGCATTACAAGCTACGAGAAGTAGCAATAGAGGTATAAGATTCTTCATTTTTAATTCGATTTAATTCTTGGTTGTTCTTTACCATTTTTCCACACAGTATTAATGGTCAAGGTATTGGTTATATCTTCCAATGGGTTTTTGTCTAGCAAAATCATATCGGCGATCTTGCCAGCTTCAAGTGTACCGTAGTCTTTATCAATCTTAAGCATTCTAGCCGCGTTGAGGGTGGCGCATCTAATGATTTCCTCAGCTGTAAAGCCTCCCATGGCTAGCATTTCCATTTCTTCATGCACACTGATACCGGGAAGAATGTAGGGTCGGCCTCGGACATCTGTACCTACTACTACATTTAGACCCATATCAAACATTTTCTTAAGATTGGTAAGAGTGGGTGTCATCATGGCCTGCATGGGAATTTGATCAGAGCCCAACATGTCTTTCATTACTGCTCGGGCTTCGGCTTCGAGTGTTCCATCGGCATCGCTGAAATAGTCAGTTTGGTCCTCATCATACACATCAAACTCCAGCCTCTGAGTCCATTCTTTATGAAGTGGATAATGAAAAGACTTACCGATCATGGAGGTCGTGACCCATGAGGATTTATTGTCGATAAGTTGCTCTATAGTTTCTTTATCGGTCTCCCAGCTAACCTGTACTCCTGCGTAATGCATAAGTGCATCCACCTTATATTTTGCCGCAATTTTGACTTCGTCCATATCGCTTACATGAGCAAAAAAGTCAAGTTTGTTTTCTTCAGCGGCGTTAGAAATGGCAGCTACGAGAGGTTCGGGTATTCTTTCTACGAAAGGCGGACCTGGGCCATCCTCAATCATCAGCTTAATCGCAATTGCTTTATCGGCTACAGCTTGATTAACTATTCTCTGAACGTCTGCTGTGTCTTTTATTAGATTAATGTTTATACCATCTGTATAGTTTTCAGCCCCATAAGTTTTCATAGGATGTTTTCCTTCCATAGTGGTCATAAGGCTGGTGTGATAAATGTTGGGGGCTGTTAACGCCTTTTCTTTAATAAGTTTTTTAAAGGTCAAGAGTTTGCCGTTATCAGCTCCGGGAATCAAAATAGTTGTGACTCCAAAATGTATGAGTTGCTCCATCTGACTTGAGAATTTTGTGGAATCATACCCAATATGAATATGATTGTCAAATAATCCCGGAATAAGGTATTTTCCTTTGCCATTGATGATAGATTCGGCTTCTACGGAATTTTCATTTTGAAGTATGCCGATAATTCTACCATCATTAATCAAGACCGACACATTTTCTTGAGCTTCGCTTCCGGTACCGTCGATTAGAGTGACGTTCGTAATGGCAAGATCTACTTTACTAACAAGTTCTTTTTCCTTTTCCTTTGGCGTTTTACAAGCTACGAGCAGGAGCAATAGGGGTATAATAATCTTCATTTTATTCATATTCTTGTTTGTTTTATCATAAATTTTTCTTCTCCAAAGAATCTTTGTAAATCTTTTTTTAACGTTCTATTCTAGATTCAATCTTCGACTCTAAAGTTTTTAATTTCAATTCAAATAAGAATTAATCTCTTCCCTTAATTGTTTATTCTGCTTTAATATGGTATTCAACAAATTATTCTGAATATCAATGATTACCGTAGTACCCATTAAACCGGCTAAAAACTGCTGGTCCTCATGAATTTTTAAGGAACTTTCTAATGGCATGTTGGTGGTTATATTCAACATATTCTGTACCCCTTCCTTGGTCATAAACTTATAGTAAGTATTATCAACTATAGAACGATTTTGTGTCATTATGCGCTCTTGAACCCCTCCTGTGTAATCATAGCCATAATAATCAGACAAATCCATTCTAATATTTTTATCACTTATTAGATCTATGGATTCTGAATTCAATAAGTTGTTATAAGAGGTTTTTGTAGGGGTAAACACTTCGTAAGACGTAAAATCCATCATATTCTTTGAGAAAATCTCTCCCCTTTGCTGGTTTGTTAGGGTTTCGGAAAACAGGGTCATCATGTCTCTTACGATTAAGACTTTTTCTTTATTAAAATTCAAAACGTTTTTGATTGCTATTGAATCCTGAACCAAATTCTCATGTATATCCATTAAATAAGCCTTCTCTTTCTTACGATCTTGACGTTCACTGTTCCATGAGTTTATTTGCAGTGCAATCAAAATTCCGATGACCACCAGTAGTATTTCACCAATGGCATACAGCAGGTATCTTCCAATTCTATTGTCTTTAATCATAAGTTTTCGAAAATGATGTAAAAATCGCATGAAATAGTTTGTTTAACAGTGAATAGAAACATGCTCATTAATTTAATGACCATGTCTTTCAATTTGCCACATTCGGTCATTCCAGATAGTTTAAGGCCACGGCATATATTCTATTCTGTTTTATTCAACAGTACCAGAAGCCACCTCGAGATGCATTTTCCAATTACCTTCTATATCTTTCTTCAAAATGACCAAAAAGGTATCTTCTAATTCAACCAATGTGCCATCTGGCTTGGTATAATAAACATTGCTTGTGCCAAAATCATAGGCCACGGAATCACTGACTATAACCGTTTCCTGTGGATGCATAATAATACTGTCGTAACTAAACATCCCCAAGGGGTCTTGTCGAAATTTTTGATATTCTAACCAATCTTCGCTTGCCGGAGCAAATCCTTTAAAATCTGAAGTAGTAAAACCACCCAAATCCCCATAACGTTTCTCCTTAATAGCTTGTTGAAATTGACTCCGTAACGATTCTATGGCTTTGAGTTCCGCCTGAACATCCATGGGATTGGCCATACTTGTAATGATTTCATTATTTTGGACGGATTCGGTTGCGTTCTGGTTTTCTGAATCCCTGCAGCTTAAGATGAATGTTGCAAGTGCTAACGCGATTGAAATACGAAATTTGGTTTTGATTTTTTCCATAATTATTTGATTAAAGTATTCATAACATATTGTACGATGTCGGATTTACCCAACGGCTCAAGAAATAGTGCATAAAAGTTTATCCCGACTGCCACCCAAGTTGCAGGATGGCGTAACTTTTTATATTTGTAAGCACCCAACAGGGTTAAAGTAATTATCAAAATCAAGGCTAAATACTGTGATTTCATAATATTGAAGTCCGGCCAGACATCAAGGTTTGTCATAATTTGAACAAATCCAAAACCCCTTCCTAAAGCTGGATACATTATTATAAATACCGTAGAAACCAACCACCAGGCATGGTTATGCAATTGTTTACGCTTGATGATGGCTTGAATAACAGCATAGGAAAATGCTAAAATCATAGGTATTTCAATTGCCATTACCCCATAAAAAAACCAGGGCTTAAACGGACCAAATCGTTCCGGTTCAGCGGTTGAATTCTCTATGGTCACGATATCTCCGTGCATCATGCTTAATGCGGTGACGGCCACACCACCAGCCAAAAACATTCCGATAATACCATTGGTTCTATGCCTAGCCAACTTACCATGGGTAACATAATAAGGTTGGGTAATTAAAAATAGATACCATGCTGTTCCGGTCCAGTAATGGATGTGAACAGCCCAAGGATTATCGGTAAAGTCTCCCCAATAATCCATAAAAATGCCTAATTGCATTATAATCATTGGGATAATCATCCATTTCCAAAGATTTTTATAGCGTTCCATAATTATTTGATTTTCCCTTATTTAACTTCTATCATCTACCTTTCATCCAGCCTTAAAAATCTTGCGGCATTGTTATAGAATATATCTTCCTTTTGCTCTAGAGTTAAAAATGGCGCTTCGTTTATAATATCAATACTGATACCTATCAAGTCTGGCCAATTCATGGCATCAGAACCGAACATGATGCGTTTGGAAAAACCTGCTGCTACGATTTTTTTTAACTGATAATCATAAAAAAAATCATTAGGATAACCCCATGGTATACCTCCCAGATCAATGTATAGTTGGGGATAATTGAAAAGCATGGCGATCAATTCGTCTAAAAAAGGTTCGCCATAATGCATTACAGAAACTCTAAGTCTAGGATATTTATTCAGCACTTCTTCTAAAAGGAGCGGATCCGAAAATTTGACCCTAAAATTGGGATACCCCATCCTTGTAGCTCCCGGAAGGCCAGATCCGAGATGGATTGCAACGGGGATGTCTAATTTCTCTGCGAGTGCCCAATACGGATCCATTCTAGGATCATCGGGAGCTATGCCATGGTATTGATTTCCTATTTCCCCTATAACTTGAATGTTATGTTCCTTTATCAGTTTGGTCATGGTTTCAATGGACATACTGTCTGCCGGTAAACTGAATTTTAAACTTGGGATAAATCTATCTGGAGCTGCCGCCAACCATTTAGGAAGTAGATCAGGAGTTCCGCTCAAGACCCCTGTAACATTATATTTTTTAAGCTGTTCTACTGTTTTTTGAATCAACTCTTCATCTGTTTTTGGAGACCAGACCACATTTTTGCAATCTGGATTTGTAGAATGCTCAATGACTACCTCCATCCATTCTTTCTTTGGGTCATAATGAGGAATCATGTTAGAAACAGGTACACAAAGAGCAAGTGGTGGTGGTCCGTTGGCGTCGGCAGGATAGGCATGTAAATGCATATCGATAATGGGCCCGGTGTATTTTTCTTGGGCTATAGGCGTAAATGAAATTAAAAATAAAAAGCCAATATTAATTAACATTCTCATATCTAAACTGTTTGATGTTTGAAATTCTTTAATTTTCTTTTATACTTAAAAGCAAAAAATGTAGGAATCAATGCTATCAATAATCCAAATAAAAATCCTTTCAAGGTAAATCTCTACGTCTGATTGGTGTCAATATCATGTCGATGGTTCCAGAGCTCCATGATTTTACTGGTTGGCATTATAAGGTTTATCAGCAGGCTGGCTTATTCGTGAAAGAACCTGCCATGTGCCATCCTCACGTTTTATCCAAGTGTCAATCATATCCCAATAAGGTGGCAGTTTGACGCCATCCCGCGCCCAATCCATTGTCCACGTAACACGTGCAACAGCTATTGAACCCATTTCCTCTACGATTTTTACAGAGGTTACCTCTGCCAACGTGGCGCTCATTCCCTTCATCCCGAGGTACATGTCCTTACTTATAGGTAGTTGATCGCCAATGTATCCCTTCAGCCGAAAGTCACGATGCATGATGGAAGCAACCATATTGAGATCAGCAACGGTATCGAGATTGCCTGCAATAAGTGCTGCAGCCCATGCTTTTTCCTGTGCTAAAATCTCGTCAGCAGTTTTATTCGAATGTTTGATAATATTGTTTGTCTCTTCTGTTGCTGTCGTATTGCAGGCTATTAAAAGCCCAAAACATATAAGTGCTAATAATTTTTTCATGATGGTATAATTAATTATTTGATTGTGCTTTTTTGAGTTTTCTTTTATATCGAAATGCCATTAGTGTTGGAATAAGTGCTATCAATAAGCCTATCAAAAATCCTTTGATGGTAAACCTTAAAGTCTGATTGGTGTCAATATCATGCCTATGATTCCATAATTCTACAATTTTCCCTTCATCGTTGAAGCGAAACACATTAATTATAGGTAGGTTCTTTCCCTCAAATAGTTTTCCCATTAAAGTGTTCGATTCATAAGACCATAACCATCTTGTAGCAACCAAATCACCTTCAGCGATTTGATAATCAATTTTTCCAGACATTGTGCCGCCATCCCAAAATCGGTCTACAGTTATTTTTTGTTCGATAGCTGGTTCTTTGGAATTCTTGCGCTCTCCAATATCATGTGCGACATATTCATTTGCCATATACTTGGAGTAATTTTCCGTTCGGTCGTTAAACCATAAATCTTCGTAAAAATTTCGTGCGATTTGTTTATTGCGTTCTTCTTGCGATATACCATTATCGACTTGTGCGAAAGCTGATATGCTGTAACATACCACTATAAAAAATACGAGTGTTTTCATGATCCTAAATTAGACCATGAGTAGGAAGCTTCTTGTTAGACATGTCCCAAAATTGAACACATATGTTGCAAGTGGCCAAAATTGAATTAAGAAGATGCTTTTGTTTGCTGGTATTCAGTGGGAGTAAGGCCGTATTTCTCCTTGAAGCAGAGCGCAAAATAGGAGAGATTGTTAAAGCCACATTGATAGGCCACCTCGCTCACATTATAGCCGTTCGTTCTAAAATAGTGGGCAGCTTGCTGTAAACGAATTGTTCTGATGAACTTGCTCGCAGATTGGTCGGTCAATGCCTTAAGTTTTCTATGCAATTGAGAACGGCTCATGCCAATTTCAGTTTGGAACATTATTACGCTAAACTCACTGTTGTCTAAATGCTTTTCAACAATCGTAATAGCACGTTCTAAAAACAATTTATCAGGTTCCTGAATTTCGGTCAAGGAGCCTTCAAGATGCATAATTTCAGAGAATTTCTTCCGAAGTGCTACGCGCTGTTTTACAAGATTGTTGGTTCTTATGAGAAGCTCATCATTATTGAATGGTTTGGATAAATAATCGTCAGCGCCAATTTCCAAAGCCATCAATTTACTTGGCATATCTGCTTTGGCGGTGAGTAGAATTATGGGGATATGGCTTGTTCTTACATCATTTTTCAGTGCTTTGCATAAGTCGTAACCATTCATTTCTGGCATCATCCAATCTGAAATTATGATATCAGGAATCAGTTCAATCGCTCTTTCGAATCCATCCTTTCCATTGCTACAGCTCTCTATACTGTAATTATGCTTCAACAAGGAAGCAATGTAATGTCGAAGTTCATTGTTGTCTTCAGCTAGAAGAGCGATTGGTTTGTTCAAAGTTGATGTTAATTCTTCATCCGAAGTTTCGATTGGTACTATTAGTTCAGGTTCAATTTCATTATCGTCTGCCTCGTAAACTTCATGTGGTGCATATTGTATTTTATTAATTGGTAAAACGACTTCAAATTCTGCGCCGTCTCCAAGTTTGCTATTTACGATGATGACGCCGTGATGGAGATTAACTAATTCTTTAGTGAGGGTAAGACCAACACCAGTACCACCAAATGAGCTAGCCAATTCCTTGTTTTGATGGAAGCGGTTAAAAATTTGATAAAGTTCATCCTCACGAATTCCTGGACCGGAATCTTTCACGGAAATTTTAAAGTCATCCTTAATCACGCTCGCGAAAACCTTAATTGATTTTCCCGCAGGCGTAAACTTAACAGCATTGGATAAAAGATTGGTTACAATCTTTTGAAGTTTATCAGTGTCAAAATAGGCACTCTGATTTAGGTTTTCTGTAGAAACTATAAAATCAATGTCTTTAGATTCGACCAACGATGAAAAGGAGGCAACTACCATCTCAATGGTGTTTTTAAGATTTCCTTTTGTTACTCGTAAATCTAATTTCCCGGCTTCTAATTTTGATAAATCCAATAATTGATTGGTCAGTTCTAATAAGCGATTGGCATTTCGATGAATCAGTTTAAGTTCGTCTTCAATTTCGCTATCCTTTTGACTCTCTAACAATTTTGAAATAGGATTAAGAATTAGTGTAAGGGGCGTCCTAAATTCATGTGAGATATTTGTGAAAAAATTACTTTTTACGGTGTCTAACTCACGTAATTTGTTGTTTGCCTTGGCTTTAATAGTATATCGGCTATAAATTGCGGCTATTAATATCGCTAGGAAGATTGCAGTGATGATAAGTATTTTTTTAAGACTTTGTTGTTTTTGTATTTGTAGATTTGCCACCTCATTTTCAGCACTCAATAAATTGATTTCCTGTTCCTTTTGAGTAGTCTGGTATTTCGTTTCGAGTTCGGCGATATTTTCTTTACTATTGATAACATTAATAGTGTCGCTTAATTTTTTAAATTCTTTTTGATACCTCAAAGCTTCGCTTAAATTTCCTTGCTTTTCAAATATCAATGCCAATAGTTCTTTGGCGTCCATTTTATATGATAATAGATTCAAAGAGTCGGAACAATTTTTGGCTTCTTTTGCATACTCCTGGGATATAGATAGCCTTCCCATGGCGTTGTAAGTTAGGCCCAACGCCAGATAATTATAACAAATACCAGAGGGATGGTTTATAGTCTTTTGAAGTGCCAAACTTTTTTCATAGTAGCCTATAGCTGTGGGATATTCTTTTTTCTCTAAATAGACATTGCCGAGATTCTGCAGGATTTCAGATATATTAAAATCGTCAGAAATTGATTCGTAATGTTGGAGTGCCAGGTTGTAATTTAAAATTGACTCATCATAGTTTCCAGACTTTTTCTCCAGAACTCCCAGATTCTTATAAATAAATGCCAAATAACTCTTATTGTTGGAAGCTTTAGCGTACACAATACTTTTATTGAAATACTCCCTTGCCAAATCCTTATTGCCCATCATATTGTGAACAACGCCAATATTTATAAGTGCTGTCTGTCTAATTGAAGAATCTCCGTAGCTCAAACTTTTCTGATAATTTTCAAGGGCATTTTGAAACAAACTCCGGTTGAGATACGAATTACCTAAATTGTTGTAGGCACTTCCCATTTGCACTGAATCACTTTTAGATTCAGCCAAAGAAATCACCTTTAAAAATTCCTCTCTTGCTTCATCCCATTTACTTAATTGATTGTATGTGTTTCCAAGACCAATATGGGCATTGGTAAGACCTTTGTAGTAATTATTGACCTTTGAAATTTCGATGCCTTTATTATAATGAAATAGCGCAGAATCGGTTTCACTTTGCACTCGGTAGGTGTAACCCAGATTATTGTGGGCTTCTACCATGCCAGTTGGGTACGCAATTTTTTTACTTAATCTTAAAGCTTTATGGGAATAGTCTATGACTTCTTTTGGATTCGTATAGAAAAGGTCGCTCTTAAAAAATTTTAGATAGATGTTGACTTTTGTCGTGTCTTGTCGCGCAGTCTTGAGCTTGTTCTTAAGCCCGTCTACATCAGACTGTCCATTAACACAGAATGATATCAATATTAAAAGTATACAGAAGAATAGTGATTTATTCATCGTCTTAAATTTGACGATATAAGATACAAAGATTTAGTAAATTCTATAAATTAAATTGAAGTTGACTGAATTATAATTTAAAATTTATTCTAAATTTTTATTTTCAATCCACTTCCTCGCATTCACAAAGGCTTCCAACCAAGGAGACACTTCGTCATTTCTGTCTTTAGGGTAATTGGCCCAGTTCCATTGAAACGTTGAGCGCTCAATATGGGGCATTGTCACTAAATGACGACCTGTTTTATCACACATCATAGCTGTATTGAAATCAGAACCATTCGGATTTGCGGGATAACTTTTGTAGCCATATTTAGCGACAATGTTATACTTGTCTTCTGAAAGTGGCAATTTGAACTTTCCTTCGCCATGACTGATCCAAACGCCTAATGTACTTCCTGCCAATGAAGAAAGCATTACTGAATTATTTTCCTGAATTTTAACCGATGTAAATCCACTTTCGTGTTTGTGGGAATCGTTGTAGGTCAATTTCCCATGAATTTCATGCTCTGGGTTTACCAATTCAAGTTCCATCCAGAGTTGTGCACCGTTGCAAATTCCCACAGAAAGTGTATCTTCTCTATTGAAGAAATTTTTCAACGCAATATTCGCCTTTTCATTATATAAAAACGCACCTGCCCAACCTTTAGCAGAGCCCAATACATCAGAATTAGAGAATCCACCAACAGCGCCAATAAATTGAATATCCTCCAAGGTTTCACGACCAGAAATCAAATCGGTCATATGTACATCTTTCACATCAAAACCGGCCAAATACATAGCGTTTGCCATTTCACGTTCAGAATTACTTCCTTTTTCTCGAATGATGGCTGCTTTTGGCTTCTCGACTCCGCTCGAAGAGACAGGCAACTTTCCTGTAAAATGATCTGGGAACTTATAATTTAAGGGTTGATTTTTATAATTGTCAAATCTATCTTTCGCAAGATTATTTAAAGTTTGCTTTTGATCAAGTAAATAAGAGGTTTTGAACCACATATCTCTTAATCTTGAGATTGTCATTGTGAAAACTTCAGTTCCATTAATGATACTCAAAGAGTCACCCTTAACCACATTTCCAATATTGAAAAACTCAATGTTTGCATCTGAAAGAATTTTTTCAACTGAATTATCTTTTGCCTGGAATACAATTCCAGAATTTTCTGAAAATAAGATTTTGAATGAATCTTTTTCGTTCAATTCAGAAAGGTCCAGTTCGGCTCCTAGATCTGTATCGGAAAAACACATTTCGAGCAATGTTGTGATCAATCCACCTGAAGCGACATCATGTCCAGCCACAATTTGGTCCTGCTTAATTAAATCTTGAATGGTATTGAAAACGGTTTTTACGTAATCTGCATTTTTAACGTTCGGCGTTTCATTGCCAATTTTGTTTACTATTTGTGCAAAAGAACTTCCTCCTAATTTAAACTCGTCTTGAGAAATGTTGATATAGTAAATATGTCCACCATTTTTATCAAAAACAGGTTCTACAACTTTGGTGATATCATTACAGTTTGCTGCCGCAGAAATAATAACTGTCCCTGGAGAAATGACTTCTTCATTCGGGTATTTCTGTTTCATTGAAAGTGAATCTTTCCCAGTTGGCACATTGATTCCCAAATCTATAGCGTATTCTGATATGGCCTGAACAGCTTCATATAAACGAGCATCCTCACCTTCGTTTTTACATGGCCACATCCAGTTGGCAGATAACGACACCGAATTTAATCCATCTTTTAACGGAGCCCAAACGATATTGGTCAAAGCTTCAGTTATCGCATTTCTACTTCCGGCAGTCGGATCAATTAACCCTGAAATAGGAGCGTGGCCGATGGAGGTTGCAATACCTTCTTTTCCCTTAAAGTCTAGAGCCATCACGCCAACATTGTTAAGTGGCAATTGTAAAGGTCCAGCACACTGTTGTTTGGCAACTTTACCACCAACACATCTATCAACTTTATTAGTTAACCAATCTTTGCAGGCAACGGCTTCCAATTGCAACAATTGGTCTAAATAATCATAAAATTTGTCACGATTATAACTGACATCAGCATAATTCCTTTGGACCGTTTTGTCAGTCATAATAGTTTTTGGAGAACTCCCGAACATATCCTGCAAAGCAAAATCCATTGGTTGATGGCCGTTGGTTTTAGATTTAAAAGTAAAACGATGATTGTCGGTCACATCACCAACGGTGTACATTGGAGAGCGTTCTCGATCAGCGATTTTTTGAAGAGTCTCGAGATGCTTTTGGGCGATAACCAGTCCCATACGTTCTTGACTTTCATTACCGATGATTTCTTTATCAGATAGCGTTGGGTCACCAACTGGTAATTTGTCCAAATCGATATTCCCACCGGTCGTTTCGACCAATTCACTTAAACAATTTAAATGGCCTCCTGCACCATGGTCATGAATAGAAATGATATGATTTTCTTCACTTTCTACCATACCTCTGATGGCATTAGCGGCACGTTTTTGCATTTCCGGATTGGAACGTTGGACTGCATTCAATGTAATTCCTGAAGAGAATTCGCCAGTATCAGCGGAAGATACAGCCGCTCCACCCATGCCTATTCGGTAATTATCTCCACCTAGGATAACGATTTTATCTCCTGATTGTGGTGTTTCTTTTATGGCTTGGTCGGCCTTTCCGTAACCGATTCCTCCAGCCTGCATGATCACTTTGTCGTAGCCCAGTTTCCGCTTCTCGACTCCGCTCGAAGTAACAGAATTTTGTTCATTATCTTCAAAAGTCAACACAGAACCACAAATAAGTGGTTGACCGAATTTATTTCCAAAATCAGATGCTCCATTACTCGCTTTTATTAAAATATCCATTGGTGTTTGGTATAGCCAAGGACGAGCTTCCATTTTTTTTTCCCAAGGGCGTTTTGCTTCTAGACGAGAGTAGGAGGTCATGTAAACAGCAGTTCCTGCCAACGGTAAAGAGCCTTTTCCGCCAGCCAAACGATCTCTAATTTCTCCGCCAGACCCCGTTGCTGCACCATTGAAAGGCTCAACAGTCGTTGGGAAGTTGTGAGTTTCCGCTTTTAGCGAAATAACAGACTCAAAATCCTTAGTTTGATAAAAGTCTGGTTTATCAGCAGTTTTAGGAGCAAATTGCTCCACTTTTGGACCTTTTATAAAAGCGACGTTATCCTTATACGCAGAAACAATATCGTTAGGGTGTTGTTTTGAGGTTTCTTTAATTAATTTGAAAAGTGAGGTTGGCTTTTCTTCACCATCAATGATAAAGGTTCCATTAAATATTTTATGACGACAATGTTCTGAATTCACTTGCGAGAATCCAAATACTTCGGAGTCGGTTAATTTTCTTCCTATTTTTTTAACAACACCCTCTAAATAATCAACTTCTTCGGTATTCAGTGCCAATCCCTCTTTTTGATTATAAGCAGAAATATTGTCTATTTCTAAAATAGATTCTGGTTGAATATCAATTGTAAATGATTCTTGATTTAAACCTTTGTATTTCTCCGAAATCATTGGGTCGTAATCTTTGAAATCTTCAGTAACGGACTGAAACTCTTCAATGCGGTCAATTCCTTCAATGCCCATATTTTGGGTAATTTCAACTGCATTGGTGCTCCACGGTGTTATCATGGCTGCGCGAGGACCAACAAAAAAAGCATCCAGTGATGCTTGTTCTATTTTTGGTTGGTTACCAAATAACCATATCATTTTAGAAATGGTTTCAGTTGATAATTCTTTTGTTGCTTGAACAGCAAAGACTTTACTGTTTTGGTTTCCGAAGAAATGAATCATTATGTCGTTTTGTTTTGTTTTAGGAAAATGCAAATTTAAAGTTTTTAGTCGTATAATTTGTCCAATTACTGAAGTTAATTTTGAAGTTATCCAAGAGTTCTGAACATAAAAAAAAGCGATTTCAAAGTGAAATCGCTTTAGTGTGTTAAATAGTAAAAAAGCTTACTCTTTTATAATTCTTTTAGTAATCGTATCTCCATCAGAGGTCATTTTTAGCATGTATATACCACTATATAAAAATCCAACATCTACTTTACCATTCCTGGAATCGACATTGGTAGAGATTAACTTTTTGCCTAATACATTGTAAATTTCGATTTTTAGGGGTTTATTGGTTCCAATCGTTAATGTATTTCCAGCGACAGGGTTAGGATAAATACTAATATTGTTAGCTTCCAAACTTGGCACTGAAAGAGCATTTCCCCATATATCCAACACGTATCCGGGATTGTCTACAAATGGATTTCTATTATTTTGATGTGTATATATTCTATTATTACGATCGATTTCTTTTTGAGACACAGGGTCATTAATATGCCAAGTATTTAAAATGTTTAAAAATGGATCTGCTAATACCTTTGTCGAGCTTCCATCAAACATATCATAACTTCCCCAAGCACCGATTTGAGTTTCATAACGCGTTACAAAATAAAAATAAATACGTGCAATATCTCCTTTGAATTCGTCTATAGGTTCAAATACAATTCCTGTGTAACCAGCGGAATAACCACTGTTTAGGTTATTGCCCAATTTTGACCCATTCATGGTAGGATTGGTAATTCCACTTTGCGAAACCAAAGAATTCCCCACTCCATAAGGGTAGTTTGATCTAAAACCATTCACGCGTCCATCTGTTGGTATTACATGATGCGCATCGCCTCTCATTGGTGAATCCTGATTAAAAACAGATTGTGGAATAACATGTTCTTTATTATAGCAATCCCCTTCGCTGCTATAATTGCCACATTGGTTAGTTGGATAGGTGTAGTTATAAGGGTCTGCTGAAGAAGGTCTTTCAGAATACATATCAAGAATTGTATTGTCATTCTCATAATAGGTATCACGATCACTTAATGCGTACAAATCATCTAGCGTACTATAACCTTGGTCGGTAGCTATTCGCTCGTTAGGTAAGCCATCGTTAACATCGTTGATGATTTTTCTTAATTGTGTTTTTAAAGTATAGCCAGAACCCGTAGCGGTATTGTAATATCCTGACGGAATTTGTGCCGATACTGCTGCTGTCGTTAGAAAAGAAAGTATAATGTATAGTTTTCTCATATGTGAATTAATTTTTCTTTTGAAGCAGTGCCATATAAAATCCATCATAACCAGATTTGTGTGACAATACCTTTTTATCTTTAGCAAATGTAAATTCTTTTCCGAATTCTGATGTTAAAAATTCCTGAACTTGTTTTTCATTTTCTGATGGTAAAATTGAGCAAGTTGCATAGACCAATTGCCCACCAGGCTTGACAATTTTTGAATATTGTTGAAGAATGTCTTGTTGTGTTTTTTTGATCTTATCTATAAACTCTGGTTGAAGCTTCCATTTAGCGTCAGGATTTCTACGTAAAACACCCAATCCAGAGCATGGTGCATCAATCAAAACCCTATCGGCTTTATCGTATAATTTTTTTATAACTTTTGTGGTTTCAATTGCACGGGTTTCGATATTGAAAGCACCATTTCGTTTAGCTCTTCGCTTCAATTCATTTAGTTTATTTCCATAGATATCAAGTGCGATTATTTGACCTTTGTTTTCCATCAAAGAAGCTATATGTAATGTTTTACCTCCAGCACCGGCACAGGCATCCACTACTCTTAACCCAGGTTCTAAATTCATGAATTCAGCTACAAGTTGTGAGGAAGCATCTTGAACCTCAAAAGCTCCATTCTTAAATTGTTCAGTTTGAAAGACGTTAGCTCGTTCTTTAAGTTTTAACGCATTTGGATAGTCTGGCAAAAATTCGGTCTCAATGTCTTGATCAAATAACTCTTCCTGAAGTTTTTCTTTCGTAGTTTGAAGTGTATTTACTCTCAAAATAACATCAGCTTGTTCATTCAATGCCGCAATTTCTTTGGTCCAAATGTCTTTGCCCAATTCTTTTTCACCCAATTCATCCATCCAATCAGGAATGGACTCCTTGATTTTTCTGATTTTGGAAAGTTCGTCAAAACGACCTTTTATTTTTCTTGTTGGAGTATTTTCAAAATAAGTCCAATCTGGTAATTTAATACCTCTTAACGTTGCCCAAACCGCAAACAATCTCCAAATATTATCTCTGTCGAAAGGTTCTTTCACTTCTGCAATTTCAGCATACAAGCGTTTCCATCGAACAATGTCATAGGTTGTTTCTGCTACAAAAGCTCTGTCACGAGCTCCCCAACGTTTATCTCTTTTAAGTAATTGTTGTATTACCTTATCAGCATATTGACCTTCATTAAATATGAGCATCAATCCGTCAACAACTGCAAAGCATAAGTTTCTGTGTAAGCGCATTATATAAAAAATTAGCGTGCAAAGTTACGTTAAAAGACATGAATTTGGCTGTATTTTATTTTTTAATTGCAAATGGATTACCTTTCCTGTAAAAATCCGTCTTATGAGAGTTTTAATGATCTTGTTTTTAATCCTTATTTTGCAATCATGCAATCCTAAAGTGGAAAAAGCACATAATGTATACACTTCTGTCGAAATTGAAGATATCTATGTCGATACTACTCTAAGTATTAGAGCTATCGAATTACTGAACGATAAAAGTTTGGCCTTTGCTGCCAATAATGGTGTATTTGGACTTTATAAGCCAAAGTCTGAAAGTTGGATGACTTCAACTCAAAAGTACGATTCGCTAACTCCACACTTCAGAGCGGTTGCACATACTTCGACCGATTTTTTTATGTTGAGCACTGAAAGCCCTGGGCTGCTTTATAAAACTGGTGATGATGGGCAGATGACACTAGTCTATAAGGAAGAAGGTCCATCGGTTTTTTATGATGCAATGAAGTTTTGGAATGATAAAGAAGGAATTGCTATTGGTGACCCGACAGATGATTGTTTGAGTATAATAATTACACGTGATGGTGGACAGAATTGGTCTAAATTGTCTTGTGATAAATTGCCACAAATTAAAGAAGGGGAAGCAGCATTTGCAGCAAGTAATACTAACATTTCTGTTAGCGGAGATTATACATGGATAGGAACAGGAGGGAAGACCAGTAGAATCTGGTATTCTACTAATAAAGGGAAATCTTGGGAGGTTTTTGAAACGCCTATGATAAATGGAGAAGCAACTACCGGAATTTATTCTCTTGATTTTTATGATAACAAAAATGGTTTTGCCGTAGGAGGTGATTATACCAAACCTGAAAATAACAGGAACAATAAAATTGTAACAAATGATGGTGGCAAAACATGGAAAGTGGTTGCAGATGGGGAAAATCCGGGATATAGAAGCTGTGTGCAATATGTGCCGAACAAAGATGCCAATCAGTTAGTTGTCGTTGGATTTAACGGAATTGACCATTCATTTGATAAAGGGGAAACATGGAAACATTTGAGTGATGAGTCATTTTATACAATTCGATTTGTAAATGATAGTTTAGCGTATGCTGCAGGGAAAGGACGAATTTCTAAATTAAAATTCAAATAAAGAACCCCGAAACTTCGGGGTCAAATTCCAATAACCAAATTTAAATTTTGGGGCTTGAACATTATGATTTTTACCTTTTTTAAGGTTTTCCTTTTCTTGAATCTCGCCGTTTTTTCAATTCTTCAAACATTTTTTTGTTGAATTGGTCTTCAGCAATTTTCAATTTGATAATTTTTTTTGAAGAAAGAAATTTTTGTAAGTCTTTTATAAAATTTTCACGAAGTTCTTGTTTCTTTTTTTCGGTGGAAATCATGTCTTCAATCATTTTTTTTGCCTCTTGCTCACTCAATAAATCGACGTTGGTCTCTTTTCGTTTTTTATAATTTTCTTTTCTTAATACCTGTTCTTGTTCTTCAAAGGCGTTGTAAACAGGCCAAAATTTTTGGGCCTCGCTTGGGGTGAGCTCTAATTGTTCAGTTAGAAAGGCCACTTTTAAGGCCTTTATATGTTCACGTCTGTCATTATCTTGGGAAAAGACTTGCAATGACAACGATACTACTAGTAGTGTTATAATTGTTTTCATTAATCTGTTATTAATTGTTCAATATCAGAATTTTGAAATAAATAATCTTCAATTTCTGATTCGTTCATTCTATTTTCAATAAAATCACCTGTATCCAATGTAGTATTACCCAAATATGGTACCATGTCATAGGCATTCAAATCTTCATCCAATAAATAATTCTGTATAGAAGCTGTTTCTAAATCATCAAAGGTAAAATCTGCAGAATTATCTAATAAGAGATTTATTGCAATTATTAAACTAGCTGCGAAACCAGAAATATAAGCTGCCTTTTTCCAATTAAATAGCAATATCACTTTTGATTCATCCTTTCGGTCAAGAGCGTTCAAAACTTTGGCATCCAATGATTCAAAATAATCGTCTGGCGCATTAAATCCACTCGATTTGATTTTTGTAGATAGACGGTTTTCTGCCAATCTAGAAAAAATAGTATCTTCCAAAGATTCAAAATAGTGATCGGGCGTTTTATAACCTGATGATTTGATGTTATTTAATTTTTTGCTTTTCATTATAAGTTTGACTATAATTTGGTCAAATGGTTTAATCTTTAGTTAGGTAATCTTCTATTTTTTTAACTGCAATATGATAAGACGCTTTTAAAGCACCTTCACTGGTGTCTAGAATTTCAGACATTTCTCGATATTTGATGTCTTCAAAGTACTTCATGTTAAAAACTAATTGTTGCTTATGAGGTAAAGTGGCAATTGCCTTTTGCAACTTTAACTGAATGTCATCTCCCTCAAAATAAACATCTGCTTTTAAATTTGAAACCGCTTGTTGTTGGAATTCTTCAGTAGTAAGATGACCTCGTTTTAAATTCTGATTGATGTGGCTCAATGATTCATTTGTTGCTATACGATAAAGCCAAGAGTAAAGTTTGCTTTCTGCTTTGAATCCAGCAATATTTCTATACACTTTGATGAAGGTGTTCTGCAATACATCATCGGCATCGTCATGTGACTTTACAATATTCCGAATATGCCAATAGAGACGTTCCTTGTATAGTGCTAACAATTCTTTAAAGGCCTGTTCTTTGGTTTCTTCGGTTCTTAATCGATTTAATAAGTCTAATTCGTTATCCACAAAACAGTTTCTAATAAGACTGATGAAGTTATAAAAAGTTTAACTAAAAAAATTTCAATTTATTCAAAAACATATATAACTAAATATCAAATAGTTAATATAAAAAATAACGACGAAACGCAATAAAAATCGATGAAATGCATTTTTTTCTTGTTTTATAACGAAAAAAAATATAAGTTTACATTATCTAACCTACTAACGTTACCAGTTTCCCCAAATCTGGTAATAAAAATGAAAAGGATTTCACATTTATGAAATCCTTTTCTGATTTTATAACGTTTAGTTAGATTTATTCAAAACTCTGCATGTCCACAAGTTTTTTGTAGACTCCATGTTTTTTCATTAACTCGAGGTGTGTTCCTTGTTCAGCTATTTCGCCTTTTTGCATAACTATAATTTCGTCGGCATTTTGAATGGTGGATAATCTATGAGCAATTACGATGGAGGTTCTATTTTTCATCATGTTTTCTAAAGCTACTTGCACTAAACGTTCGCTTTCGGTATCGAGGGCAGAGGTGGCTTCATCTAAAATCATGATAGGTGGATTTTTAAGAACTGCACGGGCAATGCTCAATCGCTGTTTTTGGCCGCCTGATAACTTCCCACCAGAATCACCTATATTCGTTTCAATCCCTTTCGGTAAATCCTTAACAAATTCCCATGCATTGGCAATTTTCAATGCATCAATAATATCGTCATCCGAAGCATTTTCTTTTCCAAGCAGTAGATTGTTCTTTATGGAATCATTGAACAGAATGGAATCTTGGGTTACCAAACCCATTAAATGGCGAAGTGAGTGCTTGGTCAGGTCACGTATGTCGATACCGTCAATTTGAATACTACCTTCATTGACATCATAAAATCGAGTGACTAAATTTGCAATGGTACTTTTCCCGCTCCCAGATTGTCCTACCAGAGCAACACTTTTTCCTTTCGGCACATGGATGCTGAAATTTTTAAGAACCAATTCATCCTCATATTTAAAGGACACATTCTTAAGCGTGATATCATTATGAAATCCATCTTTTACCATAGCATTTGGCTTATCCTCCAACGGGCTTTTGGTTTCCAAAATTTCTAGCACACGTTCTGCAGCGGCATTTCCTCTGCGCACACTATAGGACGCTTTACTGATTTCTTTAGCGGGAGTTAATATCTGATAAGCAAGTGCCATAAATCCTATAAAGGCACCGCCTGATAATGTTTTGTCTATTAAAACCATACTTCCTCCATACCACAAAAGGACCGCGATGGTTACAATTCCAAGAAACTCACTAGTAGGTGAAGCCAAATTTTGTCGATGTGTCAACTGGTTTGAAAAATTAAAAAAGCGACTGGTCGATTGACTGAATTTTGAAACAAAATTATTTTCTGAATTGAATCCTTTGATGACTTTTAATCCTCCCAATGTTTCTTCTAAAGTTGATAAAAACACACCCTGTTCGCGTTGCACATTTTGTGAATGTTTTTTCAATTTTTTGCCAATGGCAGAAATAATAAATCCGGAAATGGGTATAAAAAGAAACACAAATATGGTCAAATTCACGCTGGTCAGGAACATAGCTAAGATGGCAAAAATGATTGTCAATGGCTCTTTTACAATCAATTCCAAAATGGATAAAAAAGAGGTCTGGACTTCATTGACATCTCCAGATATTCTAGCGATAATATCTCCTTTTCGTTTCTCTGAAAAAAATGCGATGGGCAATTTTAAGGTTTTTTCGTAAATTTCGTTGCGCAGGTCCTTCAACACACCGTTTCTCAAATAGGTTATATAGTATAAACCTAAATAATTAAATAGGTTTTTGAGGAGAAACAATGAAATAATGATAACGATCATGTACGTCAAGGTGGCACTCGGACCTTCAATTTCCAATTTATTGGTAACGAAATAATTAAAAAAATCGATGACTTTGTCTTTAGAAAAATAGTCACCGAAGGATAGGAATTCCGGTTTTGTATATTCTTTGTTGGTTTCGTTAAACAAAATATTGATCATTGGCATCAGGGAAACCATTGCCAAAGTCCCGAATAAAGCATAAAAAATATTACAGATAATGTTTAAGAACGCGTACTTTTTATAAGGAAGTGCAAACCGAAGGATTTTTTTTAAGTAGTTCATTAATTTAATTTCATGTCCTTAACAATGGCATCAATTTTTGAGTCCAATCGCTCCTCTGTAGTTTTAAAGGCAGATGTATTGTTTAAATTAGTGTTGACGCTAATATAAAATTTAATCTTTGGTTCTGTGCCACTCGGTCGCAAGGCAATTTTGCTTCCATCTTCTGTATAGTAAATCAATACATTAGATTTTGGAATTTCGATGACTTCTTCTGTATTGTTAATGAAATTTTTAGCTCGTGATAATTGATAATCTTCAATCCGTATCACTTTAGATCCATTAACTTCTTTCAATGGGTTCTCACGAGCATCTATCATCATTTGCTTAATTTCTTGAGCCCCTTCGATTCCTTTTTTTGTCATTGATATTAAACGCTCTTTGTAAAAACCATGATCAATATACAACTGAATTAAATCCTTGTAAAATGAACTTCCATTAGCTTTTGCTTGTGCGGCAATTTCAATTGCCAAAAGAGTAGAGGTAACGGCGTCTTTATCTCTCACAAAATCACCCACCATAAATCCGAAACTTTCTTCACCACCGCCAATAAAATCTAGGTTTGGAAAATCCTTGATCATTTTTGCAATCCATTTGAAACCAGTCAACCCTTCTTTATACTCGACTTTGTAATTTTTTGCCATAGTAGCCATCATCGGTGTCGATACGATGGTCGAACCAATAAACTCATTCCCTTTTATCTTGTCTTCTTTTTCCCATTGTTTCAAAAGGAAGTCGGTCATCATCACCATCGCCTGATTACCATTCAACAACACCATTTCACCTTCTAGGTTTCTAACTGCAACACCAAGTCTATCACAATCTGGATCGGTTCCTATAACAATATCCGCATTTACTTTATCCGCCAAATCCAAAGCCATTTTTAATGCTTCAGGTTCTTCAGGATTCGGCGATTTAACTGTTGGGAAGTCGCCATTTGGGACTCTTTGTTCTTCGACAATATGAACGTTTTTGTAGCCAGCTCGTTTTAGAGTTTCTGGGACGATGGTAATCGATGTGCCATGAAGCGAGGTAAAGACAACCGTTGTATTGTTCTTTGCCTCTTGAGAGGTGTTAAAACAGCCGTTTTTTACGGATGCATTAATGAAAACATCATCAACTTCTTTACCTATGATTTTAATCAAATTTTCATTGGCATCAAATTTAATTTCAGAATAGTCAAGGTTGTTGATTTCTTCGATAATCTCAACGTCCTGTGGTGGGACCAATTGTCCACCATCCTGCCAATAGACTTTATAACCGTTGTATTCTGGCGGATTGTGAGAAGCTGTTAAAACAATTCCACATTGACAATCCAAATGTTTGACCGCAAATGATAATTCTGGAGTTGGACGTAAATCTTCAAAAAGATAAACAGTAATTCCGTTCGCGGAAAATACATCAGCTACTAGTTTTGCCAGTGTTTTACTATTATGTCTGCAATCGTAAGCAATAGCAACTTTAAGAGCTTGACCAGGAAAAGACATGTGCATGTAATTGCTCAAACCTTGTGTGTTTTTTCCAAGCGTATATTTATTGATTCTGTTGGTGCCAATACCCATTATTCCTCGCATACCACCAGTTCCAAAATCTAAATCTTGATAAAAACTTTCTTGTATCTCCTTGGGGTGATGTGCAATACTGTCTTTGATAAATTCTTGTGTTTCTTTATCAAATGAAGGCGTTAACCATGTATTGATTCGCGTTAAAATGGTTGGGTCTATATGAATCATAGATAATCAAATTTTATCATACAAAAATAAGCAATCTGATAAATGTTATATGGTAATACTGGATTAATTTGAAGACTTATGTTACAAATTCAATTCATCTTTAACTAAATAACGTTTCTTGCCTTCCTTCGTTCGGAGAATTATTTCACCCAAAAAGCCAGCAATAAAAAATTGAGTACCAATAATCATCGTAGAGAGAGCGATATAGAATTGTGGTCTGGCAGTAATCAAACGTCCAGCGGTATTAAAAAACAATTTATCGATACCCAGGTATAAAGTAAACGCAAAGCCAATAAAGAACATAAGAACACCAAGTGCCCCAAAAAGGTGCATTGGACGTCTGCCAAAGCGTGAAATAAACCAAATAGTTACCAAATCTAAAAAACCGTGTACAAATCGATTCATCCCAAATTTAGTTGTGCCATATTTCCTGGCTTGGTGCAAAACCACTTTTTCACCGATGTTCGCAAATCCTGCATTTTTCGATAATACAGGTATATACCGATGCATTTCGCCATGAACATCAATGTTTTTTACAACGTTTTTGTTGTAAGCTTTGAGGCCACAATTAAAGTCGTGAAGTTTCACTCCAGAGGTTTTGCGGGCAGCCCAATTGAACAATTTAGAAGGCATGTTTTTAGAAAGAACGGAATCATAGCGTTTCTTTTTCCAACCAGACACCAAATCGAACTTATCGTTTGCAATCATATGATACAATTCCGGAATTTCTTCCGGATTGTCTTGAAGATCAGCATCCATGGTAATTACAACTTCGCCTTGAGCTTTTGCAAATCCAGCGTGCAATGCTTGTGATTTTCCAAAATTTCTTAAGAATCTAATGCCTTTAACATTAATATCTTTTCGCGAAAGTTCTTCGATGGTTTTCCAAGAATCATCAGTACTCCCATCATCAATAAAAATGATTTCATAAGAAAAACGATTGGATTGCATAACGGTTGCAATCCAATCGTGTAGTTCTTTAAGAGACTCCTGCTCGTTAAGTAGCGGTATAACTACTGATATGTTCATCTAAATTAATTCAAAATTTATCATTCAAAAATAGTGAAATTAATTAAGCATTTTTCATAACTAAACCAGCTATTAGTCCGTAAATCAGACCAAAAAAAGCACTCATGGCTATCCAAAAGGCACTTGAGATAAAAGGATTCGTGAATATTTCAATAAATTTAATTCCATTTTCAGCCATTTCTTCGGTCATATCAGGGTTCTCTTCAAGCATTTTGTCTTTCGCCATTTCCAATACTTGACTCATAAATTCTGGATCAATAACATAATTGAACAGTAATGTATATATAATGTAGACAACAGCACTAATAACTCCAATAAGCACGCCTATTTTTATTCCTTCGCCCAAAGAAAGCATATTGGCATTTTTCTTTTTAAATTGATTGGTAGCATAAATAATGGTTACTGGAAAAATAATATAATATAAATATTGTGGCCATTGTTTTCCTTCTAATAACATGCCAGTAACATACATAATAACGGCAATTAGAATCATAATGAATCCTAGAATGACTCCATAATTCATCGCAAATTTGCCTGGTGATAATTTTTGTTCTTCCATAATAGTTAGTTTAAAAAAAGTTGATATGCTAGTTAGTAAACAAATATACCAAAACGTTACAAAAGAAATCATTTAAACATTCAATTGTTAAAAGCAAAAAAATAAAGTCAAAAGTATTGTAGAATTGTAAAAAATACGTAAATTTGCACTTCCAAAAAATGAAATGATTTAAAGTTATTAGAGATGAAAAAAGGTATACATCCAGAAAATTATAGACTTGTAGCGTTCAAAGATATGTCTAACGATGACGTATTCTTAACAAAGTCTACAGCAGATACAAACGAAACAATTGAAGTCGATGGTGTTGAGTATCCAGTGGTAAAAATGGAGATTTCTAGAACATCTCATCCATATTACACTGGTAAATCCAAATTGGTGGATACTGCAGGTCGTATCGATAAATTCAAAAACAAATATGCTAAATTCAAAAAATAGGTTTAGCATTGATTATAACAAAAGCCTTCTAAATTTATTTTGAAGGCTTTTTTGTTTTCTATATTTACCCTACTTTTGATTCAATAAAAATTCTTGCTAGGGCACAAAGTTTAATTTTAAATTCAACTTTTCATCTCTGGAATTTTATCAAGTATTAATTTAAATACATAAAATTTGAACTATATTTTATTCGACGGTCCTTCTCGCAACAATCTTTTACCATTCACTTTTACAAGACCCGTTGCAGATATAAGAATAGGGATTTTGACCATTCGAGAAAAATGGGAAAAGTTATTAGGATTCACCACCACTACAATTACAGAAGATTATCTGTCCGATAAATATCCAATGGTTGAAATGGATGAAAATGTATTAATCAATTCATCTTTTTTGCCCAACGCAGAATTGGCCGAAATGGTTAAGAGTCTTGAAGAAAACCAAGCCATTTTTAAGAATGAGGATGTCATCGCATTTTATACAAAGGATGCGCAAGAAGATATTGATTTTGATTCATTTGAAGCGATAGAATATGATGACGAAGTCCTTAAAATCGAACATACTTGGGATATTTTTTCGAAAAATGGTCAAGCAATTGAAGATGATTTTGAATTATTGACGAAAGGAAGACGTTCACAACAAATTTCTTCAACCAACAACATTCTTAATGGGCATAATATTTTTTTAGAGGAAGGTGCTAAATTGGAGTTTACGACACTCAATGCAAACTCCGGTTCGATATATGTAGGCAAGGATGCAGAAATTATGGAAGGTAGCATCATTCGTGGGCCATTTGCGTTGTGTGAACACGCGACTGTTAAAATGGGTGCCAAAATATATGGTCCTACCACAGTTGGACCTCACAGTAGGGTAGGAGGTGAAGTCAATAATTCTGTGATTTTTGGATATTCTAATAAAGGCCATGATGGATTTTTGGGTAATTCTGTGATAGGTGAGTGGTGCAATCTTGGAGCGGACACAAACAATTCTAATCTTAAGAACAATTACGCTGAAGTGAGACTTTGGAATTATAATACCGAGAACTTTGCACGGACAGGTCTACAGTTTTGTGGATTGATGATGGGTGATCATAGTAAGTGTGGTATCAATACGATGTTCAATACTGGCACTGTGGTTGGTGTAAGCACTAATATATTTGGCAGTGGATTTCCACGTAACTTTGTCCCAAGTTTTAGTTGGGGAGGTAATGGAGGTTTTACTACATATCTCACAAAAAAAGCATTTGAGGTTGCCGAAGTTGTAATGTCTCGAAGAAATATTCAGTTAACCGAGACTGACAAAAGTATTTTAGAGCACATATTTGAAATCACAAAAAAGTATAGGAGAGAATGAGTTCCATATTCAATCCTATTAAAACTCTTCCAAACAAAAAGCAAAAAATCAAGGAATGTTACAAAGCTTTTGGAAATCTGCAATATATCTTTTAAAATCGAATACAGATCTTAAGATTTTTATACTTCCGATGTGCCAGGATATTACTCGATCGAGTTTAGAGGCATTAATAATGAGGGAAAAACAATATATATAAACAAATTATTCAAAGTAACTAACTAATAAAATTATGTTAGGACTAGTATTTTTATATTTTATAGGAAAGTATTTTTATAAACTTGCTGAACAATTTAATAAAAATAAATGGCTGTTTGCCATATTGGGTATTGTTGTTTATTATGTTGGCACGTTTGTTGGAGGAATCATTCTCGGAATTATGGATATCATTATTGACATAGGTTTTAATTGGGACAACAATTTGGCTTTGGGTCTTATCGTGTTGCCATTTGGGATTGGTGCAGCTTATCTTTTTCATTTTTTACTCAAGAAACAATGGGAAAAATCAATGATCATTGTGGAAGATGAAATCCAAGATATTGGAAAATCTCTAGATTAAATTTAAATTATGAAAAGCCTACTTATAATTATTTTAGTTTTTATTTCGGCAAATTCTATAGCCCAAGAACCAACTTATAGTATCAAGAATCTAAAGATGAATGATGAGTTAAGTCAGTATGGCGCAATTTACCAATTGGGTAATAAAGTGTATTATTCGAGATACAAAATAAATAGTTTTGGTTCCGTGGATAAAAATCGAAGGGGCCAGACCGTTTTCACATTATATGAGGGTGAGATAACCGATGATGGTGAAATAATTAATTCGAAAGAATTCAAATCTTCTGATGCTTTCGTATTTAACAGTTCAACTGCGGCCTTCAGTTCAGACAGAAAATATATGTATGTCACTACGAATGAAGAAAAACGAGGCGATGTTTATAAACATGATGACAAGACCCGAAACCTGCGCATTGAGCGTGGTGAATATGTTGAAGGCATAGGTTATAAAAATTTTAAACCACTATCTTTTTGTGATCCAAACTATTCATATGCACATCCCGCTGTAAGTCCAAACGGTGATTATTTATATTTTACATCTAACATCCCAAGTGCAAAAGGGCCTACAGATATTTTTAGGATTAAAATTGAGGGTGATAATAAATTTGGTGATCCAGAAAATTTAGGTGATTTGATCAATTCACCTCGTAAAGAAATGTTTCCAACAATAACTAAAGATAATGTGCTGTATTTTTCATCTGATAGAGCAAGAGGTATTGGCGGATTGGATATTTATAAATGCATTATCGATGAAGATAATAATATAGGTAATCCTGAATTGATGCCTCAACCAATTAATAGTAGAGGAGATGATATTTGTTTTGTATTAAACGATAATGGTAAAGAAGGCTATTTCTCATCAAATAGAGCAAAAGGCAAAGGTGAAGATGATATTTATTATTTTGAAATAATAAAGGAATAGCTAATCCTTACTTACTCTTTTTAGGTCTAGCAGATTAATCGGATTGATACCTAACCCCTTTACATTTTTTCTTGTAAACCTTAAAACTTCGTCATAAAACATAACGACAACAGGCGTTTTTTGCATTATAAGTGAATCCATTTTTGAATAAAGTAGTTCTCTTTTTTCAGGATCGGTAATCGTGAAGGACTTTTCATACCATTCATCGAACTGACTATTTTTAAAATGCGAATAATTAGGTCCGTTAGGAGCAAAGTTTTTACTATAATATAAAGATAAATAGTTTTCTGCATCGGGATAATCTGCCACCCAACTAGCTCTAAACAGATCGAGTTTGCCATTTGCCTTGGCATCCTTTAAAGTGGCAGCAGGAATGACGTCAACATTAACTTTTAATCCAGTTTTTTGTATTTCACGTTGTATGAATTCACAAAAACTTAAATAATTGCTCGTTGTGGTAATGGTTATTTCTGGATTCTGAAGACCTGTTTCTTTTTTGAATTGTGATACCAGTTCTCGTGCTTTTTGCGGTTGGTAATCAAATCCTATGGATTCATTATAGCCTGGCAATCCTTTGGGAATAAAACCACCATTAGCCGGAATTCCCACACCATTCCTCAAATACACCATCATTTTTTGTCGATCAAAGCCATAATTGACAGCTTTTCTTATAAGTTCGGATTGCATTTCTGGAACTTTCGAGTCCATATAAAATGCTAAATATTCTGTGTTCAAATAAGGACCACGTATCATATCTATATCATTAACGTACATTTCTCGAAGTTGGCCTGATGCTGTCAAAATTTCATCCTTATAGGAGGCATCAAGACCAGAAACGAAATCAATATTTCCCTGTGCAAATTGTAAAAACTCACTTTGTTTATCTGGTAAAAAAGTGACTGCTACGGCCTCCAGATAAGGCAAGCGTTGTCCACTACTGTCGCTTTCAAAATAATCAGGATTTTTTCTAAAGACCAATTTCAAATTTTCCTCCCAACGTTTAAACTGAAAAGGCCCAGTTCCTATTGGGTTTGAACGGAAATCGTTACCATAATGCTCAACCACTTCTCTAGGGACAACACTACAATATTTCATTGTTAACAGTCCGAGAAACGCAGGAAATGGCTGTTTCAGTTTGATTTCAAATAAGGTATCATTAACGGCTCTAAAAGAATCTACTTTTTGTAATACCCAACTTCCAGGAGATGCCAATTGTGTATCGAGTAAGCGATTTAAACTATACTCAAAATCTAAAGCGATCACTGTTCTTGTTGCATCTTTTCCAAAAGATTTGTGTTTATGGAATAGAACATCGTTCCGAAGTGAAAATGAATACGTGAGTCCATCATCTGAAATCGACCATTTTTTTGCGATGCAAGGCAACACCTTCATTTCGTCATCCATCTGAACCAATCCATTAAAAAGCTGATTTGTAGCCCAAATGTCAGCAATATCTTTAGAGAAGGCTGGATCTAAAGAACTTATATTTTTGTGCTCATTATAACGGAAAACAAGTTGGTCATTGAATTTACTTTTATTAGTATCACAAGACAACAGGATTAAAACTATGCAACTGATTGATATATAGTGAAATGATTGTTCTAAGAGCTGTGATAACGGTTTTATCATATCATTTTTAAGTTGTAAATTTGCCAACTTGGTAAAAATACAAGAATGAACGATAGAAAAAAAGTCGCATTTTATACTTTGGGTTGTAAACTGAATTTTTCAGAAACATCTACGATCGCCAGAACTTTTACAGATGAAGGTTTTGATAGGGTAGAATTCAATGAAGTTGCTGATATTTATGTGATAAACACATGTTCGGTTACTGAAAATGCTGACAAGCGTTTTAAATCTGTTGTGAAGCAAGCTCAAAAGGTGAATCCGGATGCATTTGTAGCTGCAGTTGGTTGTTATGCCCAATTGAAACCTCAAGAATTGGCGGACGTTGATGGTGTGGATTTAGTGCTTGGAGCTACAGAAAAATTCAAAATAACGGATTATCTCAATGATCTATCAAAAAATGATTTGGGAGAAGTTCATTCTTGCGAAATTGAAGATGCAGATTTTTATGTCGGAAGTTATTCCATTGGCGACAGAACTCGTGCTTTTTTGAAAGTTCAGGATGGATGCGATTATAAATGTACGTATTGTACAATCCCTTTGGCTCGCGGTATTTCTAGGAGTGATACTATGGAAAGTGTTCTGAAAAATGCCAAAGAAATTTCAGAACAGAACATCAAGGAAATCGTCCTGACTGGCGTCAATATTGGTGACTATGGGAAAGGTGAGTTTGGAAACAAGAGTCACAAACATACTTTTCTAGATTTAGTGACAGAATTAGATAAGGTTGAAGGTATTGAACGATTAAGAATTTCATCCATTGAGCCTAATCTATTAAAAAATGAAACCATCGACTTGGTTTCAAAGTCTCGAGCCTTTGTCCCACATTTTCATATACCATTGCAAAGTGGAAGCAACGACATTTTAAAGAAGATGAAACGTCGGTATATGCGAGAATTATATATTGACAGAGTAACAAAAATTAAGGAAGTGATGCCACATGCCTGCATTGGTGTAGATGTTATTGTAGGTTTTCCTGGTGAAACCGACGAACATTTTTTAGAAACCTATAATTTTCTAAACCAACTGGATATTTCCTATTTGCATGTTTTTACTTATTCTGAACGTGATAATACCGAAGCTGCTACAATGGACGGCGTGGTATCAAAAAATGTAAGAGCTAAACGAAGCAAAATGTTGCGTGGTTTATCTGCAAAACTTCGCAGAAAATTTTATGAGAGCCAGTTGGGAAGCACAAGAACGGTCTTGTTTGAGAGTGAAAATAAAAAAGGATATATTTATGGGTTTACAGAAAACTATGTTAAAGTTAAAACCCCTTGGAATCCTGAACTGGTAAATACCTTACATCAAGTTGCGCTCACTAAAATCGATATTGATGGATTGTGCCGATTTGAATTTATTGAAGTCTTTTCAATATAATAATCACTCTGTTTACCAATTTCAACCTGACTTTATTCCGTTCATCTGATTTTTCGTGGTATAATCATTAAAATGGATAGTTTTGGTAAGATTTATTAATTCTACTGTCCCAAACATGAGAAAATTCAATTCAATACTTTGTATCATAATTGCTTTATCATTTTTAGTATCTTGTTCTAAAGATGATCCAAAAGATGACTCTATTGTCGGAACATGGCAATTGACTACTTGGACAATACAGGTTCCTATAGATTTGAATAATGACAATGTTGCTAATGAAAACCTTTTAGTAGAAGCCATGTGTGAAAATAACGAAACTTTAGTGTTTGAAGCTAACGGCACAGTATCTTCCTTGGCTACATACAATCCTGATGTAACCGTTTCCTTGTTAGATGAAACAAATGAAGTTTATGCTTTCACTGTAATTTGCGATACCGAAGGCGTTATCGGGATTTCAGGATCTTATTCCCAAAATAACAATTCAGTTTCTCTGTTTAATACGACTGCCACAATCAATGGGAATCAGTTGACCGTAGTTTATGAGGATGCTATTGATATTTACAATGAGCAATTAACTGAAGTTTTAGCCACTAGGGATTTAACTTTGGTTTATACGAAGAAATAGGAAGCATCTTCAGATTGCCATCACAAAATTTAATTATAGCTATAGATACAATATTAGTTTATACCAAATAATATTAAATTAAAAATCCGAAGCGATTAACTTCGGATTTTTTTATTATTGTAATATATATACTAGATGCGGATTCCCACAGGGAGCATCTTTTTATATTTTCTATTCTTTCGAATGAATTTTGCTATTTCGGGGCTTGTTGGCACTACACTAATATTTCTGTCTGAAATATTTTCAAAAACCAATGTTAAAAAATCAAATTCAAAATCATTAGAATGAATACTCTCTGGAATAATTAGTTTTGTTAAAAATATCTTCCTTTCCTGAAGAGAATATTCAATTTTGGCAAGTTCGTCATCGACTTTAAGTTCAAATTGTCGCAAAAAGTCATTATCAATTAATTCGGCAGCATCAATCATGGTAAATCCTGTTTTTAGTTCACTAGTTGGAAGGGTAGAACTATAATTTTATATAGCTTTGCATACAAATTTACGAAAAAAATCACATAAAGTAAAGTTACACACCTGTTAAATACTTATAAAATAAACTATTAGATTTAGATGGTTTCAATTTTGTAGTAACTTTCAGTTATGTATGACTTAACTTAGACCCAATAAGATTACCTAATGCAGAAAGAGCTCATCCACTTATATATGATGCCAGGAATGGCAGCAGATCCTACTATCTTTAATCGAATAAAGCTGCCTGAAGATCAGTTTCAAATTCATTGGTTAGAATGGATGATTCCATATGAGGAAGAAAGTTTGGAAACCTACGCAAAAAGAATGATTGGCAAAATAAAACATGAGAATGTTGTTCTTTTAGGGGTATCTTTTGGGGGTGTTTTGGTACAGGAAATGAGTAAGTTCATGAATTTAAGGAAGCTAATCGTTGTTTCAAGTGTAAAAAGTAAACATGAATTGCCAAAACGGATGAAAATCGCTAAATTTATGAAAGCCTATAAATTTGCGCCTACACAACTATTATCAAATCTTGACGTTCTTAAAAAATATGCCTTTAACGATACCATTGCAAAACGCATTGACCTTTATAAAACATACCTTGCGGTAAACGATAAACGATACCTGGACTGGGCACTCAAACAGATGTTTTGCTGGGAACAAGAAGAACCAATACCAGGCGCAATTTATATTCATGGTGATAATGACGCCGTTTTTACGCATTCTTGTGTTGGAGATTGTCTTGTAATACAAGGTGGTACGCACATCATGATTATTTTAAAAAGCCAATGGTTTAATGAAAATTTACCAAAACTTATATTGAGTTAGATTTAAAAACGATATAATAATTTTTTACTTTTATAAAAAAATAGGATTATGATTTATTTAAAGAATATTTTAGCTGGATTCGGATTGATTTGTTTATCAGGACTATTCATTTTTGCAGTGCAAAAAGCACCTTCTGATGATACAGTTGGTTCCGAAAAGAAATTAGTGAACGACTATAACGTCTATGCGATCCAAATCCCGGAGAAATTGGATTTTGCAGGTGAAGAAATGCCATTAAGCGATCCAGATGTTTATGAACGAATGGATCGTGAATTATTAGTGAATACCTATTGGCAATCCAACGGATTGTTGATGTTCAAACGAGCTCAAAAGTATTTTCCGATCATTGAGCCCATCCTAAAAAAGAATGGCATTCCTGATGATTTTAAATATTTGGCAGTGATCGAAAGTGGATTGTCCAATGCCGTTTCTCCGGCAGGAGCTAGAGGTGTTTGGCAAATAATGCCTGCGACAGCTAAAGAGAATGGATTGGAAGTTAATGATAATGTTGATGAGCGCTATCATTTGGCTAAATCTACTGAAATTGCTTGTAAATATTTATTGAAATCCAAACAATCTTTAGGGTCTTGGACATTAGCTGCCGCCGCATATAATGCAGGCAATGCTGGTATATCAAATCGATTAAAAGAACAAAATGTCGGAGAGTATTACGATCTGTTGTTGGGTGAGGAGACGGGACGTTATATGTTTAGGATTGTGGCCTTGAAAGAAATACTTAAGAATCCTAAATCTTATGGGTTCAACTTTAATAAATCAGATTTGTATTCCAGTATTCCAACTTATGAAGTTAAAGTGGAGAATGATGTGACCGATTTTACTGCTTTTGCCCAACTTTATGGTATTAATTATAAGATTTTGAAAATACATAACCCTTGGTTACGGGAAGATCATTTAACTAATAAATCAAAAAAACAATATATCATCGATATACCAGAAAAAGGCTATTATTCTAAACCTTAATGCTTGATTTTTTAACTAATAACCTTTGGATTTCACTTTTAGTTATCAATTATATATTGGTAATAGGAGTTGCCTTTTTAATTTTAATTAAAAATATCAACCCGACCAAAACGGTATCTTATATTATTGTTTTGATCGTTTTTCCTTTTTTCGGGCTGATTGTTTATTATCTCTTCGGACAGGAATATCGAAAGGATAAAATCTTCAATAGAAAACACATTCTTAACCAAAAAATCATTGAAAACGTCAATCACCACCTCGAACCAGAGCAACAAGAAATTAAAGATTTAAAGGATGACTTGTTAGAGGAGCGTATAAAGTTGGTTAAGTTGTTGCACAGTAGTAAAGAGGCTCCACTTACCACAAAGAATGACCTACAAATCATCAGAAATGGTGAAAACAAATTCAAATTACTTTTAGAAGATTTAAAACAGGCCGAAGACCATATCCATCTAGAATACTACATTTTGAGAGATGATAAGATTGGATTAAAAATCATTGATATTCTTTGTGATAAAGCTTCAGAAGGAGTGTCCGTTAAATTGAGTATTGATGATGTGGGAAGCAGTGTCTCTAGAAAGTCAAAAAATAGACTGACGAAAAGTGGTGTAGAATGGCATTCATTTATGCCAGTTCTCTTTCCCGGATTTACTGGTAAAATGAACTATCGAAACCATAGAAAAATAGCAATTATTGATGGCAAAATCGGCTATATTGGTGGAATCAATATTTCGGACACTTATATCAACTATGAAGATTCAGAAGACTATTGGCGAGATACCCACTTGAGAATTATTGGGGAATCAGTAAGTATCCTTCAAATTCATTTTTTGATGACTTGGGAATTTGTGTCCCGTGAAGATATAGAAATCAAGGAAAACTACTTCCCTGACATTTCATGTGATAAAGAAATTGCAATGCAAATCGCAGCCAGTGGTCCTGATACGAATTGGGCCAGTATTATGGAAGTCATTTTTACAGCTATCGTCACATCAGAAAAGTATGTATATCTCACGACACCGTATTTTATACCAAATGATCAAATTATTACTGCTTTACAGATAGCATCAAAGAGTGGTGTTGACGTACGATTATTGATCCCGAAGGAATCTGATTCATGGACCGCAAAACATGCCACGAATTCTTATTTAGAATCTTTGATGAATGCAAATGTAAAGATATATAGATATTGCAAAGGATTCATTCACTCTAAAACAATGGTTGTAGATGATATCTTCTCAACAGTTGGCACTACAAATATGGATTACAGAAGTTTCAATATCAACTTTGAAATTAACGCAATGATTTATAATGTCGAAAAAAGTAAGGAGTTGAAGTCTCAATTTCTTGAAGATTTAGAAGACAGCGAGATCATAGATTTAGAACGCTGGAAAAATCGTTCAAACGCTCAAAAATTAAGCGAATCTTATTGCCGTTTATGGGCCCCTTTACTTTAAGTTTAATTTTCTCTAGTTGAAATATGGTTTTCTTGGTTCATGGTTTCATTTTCCAGCAATAATCTGGTAATGTCATTATAGGTGTTTTCGTAAAATTCCTTTTTTGTGCTCCGTTTGAGGTTTTTTAAATAAAATTTTCTATCAATATTAGAGAGTTGTTTGGTTGCAGTCATATAGAAGCTTGCTGGTACACCAAATGAGTTTTTTATGCTATTCAAAGTCATATCCAGTTGGTTTTCCCTTTCGTTTACAAATACGATGGTTACATTTTTGCTGAAGCCTTTCGTAGCTTTCTTTACAAGTCCTTTTCGATCCCAATACAATACAACAAATTCTACTTTTCCCTTATATTGATTGGCCATCTCGTTGATGGCCTTAATTTCTTCTTTATGTGTTACAAAACATATTTTTTTTGATATAAGAAGTATAGGAATTTTAATTTTATCGGTATCTAAATAGCCCCCAGATATTTTTTTTAACCTTAAATTAGATATAACAGTGCCTTTAAGATATGTTTTATTTAGTGAATCAAAGAGCACGTCAACATAGTTCTGATTATTGTTTTTAATCGCTATATCACATTGTTTGTTGTAATTTTTTAAGTGCTGAAGAATAGCGTCGTCAAAATAGATCTTTTGTTCTTGAGAGAAGACCGAAAGTACAAATCCAAGTAGAAGAATGGTAAACATCTTTTTCATGTTTACTGCATTATTTAGATTATTAAGTAGAGGAAAGCTACGAAAGAAAGTGTTTACACACAATTTTTTTCGTTAACTAGATTAAAAAAGCAAGAATAATCTTAATTAGTATGCGTTTCAACGAAAAAAAGAGCATTGGCTTAATAAGTCAATGCTCTTTTTTCTAGATTAAAAATCCTGCAATTATCTTCTTCTACCTTGACGATGTCCTCCATAATGCTGGTTTGGCATCTGGGCTTTTTTCATACTGTCCTTCATCATTTTTATTTGGTCAGAAAGCATATTTCTTTTATCCAATTTTTCAGCTTCTTTCATCAAAATTTTTGCTTCTTGAGGTCGTCTTTTGCTAAACGCAATTCCAGCTAAGTTCAGTTTTGCCATTGCCAAATCATGATCCATTGAAAGTCCCAGATTTATAGCATTTTTAAAATATTTTTCCGCCTCATTCATATTGGTCTGTGACACCATAATACCGTGGAGATAATTGTAATAACCTTCTTGTTTTTTAACGAGGGCACTTGAAGGATTCTTGATCTTATTTAACCACCTTTTGGCGCCTTCAAAATCCTGTTTACGCAATCTTAAAAAAGCAAGCAGGATAAATTCATTCTTGAAATATAGAAATACAAAAATCAATGAGAATAGTATCCACATAATACCACTTCCGATAAATCCTTCGGTGAATTCATAGACGGCATAGGCGATGATTAAAAAAGCAATTATTAATTTTATATTTTTATTATACATGGTTACTCTGAAGTTTTATAGGTAATTGTTGAGGTAATATGTGTCGGAATCGTCATGTTTTGAGCTTGAAAAATTGTGTTGCCTAAATTCTCACCACTAACGGTCACTTCCTTAAACCATCCATTTTTAGGGTTAACGATAACTGTTGTTTTTTGCGTTCCTGACAAGGTCATCATGATGTTTTCATCAATGGTTGTCATAGTCGTGCTCGAGGTACCGGAAATTTTGATGCCTTTTGAAGAATTCTCATTCAATTGCCATTTATTTTTCGCACTCAAACTGCCAGTATAGCTATTGGTCCATTCCGTATTGGATGGGCTCCCATTTTCTGGATAGAAGTAGGTCATCTGTTCAAAACTATTTGACAAAGCATCACTTCCGAATTGTTTTTCCATTTGGCCCTTCGAGGCTTCTATGATTTCTGGTTGATCAATTCCGGCCGATTTAAACATGTTAGCAATCAATTTATCACCACCAGTTACTGATTTTATTTTTCCAGATCGCTCAATAATGATCGTTACAGGAACATTCAAAAGTCCTTTGAACAACATATTTGTAACATTACTTGAATCTGCCGATTCGGTATCAGAATTTGATAATTCACCCAAAGAAGGAGAAGTCATTAACATTTTTAAGCGTTTAAATGACATTGATAATGTATAATTTTCTGGTGTCGCTTTGACAACTTCAAAACGCATGACACTTATTAAATCATTTTCAATAATTTGATCTACACCGTTAATGTCTTGAGTGATAAGTTGTTTTGCTTCTTGTAATACGGTAAAGGCATCACCAACATCCATGCGATATTCCAACTTTGTTTGGGCGACGAACGTTGAGGTGAATACAAGAAGAAAAAATAGAAATAAGTGTTTCATTAAAAGAAAAATTAGTTACCTCTTTTGATACTGCAAAGAAACTAATTTTTTTTCATGTGCTATTCATTATTTAGATATTTCAGACATCTTAAATGTCATGAAGGTTGTATTTACACAAGTATTATTGTTAATTGAAAATTTCATATAAATATTTTTAAATTAGATTTGTCAAAGTAAAAAGTCTTTGTATATTTGCCCGCAGTTTTGGAGAAAGTTCCAAAGCCCTGTTTTAGAGATATACAATTCTATTTTAAAGATACAAGACAATGAGCAAAAGAACGTTTCAACCATCAAAAAGAAAGAGAAGAAACAAACACGGTTTTAGAGAAAGAATGGCCTCTGCCAATGGTAGAAAAGTCCTTGCTCGTAGAAGAGCTAAAGGAAGAAAGAAAATTTCTGTATCTTCAGAATCAAGACATAAGAAATAATGATTAACAATTGTTGATATTTTAAAGGTGTTACTTCGGTGTAACACCTTTTTTTATACCTATTTGAATCCTATTTTTGTAAAATTTTAATCTGTAAACAAAAAAAATGCCAAAGAATAAAAACATCAAGACAGTACTTATTATCGGATCGGGACCTATAATTATCGGTCAAGCATGTGAATTTGATTATTCCGGAACACAAGCACTACGATCACTTCGCGAGGATGGCATCAAGACGGTTCTTATTAATTCCAACCCTGCAACCATTATGACCGATCCAACAATGGCTGACCATGTCTATCTTTTGCCATTGACCACAAAATCGATTATAAAAATACTTCAAGACCATCCCGAAATTGACGCTGTTCTACCTACTATGGGAGGACAAACAGCACTTAATTTATGTATCCAGGCAGACGAGAAAGGTATTTGGAAAGATTTTGGTGTACAATTGATTGGTGTCGATATAGATGCCATCAATGTTACTGAAGATAGGGAAAAATTCAGGGAGTTGATGCTGAAAATTGGTATAGGCATGGCACCGCAAGCGACCGCAAATTCGTATCTAAAAGGTAAAGAGATTGCGCAAGAATTTGGCTTCCCATTGGTTATTAGAGCTTCTTATACACTGGGAGGCGATGGAGCATCATTTGTGCATACTGAAGATCAGTTTGATGAATTATTGACAAGAGGATTAGAAGTTTCACCTATACATGAGGTCATGATTGACAAGGCATTAATAGGTTGGAAAGAATATGAACTTGAATTGCTCCGTGATAGAAATGACAATGTAGTTATTATTTGTACAATCGAAAATATGGATCCCATGGGAATCCATACTGGCGATTCCATAACAGTTGCTCCAGCGATGACATTGTCTGACAAAACATATCAGCGTATGCGAGATATGGCTATACATATGATGCGAAGTATCGGTGATTTTGCAGGTGGTTGTAACGTGCAATTCGCTGTCAGTCCAGACGAGAAAGAAGATATTATTGCTATCGAAATCAATCCACGAGTGTCGCGTTCTTCTGCATTGGCGAGTAAGGCGACCGGATATCCTATCGCAAAGATTGCTGCCAAGTTGGCAATTGGGTATCATTTGGACGAATTAAAAAACCAGATTACGCAATCAACTTCAGCACTTTTTGAACCAACATTGGATTATGTGGTTGTAAAAATACCACGTTGGAATTTTGATAAGTTCGAAGGTTCTGACAGAACGCTTGGACTGCAAATGAAAGCGGTAGGCGAGGTAATGGCCATTGGACGTTCATTCCAAGAGGCACTTCACAAAGCTACTCAATCATTGGAAATTAAACGGAATGGTTTGGGAGCTGATGGTAAAGGCTACAAAGACTACGATCAGATTATTGAGAAACTGACATTTGCCAGTTGGGATAGAGTATTTGTTATTTATGATGCCATCCAAATGGGAATTCCTTTAAGTCGTATCCATGAAATCACGAAGATTGATATGTGGTTCTTAAAACAATATGAAGAATTATATCATTTAGAAAGGGAGATTTCTAATTATAAAATCGATACCATTGAACGTGATCTGCTTCTTGAAGCGAAACAAAAAGGCTATGGAGATCGACAGATTGCACATATGTTGGGATGCCTGGAAAGTCAAGTCTATAAAAAACGGGACGAATTAAATGTCAAACGCGTTTACAAGTTAGTTGATACTTGTGCTGCGGAGTTTAAAGCAAAAACCCCTTACTATTATTCCACATTTGAAAATGAGGTGGAAACACCTGACGGTAAAAGAGAATCAGCCAATGAAAGTGTGGTTACCGATAAAAAGAAAATCATTGTTTTGGGTTCTGGCCCTAACCGAATAGGTCAAGGAATCGAATTTGATTATTGTTGTGTTCATGGCGTATTGGCGGCTTCTGAATGTGGTTATGAAACCATTATGATTAATTGCAATCCAGAAACTGTTTCTACAGATTTTGATATTGCAGATAAGCTTTATTTTGAACCAGTTTTTTGGGAACATATTTATGACATCATACGTCACGAAAAGCCCGAAGGTGTTATTGTCCAATTGGGCGGTCAAACAGCCTTAAAATTGGCAGAAAAATTAGATCGCTATGGAATAAAAATCATAGGAACAACCTATGAATCCCTTGATTTAGCGGAAGACAGGGGAAGTTTTTCAAAATTATTGAAAGAGAATAACATTCCTTATCCGGAATTTGATGTAGCGACCAATGCAGATGAAGCGCTTGCAGTAGCAGATAAACTAGATTTCCCGATTTTGGTTCGGCCTTCGTACGTATTAGGAGGTCAAGGCATGAAGATTGTCATCAACAAAAAAGAATTAGAAGAACATGTGGTTGATTTATTGAGAGGTATGCCAAATAATAAGTTATTATTAGACCACTATCTAGATGGAGCCATTGAAGCTGAAGCAGATGCCATTTGTGATGGTGAAAATGTCTATATTATTGGTATTATGGAGCATATCGAACCTTGCGGAATACATTCAGGTGATAGCAACGCGACCTTGCCACCATTTAATTTAGGAGAATTCGTGATGCAGCAAATAAAGGATCATACCAAAAAAATTGCATTAGCACTTCATACAGTAGGCTTAATTAATGTTCAATTTGCGATTAAGGACGATATGGTGTATATCATCGAAGCAAACCCAAGAGCCTCGCGAACGGTGCCTTTTATTGCCAAGGCATATAAAGAACCTTACGTTAATTATGCAACAAAAGTGATGCTTGGCGAGAAAAAAGTAACGGATTTCAATTTTAATCCTCAATTGGAAGGATACGCTATTAAACAGCCCGTTTTCTCATTCAATAAGTTCCCTAATGTAAACAAAAAATTAGGGCCAGAAATGAAAAGTACTGGTGAAAGCATCCTATTTATTGACAGTTTAAAGGATGATGAATTTTATAATTTGTACTCTAGACGTAAGATGTACTTGAGCAAATAGTGAGTTTATTTTAGATGAGTTGCGGTTTTTAATCTATAAAAAACATTACTTTATCTAAAAATTATTGTTGAATGAAAAGAAAATTACTTTTTCTTACTTTTAATTTCATTTGATGTTCAGGTTTTGACCAGTGATATAAATTTGAGAATAGCTTTATTTGGATCTGGTACAAGAATTTGTACGTCAAATGCAGTACCTGTCGCTCCTGGAGGTGGTTGGGCTGCCGTTACGATTCCTATTTAAGTTCATGAAATACAAGTAGTTGCAGTTGTAAATACTGTAAAGACAACCTTAATTAAGGTATCAACTATGCGCATATTAAGTAGTGATGCTGCGACTTGGGATGGTGCAGATGAAATTAATGCAACGTTGCGAATTGATAATATTACAGCTGTTACGTCCTTAAGTGTGAATGAACAAGTAGTATCAAATGATTTTAAAATTAGCCATAACCCATCAAAATCAAAGTTGATGTTGAGTTTGCCCAATTCTGATGTAAAATTGGATGTATTTGATGTGTTGGGCAAAAAAATATTGACCAAACAATAAACGGATTGACATCGTCAATTGATGTCTCCAAATGGGACAATGGTGTCTATTTGGTTTGAGTTACTTCTGACGCTAGAACTCAAACAAAGCTATTTGTAAAGCAATAAACTTAAAATGATCATATATAAATAGCCTATCACTTCGATGGGCATTTTTATATGGAAAATTTAAAAATAAGACCTACTAAAATAGCAATACCAAAGCTTATGAGTGTTCCAATGAGAACGTATTCGGTAAGTTTTCTTTGTTTAGACTCTTTTAAATCACCAAATCTAAATACTGATTTTGCAGTTATTAAAAACCCAACGGCTTCCCAGTGATCTAATATCACAAATGTAAAAACTAATACACGCTCTAATATTCCAATGTATTTGCCAGCATCTTTTAAGGATTCGTTACCCTCTGTTAATTTTGAAATATTCCATTTACTAAAAATGGTTTGCATTATAATGGATACTGGTTGGGTCAAAAACAATAAACATGTTAAAAGCAATAGGTTTTGTTCCGTGATATAATTCTCTACCAAAAAACTGGAGTCAATAAAGAAGTAATAGGCGATAATTATGGTGATTAGATGTAAGAATTGATCAATAAAAAACCACATTCGTTTCGTCTTTTTTCTCTGTGATATGAGTTTTATAGCATCAATAATTAAATGTGAAATACCTATCGTAACAATTAATGGCCAAAGTGAAAAATCCCAAAGAATAACGAATAAAAGGACAAAATGCAGGGCAACATGAAGATATAGTTTAGGTGATTTGAGTTTTTTTGCATCCTTTTCCTTAACCCATCGCCTTGGTTGAATCATAAAGTCACCTATGAGGTGTGCCAAAAATAACTTGATAAGTATGATCATTTGATCTGTTTTAGTTTTTGTCGATACATTGTTTCTAATTCTAATAGTTCTTCCAAATGGGCTCTCTTTTGACGACTGCTAATGGCATTCTGATTAATTCCGATCTGTTTGCCAAGCTCCTCTTGCAGGGCGTTGGGCTGTTCAAGACTTAATTTAACGATTTCAGCCGAGTTAGCGGTCCAATGATCCATAATCACAAGAGCTAGCTTAAAATAAAGGTTGAGTTCAGTATTTAGTGTTTCGTTAGATGTTTTGATCTTTAAATTGACCTTTTCCTTTTTTAAGGATTCCAGTGTTTCTCCTGAAAATTGAAAGGCTTGACCATTTGATTCTGTGATTTTTTCGCCTTGAAAACTTTTTGTTCCCACACCGATGGCAAGCCGTACATCTAATCCTTTGATTGATTTAATGCAGGCTTTAATATACAAGGCGGTTTTAAAACTATCTTGAATGTTGGTTACTTCAATTTGAAAGCTATCACCTCTATAAATGTCCCATTTGGAAGTGTCTTGCTCAACTGTAGATAATCCTTGTTTTAATTTGGTTAACCATATCTCAGGATCCTTGATGGATTTTGATTTGATAATATCACCAGTGATAATACTCGTCATGTCTGTAAATTTAAGAACACATTAAAATATCGCCTAATTAGAAGATAAATCAAAATATCGCTTTTTTAAATGATAATCAAATATATCACTTATTTACGTAATAATAAAATTAATATGATATGAATCTCAAAAGTTATATTTCTGGTAATTCGATCTTAATTTTATAGTTTTCTAATAAATGAAGATAATTTTGATGTGCAAAATCTTCGTTATCAAACTCCTTTTTTCGCAATAGTTTTGTTTCCATTCGCTTTAAAGCTTTAAGAAAGCGCTTTATTTCTTGTTTGTCATTCAGAATCAAGCCTGGAACTTTAATTGAATTTCCTTCATCATCTTTAGCAACCATCGTAAAATAGGATGAATTACAATGCTTAACAATTCCCGTTCTAATGTTTTCTGCAATCACGCGAATGCCAACAACTATGGAAGTGTTACCCACAAAATTCACTGAAGCCTTCATGGTCACAAGTTCACCTATCTCTATGGGTTTCAAAAAGTCGACAGTATCGACAGAGGCCGTCACACAATAGGTTTCAGAATGTTTTGAAGCACAAGCAAAGGCTATTTGATCCATTAAATTAAGGATGTAGCCACCATGAATCTTTCCATTAAAATTAGAATGGACAGGCTGCATCAATTCGGAAATTGAAATTCTTGAAGCATCAACGGTTTTAAAATTTGTCATTTCTTGAATGTTAATCATCATCATTAGCGCGTTTCAACAATTTTTCATTTTGTTCTTTACTTGCTTTAGCACCAAGTGCTTTTAAGTTTTCTACACGCTTGATGAGGTTTCCTTTTCCGGTCAACTTCACCATGGCACTTTCATATGATTTTTGAACCGTTCCTATTTGGTTTCCAACCTTGACCAATTCATCAGTTAAGTTCACAAAAGAATCATACAATCTGCCAGCCTGCGTGGCAATCTCTATGGCGTTTGCTTTTTGCTTTTCATTTTGCCACATGCTATCGATGGTTTTCATAACGGCCAATAAGGTGGTTGGTGTGACAATGATGATGTTTTTCTCAAAGGCATCTGAATATAACGCTGGATATTCCATAGAAGCAATGGCAAAAGCAGATTCAATAGGAATGAAAAGTAATACAAAATCGGGACTCTCCATTTCATAAAGTTGATGGTAGTTTTTTTCTCCTAATTCACTGACTCTTTTTCGAATGGAAATTAAATGGTTTTTTAAATGTGCTGGTTTATCGTTATCATCAGTCTCATTGATATAACGCTCATAAGCAACAAGAGAAACTTTTGAATCCACAACCAGTTTTTTGTCTCCAGGTAAATGGATAATGACGTCTGGCATAACACGTCTGCCGTCATCATTTGTAAAGCTTTGTTGCACGAAATATTCACTGTCTTTTTTAAGTCCGCTGCGTTCTAAAACACGTTCCAATATCAATTCGCCCCAATTACCTTGCATCTTGGTATCTCCTTTCAGAGCTTTAGTGAGGTTTGTGGTTTCCTTACTCATTTGTTCATTGAGCTCCTTAAGACCTAAAATTTGTCTTCGCAAATCGGCAGTACGATTGATATCTTCTTTATTCGTTTCCTCGACGCGTTTCTCAAAATTTTGAATTTTATCTTGAAGCGGTTTTAAAATGGCATCAATATTTTCTTTGTTCTGAAGGGTGAATTTACTCGACTTTTCTTCTAAGATCTTATTCGCAAGATTTTCAAATTCTTTTGTGAATTTCTCCTGCAATTTTTCAACTTCGGCTTTTTGCTCCTGATTTTTCTCAAATAGGTTTTCAAAATCAGCTTGCTTTCTAGTTAATTCAGAACTTAAAAACTCTTTTTCCCGACGGATATCTTCTCTTTCGCTTTCAATTTTGAGTAAATTTTCTTTTAAATTCTCAATGGTGAGGTTCAATTGATTTTGACGCTCTTCCAAAGTGCTTTGCTCACTTTTGCTTTTTAATTTAGAAATGGTGATGCCAATATAAGCTCCAATACCTCCAGAGATTAGAATAGCTAAAATAAGAATCATATTGTCCGTCATACGTATTTCCTGTGAAGAAGGGTATCTTTTTTAAAAGTTGAATTTTATCAAAGATAAATTTTTAGAAGGAAATCATAACTTAAATAGGGTTTAAAATGATAAAATTCCCTATAAAATTGATGTATGAATTTCAATATCTGATTCCTGCCAGGCTTTGTCAAACTCTTTTTTTATTTTTTCTGCTTCCGCAGTCTTTCCTTGCGCTTTCAAACTGTGGTATAAACCAATTAGCGACCAACCATTTTGTCTTAAATCTTCCAAATCTGCTTTATATACTTTTTCTGCAGCTATGTATTTATGGGCTTTCATTAACACAGCTCCTAAATTCTGTCTTGGTGGAATATACCATGCAGATGGCTCATTATAGATTAAGTTGTCTTCCATTTCTACAGCTTTTTCAAGATGTGCAATAGCGGAATCCAAATTCCCTTTTTCAGCAGCCAATTCGCCAGCAACTACTTCAAAAGCCAAGCTTGCAATGGATGTTCCGTTATCAAAACCTGTAGCTATAAGGGTTTCCATCTCTGGATCTTTTATAATTTCGGCAATGTCATCAAGTTCTTCTTCGGCTTCCTTAACATTATGCTTTTTAATAAAGGCAATTCCTCTTGCATAATGCCAAATGAGCTTTAAATGTTTGATTCCATCATTTGGTTTTGGATAGGTTAAAATATCATTCCATTTACCAAATCTTATATATGCCAAAAGAGGTGTAGCGGCAAAATTCTGTAAGAAATGAAGCTCCTTCATTTCGCCAACTGGAACTTTCTCTGCTGTTTTTTTTGCTGCGTCAATCGCCGTTTTGCTATCTCCCAACAAACTGGCTGCTGACCACAAAAAGTGAATGTTATGGGGATAATATCCTAATGGATACATGCCTTGTGCATAACATTGGGAGATATAGTCTTCATCAGCTAAAATAGCTTGT
>JAGXIE010000152.1 GCA_024635765.1 Flavobacteriaceae bacterium | reverse complement strand
TCATAATTGTTCTATAAAGTTGTAAATGCTCAAGTTCGGTTGGCTGCTGTTTTGATTCAATTATAACGACGCTTTGCCCAATCGGAATATTGAAGTGATTGTGTCTTTTAAAACTTTCTATGGAAATCGTCAAATCAGAAAAACACTACATTAACTTTTCAATTTGGTTTTGCAGGATCGAGTCGTTTATAATTAATCCCTATGAAGTGACATTCAAGATGTTATGTTCACCTATTAATTTCTTCCAGAATGAAGCTTTTACAATCCCTAATTTTATTCCTTTTTTTAAATAGATCGCTATAAAAAAGCTGATAGTGTTTCCGAAACGAAATGACGACCCATATTGAGTGGACTTATTAAATTGTTCCCATAAATTATTTAAATTCTTCAAAATATTCCTTTGCAAAATATATATCTGCTTGACCGTAGAAATAGTTTAAATGGTTTCTTTCACCAACCAGAATATTTAATTCGATGAATTTTATCCAATTCTCGTCTATTTTTTTCCAATTCAATCTTTGTTCATTTAGTTTGGTTAAAATACTCATATCAAGTGATATGTAAAACTTAACTATGATAATAGGGATTCTGTCATTAAAAAATAAAAAAAACAGACCCATCATGAGTCTGTTTTCCTAATTGTTATTTAAGCGGGAATTTAGTTTTTTAAAATAAAGAAGTGAGAACGCCTATTCAATTGGTGTTCTTCTTCAGTACATTCCACTTTATTGCTACATTTGTTCAACAATTGTGTTTCACCGTAACCGATAGCGCTTTCAATTCTATCTTTAGCAATCCCTCTTGAGATTAAATAATCTCGAGTTGATTTTGCACGTCTGTCAGATAACTTCATGTTATAGTTATCACTGCCACGACTGTCAGTATGTGATTCGATTTTAATGATCATTCCAGGATGCTCTCTCATGACGTCTACAATATTTTCCAGTTCGTATTCAGCATCGGTTCTAATGTTCCATTTATCGAAATCAAAGAAAATCGGATTGATAACGATTTGGTCATTGTCAATTAATGGTTGTAAATAAAGGTCAGTTTTCGTGACTTTTTCATTTGTTTTATCTGTTGTGACTTCTACTTTGTCATCTTTATAATCCTTTTTACTACCTAAAACAGTATAGGTTTTATTACAATCGGCGTCAAATGTAAATGCTCCGTTGACATCAGTTGTCACAGCTACCACGATTTTACCGATATTATTTATGAGCTTTACTTCCACACCAGCCAGGATTTCGTTGGTTTTCTTATCTCTCGCGATACCTTCGATGATTTGCTTACATTTTTCTGCTTTAAATCCATAGATATCATCGCCTCCTTTACCTTCTAGTCTGTTAGACGAAAAATAACCAGTTGTTTTATTTTCATTCTTGAAATAAGCAAAATCGTCATATCCACTATTGTAAGGCGCACCTATATTTACGGGTTCTGCATCTTCATCCTTAATAATATTCGATTTATAGATATCAAGTAATCCAAGTCCTAAATATCCATCAGAAGAAAAATACATAATGCTGTCCTTACTAACAAACGGGAACATTTCACGTCCTTCTGTGTTGATTCTGTCTCCAAGGTTTCTTGGATCACTATAACTATTGTCTTCGAGGATGTCAACTTCATAAATGTCTGTTTGACCTATACCGCCCTCTCTGTCTGAAACAAAATAGAGGATTTTGTTATCCGCACTTAAAGCTGGATGACCTGTGGAGTTGTAGTTATCATTAAATGGTAATTCAACAATATTCTCCCATTTGTCATCAACTAAAGATGCTCTATATAACTTTAAATGAGAAGTCCCTTTTTTATCGTAACCTAATTTATTTCTCTTATCAACATTGTCACGTGTAAAATAAAGGGTTTTGCCATCATTAGTAATTGCGATTGAAGCTTCATGATAGTCTGTATTTATTTTTTTTGCTTTTATGAAATCTGGGCTACCGAACTCTCTCTTGCCATCATTATTTTTAACATTGACTTGATAAATGTCCAAAAAAGGCTCATCATTCCAACCGTATTTCTTCTTTATATCTGTGTTACGTGCAGAAGCGAAATACAATTCATTATCATATACAAAAGTTCCGAAATCAGAATATTCAGAATTGATTGGCAGGTTTTCAACTTCAACAAGTATTTCACCATCAATATCTTCAAGTTCTTTGATGATTTCAATATTTCTGCTACTGTATTCTTTTCCCCTACTATCGCTGCTCTGTATCTCCTTAAATTTTTCTAACCATTTACTGGCTTCCGCGTAATTATCTAAACTACGTTGTGTTTGGATGTATTTGTAGATGTATTCAGGATTGATATTATCATATTTTTTGAGAGCTGCGCCATACCACACTGCAGCTTCTTCGGTCTTTGAATTGTTATAGTAACAATCACCTAAACGTGTCAATACATGTGCACTACTATCACCTTTCTTAACGGCTTCTTCATAAAGTTCGGTCGCCTTAACATAGGAGTAGTTTTCAAAGAATTTATCTGCTAGTTTGCGCTGAGCAACCATATAGGTGCTGCTAAATGCAAGAAAAATAAGTATTAGTTTTGTCTTCATAGTAATGTCTTTTTAGAAGTATCTTGGGGATTTTATACGTTTGCTTTTGAATATTTCGAACATTAAAAGCACTTCATGGGTTCCACTGGTATAAGGTCTTAAATCTGAAATTGGGTATCCATAAGAATAACCGATGCGAAGTTGTTTTGAAATCTGAAAATCAGCAAGTCCGGAAAATTCTCCAGCTCGTTCATCAAAGCGATAACCAGCACCTAACCATAGTTTTTCATTGAATAGGAAATTGGCCGTCACGTCAATTGACAGTGGTGCACCGTTGGTTGCTTTTAATAAAGCCGCAGGTTTAAGCTTTACACTTTCGCTTAAATCGAAGACGTATCCACCAGTAAAGTAGTAACTTATTCGTTCCAAGGCTTCAAAGCCTTCTTCGCGGTTTTGATTTGTTGTCAAAATCCTTGGTGCAGAAAGTCCTAAATACCATCTTTCAGAAGTCCAATATAAACCAGCACCAATATTTGGACTCCAACGATCTTCTATCCCAAAAATAGCAGGGTCATTTGATTGACTGCTCCGATATTCCGGATCCAAACTATAACTGGTAAAACCGGCTTTCAATCCGAAATAAAGCTTTGTGTTTTCATCGGTATTAATGTTATAAGAAAAGTCTCCGTATAAATATGAAAAATTCTCATAACCAAGCTCATCATTAATTAATGATAAACCAAGCCCTACCTTTTCATTTCGAAGTGGTGTATGGAGTGAAAGTGTTTGGGTGCTTGGAGCTCCTTCGAGACCTACCCATTGACTTCTATGTAAACCAACAATACTCAAAGTTTCTCTACTACCAGCATAAGCAGGGTTTATCGAGATGGTATTGTACATATACTGTGTAAATTGTGGTAATTGCTGTGCAACTCCCATCCAACTAGTGAACAGTATAAAAGCGATTATGTTAAACTTAATGAACTTCATAGGTTAAAATTTATTTGGTTGCAACGTAGATTGGTCCTGCAAAAGGTTTCAATCCACTATCTTTTAGGTTTATGATATAATAATACGTTCCTGTTGGTACTTTATCAGAATTTCCAATAGATGCTTTTGAAGCAAATCCATTCCAATCGTTTTGATAGTTGAAATTCTCATATATTTTTGCTCCCCAACGATTGAATATTTGTAATTCAATTGTAAAACCACATTCTTCAATACCTGAAACTGTAAAGAATTCATTGTAAGTATCTCCGTTAGGTGTAACTGTAGTAGAGATAACCACATCCTCCTCACCACATGGCAATACAACACAATCAATTACTGTGATTGTAAGCTGGTATTCAGTTGGACATTGTCCGATAACAGATTCATTATATGTGAATATGTAGTCTCCAAAATCAGCATTTGATTGATCAAAAATGCTTCCGTTTAAAGTTGTATTTCCTGATGTCACTATCCAAGTACCGGTTGTATCAACGTCTCCTGGCAATTCACTAAATAAATCTAGTGGAGCAACATCTTGACACAAATCATTTGATAATTGAACCGTTGAGCTTTGATCTGTCACATTGATAGTTTGAGTATATGTATAAGAGTTGCAGCCATCGTCAACTGTCCATTCTCTTATAATTTGATAGTCGTTATTTATATTGCCTTCTATTGTTTCTGAAGGACCTGTAACAGTCATATCGCTCGAACAGGCATCTTGGAAAACCAAATTTGGAATTTCTGGAATTTCGCCGCAGTTAACGTCGATCACTGGTTCGAAATCTCCAACAATAACTGGGGCAGTTGTGTCTTCGATTGTGAACATAGCAATGGTTGAAGAAACATTACCACACTCATCGGTAGCGGTGAAAGTGACTGTAGCTGTACCCGTATTTCCACATAAATTAGTAAGTGATGTAAAATCGTTTGTCCAAGTCACATTTGAGCAAGCATCAGAAGAACTTGCACCACCTTGAGTAGTTAACCAATCGTTCAATTGATCTAAATTCCCATTTCCGTCGCACTCAACAGTTAAATCGGCAGCATCAATATCCATAACCGGAGGGGTATTATCCTCAATGGTGAACGTTGCAGATGAAGTCGCAGAGTTGCCACATTCATCAGTAGCCGTAAAGGTCACTGTTGCAGAACCAGTAGCACCGCACTCATCGGAAAGCGCACTAAAGTTGTTAGTCCAAGTTACGTTAGAGCAAGCGTCAGATGCAGAGGCACCGCCGTTTGCCGCCAACCAAGCATTAAGGTCGTCCATATTACCGGTACCATCACATTCAACCGTAAGGTCAGTCGCAATGCTATCCATAACAGGGCTTGTTGTATCCTCAATGGTGAACGTTGCGGATGAAGTCGCAGTGTTGCCACAGTCATCAGTAGCCGTAAAGGTCACTGTTGCCGAACCAGTAGCACCGCACTCATCAGAAAGTGTGCTATAGTTGTTCGTCCAGGTTACGTTAGAGCAAGCATCAGATGCAGAGGCACCACCGTTTGCAGCCAACCAAGCATTAAGGTCGTCCATATTACCGGTACCATCACATTCAACCGTAAGG
>JAGXIE010000151.1 GCA_024635765.1 Flavobacteriaceae bacterium | reverse complement strand
CTATTCAAACTTGAAACACAATCACTGAACCAAGATGCATCGGCCGCAAAAGCAAATGTCAATGCAGCTCAAGTAGAGGTTGATAAGTTGAAGCCTTTGGTAGAAAAAAACATTATTAGTAATGTACAGTTGGAGACCGCAAAAGCAAGACTTGAACAAGCAAAGAGCAATTATAATAGTATTGTGGCAAATATTAACTATGGCTCCATAAAAAGTCCTGTGGATGGGTATGTGGGCTCTATTAATTTAAGAAAAGGAGCCTTGGTGAGTCCAACAAGTCAGGAGCCGTTGACAACAGTTTCAGACATTAGCGAAGTGTATGCCTATTTCTCAATGAATGAAAAAGAATATCTCAATTTTATCCAAAATTCAGAAGGGAAAACTATTGAAGATAAAATTAAAAATCTACCGAAAGTCACTTTGGTTTTAGCAAATGGAAGCATTTATGAAAAAGAAGGAACGATTGAAACCATCAATTCACAAATAAATGCAAATACAGGTTCAATTACGTTTCGTGCAGTTTTTGATAATCCATCTCGAATATTGACCAATGGAAATAGTGGAAAAATTAGAATCCCTAAAACTTATAAAGATGTTGAAGTAGTTCCAAAAGAATCAACTTTTGAGCGACAAGGAAGCACCTACGTCTATAAAATAACAGATGGTAATTTGGCAGTTGCCACGCGTATTGAAATCATAGCGGATGTAAACAATGTGTATGTAGTTTCAGATGGTATTAAAGCTGGAGACAAAATCGTAGCAAAAGGCGTTGCTAAATTGCGAGGTGAAACACAAGTTAAACCAATGGAAATTCCGTTTGATAGTGTTGCAAAACCTATTGAAAAAGTATTCAGATAACACTAGAGCTTAAAAACGCATGTTAAAAATATTTATAGACAGACCAGTCCTCTCGACAGTTATTTCCATTATCATTGTGATTTTGGGAGTTTTAGGACTTACAACATTACCCATTACACAGTATCCTGATATTGCGCCTCCAACCGTAACGGTTAGTGCAAATTACCCTGGAGCGAACGCTGAAACTATTTTGGAAAGTGTCATTATCCCTTTGGAAGAGCAAATCAATGGTGTGGAAGGTATGACCTATTTGACGTCCACAGCTTCTAATACAGGTGCTGCTTCCATTACGGTATTCTTTGACCAAGATGTAGATCCAGATATTGCTGCGGTGAATGTTCAAAATCGCGTTTCACGTGCCAACCCGGTGCTGCCACAAGCCGTTTTACAAACAGGGGTAACTACCCAAAAGCAACAAACCAGTGCCTTGATGTATATGTCATTTTACAGTACAAATCCTGATTATGACGATACATTTATTCAAAATTATTTAAAAATCAACGTTATACCTGAACTTCAAAGGGTCAATGGTGTTGGTGATGTGAATGTTTTTGGAACAAAAGATTACGCCATGCGTATTTGGTTGAAACCTGAAAAATTAGCTGCGTACGGATTGATCCCTACTGATGTCACAGCTGCACTTCAAGAACAGAGTTTGGAAGCTGCGGCTGGTTCACTCGGTGAGAATGATGGTGAAGCGTTTAGTTATGTCATCAAATACGGTGGACGTTTTAAAACAGAAGACCAATACAGCAACATTATTATTAAAGCATTAGGTAATGGACAGTTTTTAAGATTGAACGACGTTGCCGATATTGAATTGGGCGCACAATCTTACACAGGAAGTGGTACAACTATGGGAAATCCTGCCGTTAATCTTGGTATATTTCAAACCAAAGGCTCTAATGCAAGAGATATTATTATAGAAATTGAACAGCGACTCGAAGAAGTCAAAGCCGATTTGCCCAAAGGAATAGAAATTTTCGTCCCTTATAACACAAACAATTTCTTGAATGCTTCTATTGAAAAGGTGGTGACCACTTTAGCCGAAGCCTTCTTACTGGTTTTTTTAGTGGTTTTCATCTTCCTTCAAGATTTTAGGTCTACCTTGATTCCAGCTATTGCAGTACCTGTATCTATAATCGGAACGTTTTTCTTCCTGAATTTGTTCGGTTACTCTATCAATTTGTTGACATTGTTTGCTTTGGTATTGGCCATTGGTATCGTAGTGGATGATGCCATTGTTGTGGTGGAAGCTGTCCATGCCAAGATTGATGAAGGAGAGCATGACCCAAAAAAGGCAACTTTGGATGCCATGCATGAAATTTCGGGAGCTATTGTTTCTATTACTTTGGTGATGGCCGCCGTATTCATTCCAGTGACTTTTTTGCAAGGGCCAACGGGTGTGTTTTATGAGCAATTTGGTGTTACACTGATTGTTGCTATTGTGATTTCTGCAGTAAATGCATTGACCTTAAGTCCTGCTTTATGTGCTTTGTTTTTAAAGGGTCATGATGATAAACAGAACAGCAAGAAGAAAGGCTATCTTGGGCGATTTTTTGCTGGCTTTAATCGTGGCTTTAATGCCACAGTAAAGAAATACGGTAAATCGGTGCATTTCTTATATCGAAATAAATGGATAACAGCCGTGATTTTGATTTTGGCCGTCGGTGCTATTTGGTGGTCGTCTTCTGTATTGAAGACCGGTTTTGTACCCGATGAAGATAGGGGAATCGTATTCTTGAATGTGGAACTTCCAGCAGGTTCTTCAATAGATCGAACACATCAGGTCAATAAAGAGCTTTATGAAAAAATCATCAAAATTCCCGGGGTAAAGGCTGGTTCAGTGATTGAAGGTAGAAGCTTTTTAGGTGGTGCTGGAAGTAACAATGGACTTGGATTTATAAGATTGGATGATTGGGATGAGCGGGACGCAGACTCATTGTCTATAGAAAGCATTACGGCAAAAATGTTTGGTGTTGCGGCACAGATTCCAGAAGCTGATATTTTATTTTTTGCACCTCCTAGTATTCCTGGATTTGGTACTTCTGCAGATGTTGAGGTCAATCTTTTGGACCGCACTGGAGGAAGTTTTATCGATTTGGACCAAGCAACCCAAGAATTTGCTGGGAAACTATCACAACGCCCAGAAATAAAATATGCCCGATCCTCATTCAGTACGAAATATCCTCAATACGAAATAGAGTTGAACGTGCCTTTGGCAAAAGAATTGGGCGTTCCTATCAGTAGCATCTTTTCAACATTGCAAGGTTATATTGGAAGTATTTTTGCAGCGGATTTCTCAAGGTTTGGAAAGCAATACCGGGTCTACGTGCAATCGTTGCCCGAAGACCGTGCAGAAGTTGGTGATTTGGACAAGTTGTATGTGCGAACAGGCAGTGGTGAAATGACACCAATAACGGCTTTCATTTCTTTAAAAAGGGTTTATGGGCCACAATCTGTGACACGTTTCAATCTGTTTAATTCCGCAAAATTAACGATAGCATCAAATCCTGGATATAGTTCGGGTGATGCCATCAAAGCGGTTGAGGAAATAGTTGATACGTTGCCAGCCAATTATACGATAGCCTATTCTGGTTTGACCTTGGAAGAGGTGAATGCAGGAAATCAAACTACAACTATTTTCTTATTGTCATTAGTGTTTGTATATTTTTTGTTGGCAGCTCAATATGAGAGTTACCTAATTCCTTTTTCTGTTTTATTGTCGCTTCCATTAGGTGTCTTTGGTGCATACATTACAACACAGCTAACAGGATTGCAAAACAACATTTATTTTCAGATAGCATTAATTATGTTACTTGGGTTATTGGCTAAGAATGCTATTTTGATTGTCGAATTCGCCTTGCAACGAAGACGAAAAGGTGAATCGCTTTTGGATGCTGCGATTAATGGTGCCGAAGCCCGGTTACGACCTATTTTAATGACCTCATTTGCTTTTATTATAGGATTGACTCCGTTGGTGTTTGCCAGCGGAGTGGGTGCCCAAGGGAATCGTTCCATTGGAACCGGAGCAGTTGGAGGTTTACTCATAGGAACCATTCTAGGCGTATTTGTCATTCCAATATTGTTTATCTTATTTCAGTGGCTACAGGAAAAAATATCAGGAGTACCACAAAAAGCGGCAGAACTTAAACAAGATTCAAACTCATGATAGCAATTCTTAAACATCGTATTTTTAAATATGCGGTCGTACTGACCATTTCAGGATTTACCCTTCAAGGTTGTTTTGTAGCCAAAACCTATGAACGGCCACAAGTAGAAGAAACTGAAAATCTGTTCAGAACAGATGCTTTACCTACCGATAGTTTGTCAATGGCTAATATATCTTGGAAAAAACTGTTTACGGATCCATATTTAATGCAATACATTGACGAAGGACTACAAAATAATATTGATATCAGAATAGCACTACAGCAACTACTTGCGGCCGAAGCTTATGTAAAACAAGGAAAGGCAAGTTATTTTCCAGCCATCAATGGAAGAGCTTCCTTAACGCATCAAGAGCTATCGAGAAATAGTCAATTTGGTTCATTTTTCAATGGTTCCATTGACCAATTTGAACTTTTGGGAAATTTATCCTGGGAAGCGGATATTTGGGGCAAAATAAGAAGTAACAAAAGGGCTTTTGAAGCATCTTATTTACAATCAGTAGCAGCACATCAAGCTGTGAAATCGAGATTGGTAGCTGATATTGCTGCAACCTATTATCAACTCTTGTCATTAGACGCTCAATTGGAAATCACCAAAAGAAGCGTTATTGTTAGAGACAGTAGTGTAAGTACTATTAAGGCCTTGAAGGACGCTGGGCAAGTGACACAGGTTGCTGTTGACCAAAATATTGCACAATATAATAACGCAAGAGCCTTACAAGTGGATTTGGAAACTGCCATTTTTATAACCGAAAACACCTTAAGTATTTTACTTGGAAAAGCACCAGAACATTATGAGCGAAGTGTTTTGGATAACCAACAATTGGAATCTGATTTAAAATTAGGTGTACCAGCAACTTTGTTAAGAAATCGGCCAGATGTCATTGCTGCCGAATACAATTTGATCAGGGCTTTTGAGCTGACCAATGTGGCTAGAAGTAATTTTTATCCATCATTAATATTGACTGCCAGTGGAGGTTTTCAAAGTTTGGAGTTGGACAAGTTGTTGAGTACGAGTTCTTTGTTTGCAACTGTAGTTGGAGGCTTAACACAACCTATATTCAATCAACGTAAAATCAGAACCGAAAAGGAAGTGGCTGATTCACAACAAGAGCAAGCCTTGTTGGAGTTTAAACGGTCGCTTTTAGTGGCTGGAAATGAGATTTCAAATGCCCTCTATTCATACAACCAAGAAACCAAAAAGTTTGAATTCAGAGAATTGGAAGTAGAGGCTTTGAGAAATGCCGAAAGCAATTCGTTAGAATTATTGAAAAATGGTTATGCGAATTATTTGGATTTATTGACCGCAAGACAGAGTGCTTTAAATGCAGAATTGAGTGTGATCGATAGCAAATTACAACAGTTATTGTCCATTGTTGATTTGTATGAGGCGCTTGGTGGTGGTTGGAAGTGATAACTATAAATAATTTGGGAGTCTGGTTTAACTGTACTTTATACGAAATATGATACAGTAAAAAAAACACTGTTGTTTCGTATGAGCACAAGCCGAATTTTTGGCATTTTGACACCCTTTAATTTGATATTTGTCTCCAATTCCATTAACCTCTTGAAAAAACTTGAAATACGAGTAATCGATATTGCAACTTTGATCGGATAAATTCATTAAATACCAAGTGTGACTTTGTAAATTTTATTGCTAAAGTATCCGATCTAATTTCTCATCTAGGTGCTGATTTCAAAGAAAACCATGCTTATAAAGGTTCCAAATTTAATAAATTACTCTATATTTGATATCTCCTCAAATTTTGTTTCGTATTGCTCCTATATAACTATTTTTAATGTTTTATTAATCCTTAACTATTTATCATGCAAAAATTTATTACTTCAAGCATTACCATCTCTTTTTCACTTGTGTTTTTATTGTTTTTTTCTTGTAAAGACAAAGAAGCGCCTAAACAAGAAGTCAGTCAAAAGCAAGAGTTAAACAAATGGTTTGATGAAAAATATGAAGAGTTGCTACAGATGAGTCCTATGGGTCTTACTGCTCAAGGGCGAAAAGATCAGTATGATAAAATTGATGATTTGAGTAAGGAAGCTCAGGATAAACAATTGGCTTGGTATACGGAAAACACGAACGAACTAAAAGAAAAATTCAGTTATGATAATCTTGATGAGGCCGACAAAGCTTCCTATGATTTATGGGTCTATCAATATGAGACTTTAAAGGAGGGTATGACTTATAGGGATATGGGTTATGTTTTTGATCAGATGCGCGGCGCACATACCTACTTTCCAAGTTTTTTAATCAATTTTCATAAGGTGGACAGTATTTCTGATATGAACGCCTATATTTCTAGAATTAAAGCATCGAAAATTGCTATAGATCAGTTAATAGATAGAGCGAAAGACCAGGCGATGCTGGGTATATTACCTCCAAAATTTACATTTGAAACTGTGATTGCGCAAACGAAGGGATTACTAGATGGTACGCCTTTGTTGAATGATATGAATAGAAAAATTGATGCGCTTTTGGCAGCTGACAAGATAACTACTGAAGAAGCAACATCTCTTAAAGAACAATCAGAGACAGCTCTTAAGGATTATTTTAAACCAGCTTATGCCAATCTTTTAGCATGGTTAGAAAGTGAAATTGGTAATGCTGAAGCAACACCAACAGGAGTTGGCCGACATACTAATGGTAAAGATTTTTACAATTACCAATTAAAGGTATTTACCACTACAAATCTTATTGCGGATGAAATCCATGACAAAGGCCTTAAGGAGGTGGCTAGAATTAAAGAAGAGATGTTGGCTATTAAAGACAAAGTTGGGTTTGATGGCGATTTGAATGCGTTCTTTGAGTTTGTAAATACGGATCCACAATTCTACTTTCCGAATACAGACGCAGGACGACAAGCCTATTTAGATGAGTCTACTAAATATTTAGATGAAATTACTAAAAAATTACCGGACTACTTCGGTATCTTACCTAAAGCCAAATTAGAGGTGAAACGAGTAGAGGCTTTTAGAGAACAAGATGGCGCTCCGCAGCATTATAATGCTGGTACACCAGACGGATCCAGAGCTGGCACGTACTATGTGCACCTTTCTGATATGACTGCTATGCCTAAAACTACGATGGAAGGTGTAGCGTACCATGAAGGTAATCCTGGGCATCATATGCAGATTTCTATTGCTCAAGAGCTGGAGTCTGTACCTAAATTTAGAACCCAAGCAAAGTTCAGTGTCTACAGTGAGGGATGGGCACTATACTCGGAGGCTTTGGCGAAAGAAATGGGCGGATACCAGAATCCATACTACGATTTTGGTCGCTTGGTCAATGAAATTTGGAGAGCCATCCGATTGGTGGTTGACACGGGATTACATGCTAAAGGGTGGACGGAAGCGGACGCTATAAAGTACTTCAGCGATAACTCTTCCATTTCGAAAGGGGCTATAAAAGCAGAAGTGCAACGCTATATGGTAATGCCAGGACAGGCGACTTCTTATAAAATAGGAATGCTTAAGATTCAGGAATTACGAAAAAGGGCTGAAGCAGAATTAGGTGATAAATTTGATATTAAGGGATTTCATGATACAGTTCTTGGAGGCGGAGCTTTACCACTGGAATTATTAGAACGCAGAGTTAATTCTTGGATAAACTCGCAAAAAAAACTAGTAGGATAAAAGGTGGAATTACATTGTAGCATTTGAAACGAAGTTCGATTTTTTATTGATAAAGTCAGCTACATCAAAAATTGCTAATTGTAGTAACTTAGCATTCAATTAAAAAGATTTCTTCCCGATAGCTAACGAGATCAAGGCAATGAATGTAGCTTATTTATGAAAAAAGACATCCAAATCCCAAAAGTTGAAGGCGTTTATGTAGCTGTGGTCAACGAATTCAACGACATTTATAAAACCCAAGATTGGAATGCCTACATCATTAATGATAAAGAGGTTGATTTGGATGTTGTACTGATTGTAACCAGTGGTTATTCAGATAAGAAAATGACTTCTATCTTCCGCAAAAAACTGGATGTACTTCCTAAAAAAAACTATGCCAAAATTGAGTTGATGCAAGAAGAATTATTCGCCTTGAATAATGAATTCAAAGTGACTTTTTTTGAAGGGAATACTATGTTTGAAAAAACCTATCTCTTTAGAAAAAATACCATTAATGAAAAAGCGTTAAAGAAAATTCCGTTGATGGAAGCGAAAGGTGTCTTGGTGAAATGAATTCAACAAAGAACCTTACTAATCCAATTTATCGGTCAATTTCTTAAAAGTGATTTTAGGGTCTTTGCCTTCATACAAAATATCATACACCGCATTGATAATGGGTAATTTGGTCTTTTTCTTGTTCTTTTCATTCAACTGAAAAGCACTTTTAGTGGCGTAATATCCTTCGGCCACCATGCTCATTTCCATCTGGGCAGACTTTACGGTGTAACCCTTGCCAATCATATTCCCAAACATTCGATTTCTGGAAAATACAGAATAGCCTGTAACCAATAAATCTCCTAGATAAGCAGAATCGTTGATGTCCCGTTTCATTTTGTGCATTTTTTTTATGAAGCGTCGCATCTCACGGATGGCATTGCTCATCAACACACTCTGAAAATTATCACCATATCCCAAACCATGTGCAATTCCCGCGGCAATTGCATAAATATTCTTAAGCATCACGGCGTATTCTGTTCCAATGACATCGTCACTTGTAGTGGTTTTTATGTAATCACTAGAAAGGTTTTTAGCAATGTCTTTTGCTTTTGATTCATCAGCGCATGAAATGGTGAGATAGGATAAACGCTCTAAAGCTACTTCCTCTGCATGGCATGGGCCAGCAATAACTGCAATATTCTCAAAGGGCACATCAAAAATATCATGAAAATGTTCTCCAACCAATTTACCGGATTCAGGCATGATACCTTTTACTGCCGAAACAATAATTTTATCCTTTAGATCAGTAGCCATTTTATCAAGCTCACCATGAATAAATGCTGATGGAATCACAAAAATCAACACGTCCGCATATTCAGCCATCTCATTGATGTCGTTACTCAATATTAATTGTTGTGTTTTGAATTCCACCGAGCTCAAATAACTAGGATTATGTTGCTCTTTCAAAAGATGCTCTTTAATATATACACTTCGCATATACCATCCAACTACTTCTAGATTTTCACAAAGCATTTTCACGATAGCTGTTGCCCAACTTCCAGATCCAAAAACAGCATATTTTATCGGCTTATCCATACTTTTTTGCATTAATTTATTAATTCAAAAATACGTAAAATTTAAGTCTTAATTAAAATCCAGCTTGAGTGCTTTCAGAATTTTTGGCACGTGTTTTGAAAGTCCCTAAACAATTACCCTTTAAATTGTTGGATTATGAAGACTACAAAACTACTTTTCGGATTTGCTCTTGCGGCAACGGTATTTACCTCTTGTTATACAGAAGTTATCGTTGATGATTATGTTGATGCTCCATCAGCAATTAACTTGAATCAATTATTGGGTTCTTATGAGTTGTGGTATGTAGATGTCAACCAGACGGTTGGTTATGGTGAAACGCCTTTTTTGCAGATTGCATTTACAATGTCCTTTAGAAATGGAATTGTTTATGCCAATAATAATCTAGTTGGTTTTGGAAATCAAGGTAATGGATTTGGAATTCCTGTAGGAGATTATGATGCTTATAACATGATTTTGGACATCTATCATGACGTCGATGGATATAATTCATTTGACGTCTATCAAGTAGACAATAATACCATAGAATTGTATAACCCATTCAATGATACATCCTATTTCTTGCATGGTTATCAACGATCAACGTTTGATTATGATTTTATATTCTATGACAATATCCATTACTTTTTGCAAGAGTATGATGCTTGGGAAAAAACATTTACAAGTCAAGTAGGAGCTCTCAACGAATTTGATAATGAAAATTACCTTCAGTTCCTTTCTGGCGGAAACGATTCAACTTTTAGAAGTTCACAAGACATTAATGTTAGCGACCCAAACTCTATTTATTGGGATTATACAGGTGTTTATGGAGTAGGGAATATTTCGGGAAATATGTATCTAAAAACATTAACATTAGATTATGACTTTTTTGACAATGAACACTTCGAATTGAGCGTTCTTAATGATCAGAGAATTAAATTATATCATCCGTCATCAGGAACAACATATGAATTTACTGGAAGAGGTTATATTCAATATTTGAGAGAAAGCAATATGAAAGGCGAAATCACAAAAGGAACGACAGAGTCTAAAAAACGTACACAAAAAACAGTAAAAAAAGACAATCCACGTATAAACGAAAGAAGCTAGATTTTGGTTGGTTATTTAGTTTCGAGATACGCTCATCTGATTAAGTTTGGATGAGCGTTATCTTTTTAATTGATTAAGTCACTTGCTTCTGGATGGTGTTGTACATTGCTTAAGAAACAATTATGAATTTAAAGATAAATTATTATGGGACTATTTTCATTTATTAAAAATGCAGGTGCAAAAATATTTGGCACTGGTAAAACTGTTGAAGCAGAAAATGCACAAAAAAGAGCAGCAGCAAAAGCCAAAGCTTCAGCGGATGAGCTGAAAGCTGAAGAACAAGCTTCAAGTAAGTTGGAACAAACCATTAGGGATTTACAGTTAGAAGTTGAAAATTTGAAAGTAACTATTGATGACGATCAAGCAACAGTATCCGGAAAGGCCATAGACCAGTCTACTAAAGAGAAAGTGGTCTTGGTAATTGGAAACAGCAATGGAATTGCAACAGTTGATGATCAAATGACGGTAGAACATGTTGAGCCTGAAGCACAATTTTATACAGTTACTAAAGGTGATACATTAGGCAAAATAGCCAAAAAATATTATGGGAATGCAATGAAATATCCAGTAATTTTTGAAGCAAATAAGCCAATGTTAAAAGATGCGAATTTGATTTATCCAGGGCAAGTATTGCGTATTCCTAATTTGGACTAAAAACACTGACAGTTCACTCGGGGTTGAGATGTTTCTGAGATTAACAATTCACTGTTCTTGACTTCAATGATTCGTGCAATAAATAATTATTTTAAACCTTCTAAAACTTTTTGCAAAGCTTCAATTTCTAAAGGGTTAGCAATAATTTTTTTATTCTTATCCAATATAAAATAGCTCGGTGTAGAATTCACTCCATAGGCAAGCACAAAAGGATTATCCCAATGCTCCAATCCTAAAACGTGTATGAAACCAGGAAATTGTGGAATGGTTTTTTTCCAGTTTTCTTGGTCTTCTTCAATGGCAAAAGCAACGACCTTCATGTCTTTTGGATGATCTTCAATGAAGGTTTTTAAAATTGGAAGCTCGTGCATACAATGCCCACAACTACTGCTCCAAAAAATTAAAAGATAATGCTCTGCGCCACTTAACTGATGTAAACTCGTATTTACAGGCTCTCCATCAATTTCGTATGTAATAGGAAAATCCATGGCAATTGTGCCAACAGCACTGTTTTTGGAGGTCATTAATGCTTCATATAAATCTTTGTTATTGGTCTCCTTTGCTAATTTTAACAAATACGTATCACTGATATAATTGGCGACTTCTACATTTTCAATATTGAGCATTTTCCCCCATATATATTCTAATAGCGACGTTTTTATGACCATATTATTTGGCCCTATAGATTTGGCGACTGTATCAATATGTTCCTTATATACATCATTGCTGTTGGTTGTCGACAAGCCAAAAACATATGCCATAACCCTATCGGTTAAAAAATCGGAGCTCTGGAGAAGTGGATTGCCAAAGTCAAGATTTTGTAAGAAGGTTTTCTTTAAATTATTGGAATAGGTTGTAAGATCCTCAAATTCCGTGGGAATATAAGGCCGATTTGCTTTGATAAATGTTAAGGCCATCGTGCCTTTTGCAGCGTCTTCAAAAGCCGTTTGAGTATCCTTCAAGGTCTTAAAAATATCCTTAAAAGCTTTTTTGTCGGTACTATTCTGGGTGTAAAAATTACTGATGGTCATGTTGACCAACTCCATACTATTGGTATAGGACTCCCAAAGCGTGTTTTCAGTGGATTCTTTAAAATCCAATCCTTCGTTAAGACTAAAAGTTAAAACAATGTCTTCTTTTCCATTATAGATGAAATCAAAATTATTGACATCTTCAGGAACTCCATAGACTATTTTATACATTCCGGCAGTTACTGTGGAATCAAGTTCAATTGTAAAAGAGCCATTTTCATATACTTTTCCTCTGTTTAAATAACTCAAGCTGGTCGGACTTGCTTTGTACAAAAATGCATAGGTAAATTCTTCAGCTGGTGAAAAAGTGCCTTGAATGGTATGTTGCGAAAATAATAACGTCGGAATGAATGCGAAGATGTAAAGTAATTTTTTCATATGTATAATCTACAAATTGGAAATTCTGTTTAATTTAATATCTCTAATAAAAGTAAATCTTAAAAATTAAATGTTTTCAATAATCACGCCACTATATTAACTATACTTTAATTTATAATGATTTTTAATTCAGTATTGGTTTTAAAACAGAGAGGGCCTGCTTTACTGTTTTAACATGTTCAAATGTAAGTAATAAACGCAAACCTGTACGGGTTTGTTTTTCTTTCATTTTTGCCGCTTGGGGATTTGTCTGGATGTATTGTAGCACTTTAGTAAACCCTTTACTTTGATAAAAAGCACTTTGCTGATCATTTATAAAATAGCCAATCAGTTTTCCTTGCTTCATAACAACTTTTTCTAGGCCGATTTTTGTAGCGACCCATTTAATACGAACACTGTTGAGCAAATCTATAACTTGTTTTGGCATTTCTCCAAAACGGTCAATAAGGTCAGATTCAAATTTCTGAAGTTCTTCTTCAGTTTTTATATCATTCAGTTTTGTGTATAAATTTAAACGCTCGGTTATATTGTTGACATAATCATCTGGAAATAGCAATTCAAAATCCGAATCAATCGTTATGTCTTTTACATAATCTTTGTCTGTTTGGTCGTATTGGTACAAATCCTTGAACTCATCTTCTTTCAATTCCTCAATCGCTTCGTTCAATATTTTTTGATAGGTATCAAAACCAATGTCATTAATGAATCCACTTTGTTCGCCACCTAATAAATCTCCTGCTCCTCTTATTTCCAAATCCTTCATAGCAATCTGGAAACCGCTTCCTAATTCCGAAAACTGTTCTAAAGCGGTAATACGTTTCCTCGCATCATTTGTCATTTCGGAATAATCTGGTGTAATGAAATAGCAAAATGCTTTTTTATTACTTCGACCGACTCGTCCTCGCATTTGGTGCAAATCACTTAAGCCAAAATTATTAGCATTATTAATAAAAATCGTATTGGCATTTGGGACATCCAATCCACTTTCCACAATCGTTGTACTTACCAACACATCAAACTCTCCATTCATAAAAGAAAGCATCAAATTTTCCAGTTTCTTGCCATCAAGTTGACCATGGCCAACACCGATTTTTGCATCAGGCACTAAACGTTGAAGGAGTCCAGCCACTTCACGAATATTCTCAATACGGTTATGTATAAAGAAGATTTGTCCTCCACGTTGAATTTCGTAACTGATGGCATCACGAATGGTTTCTTCATTAAACCTGACCACGTGACTTTCTATTGGATATCGATTCGGAGGAGGTGTTGTGATGACCGATAAATCACGAGCTGCCATTAAGCTAAATTGCAGTGTTCTCGGAATAGGAGTTGCCGTCAAGGTTAAGACGTCAACATTATCCTTTAGAGTTTTCAACTTCTCTTTAACAGCCACACCAAATTTTTGCTCCTCGTCCACAATTAACAATCCCAAATCTTTGAACTTCACATTTTTGTTAACTAGTTGATGTGTTCCAATTATGATGTCAACACTTCCTTTTTCAAGATTTTCAAGAGTCGAACGTTTTTCTTTTGTGGTTCTAAATCGATTTACATAATCCACAGTTACTGGAAAATCCTTTAATCGTTCTGTGAAGGTTCTATAATGCTGATATGCCAAAATTGTTGTAGGGACTAAAACAGCAACTTGCTTGCCGTTATCTACCGCCTTAAAAGCCGCACGAATAGCAACCTCTGTTTTTCCAAAACCTACATCACCACAGACGAGTCGATCCATCGGTCGCTCACTTTCCATATCAGCTTTGATATCGGCTGTTGAGGTCATCTGATCTGGTGTGTCTTCATATATAAAAGACGCTTCCAACTCAAGTTGCATATAACTGTCAGGATGATATTGATACCCTTTTTCCAGTTTTCGTTTGGCATACACCTGAATCAAATTAAAGGCGATTTCCTTAACTCGTGACTTGGTTTTCTGTTTTAAATTCTTCCAAGCATTGCTCCCAAGTTTGTAGATTTTTGGCGGTTTCCCATCTTTACCATTAAACTTGGTGATTTTATGGAGTGAATGGATACTCAAATACAATACATCTCTTTCGCCATAGACCAATTTAATCGCTTCTTGTTTCTTGCCCTCTACATCAATTTTTTGTAGCCCTCCAAATTTCCCAATTCCATGGTCAATATGGGTGACATAATCACCAATTTCTAAATTCGTCAGTTCTTTGAGTGTGATGGCCTGTTTTTTGGCGTAGCCATTTTTAAGATGGAATTTATGATACCTTTCAAAAATTTGATGGTCTGTATAACAGGTAATTTGGTTGTCATGATCAATAAAACCTTGGTACAAGGAAAGAACAATGGTTTTATAATGAACATCTTGTTCTACATCTTCAAAAATATCATGAAATCGTTTTGCCTGTTGCTCACTGACGCAAGCAATGTAATTTGTATACCCCTTGTCGTGATAGGTGTTGAGATTTTCAATCAGTATATCAAATTGCTTGTTGAAGGAAGGTTGTGGAGTGGTATTAAATAAAATCGTTTCACTGTTAAAATAACTTGATGTACCGAATTCCACTAAAGTATATTCCAAAAGCTGGCGTTTTAGCAATTCTGAATTACAGAATAATTCTTCGGGAGAGGCATGTTTAATTTCTTGTGAAAGAGATTTAAATGCGTCTTTGGCTTTTCCAAAAAAATCATCGATACGCGAAAATAATAAATCAGCATTTTTAGTAAAAATGACTGTTTTTGAAGCAATGTATTTTAGAAAACTTTCCCTGTTCTCTTCTAGAAATTTGTTTTCAACATTCGGTATGATATTGATTTTCTTAACCTGCTCTGTTGATAGTTGTGTCTCTACATCAAAGGTTCGGATACTATCAACTTCATCTCCAAAAAATTCAATGCGGTATGGCTCGTCGTGTGAGAAAGAAAACACATCAACAATGCCACCACGAACCGAAAATTCACCTGGTTCTGTAACAAAATCTACCCGTCTAAATTGATACTCAAACAAAACTTCATTCAAAAAATCAATTGACAGATGATCATTGACAGAAATTTTCAAAGTGTTACGTTCCAATTCCTTTCTGGTCACTACTTTTTCAAACAGTGCGTCTGGATAGGTCACAATAATGGCTGGCTTCTTACGGGAGTTAATTCGGTTTAAAACTTCAGCACGTAACAATACATTAGCGTTATCTGTTTCTTCGATTTGATAAGGACGACGATAACTTCCAGGATAGAAAAGAACGTCTTTGTCATTAAGCAACAATTCTAAATCGTTCAAGTAAAAAGCAGCTTCTTCCTTGTCATTGAACACCAATAGAAATGGGAGTTCAGACTGTTTAAAAGTCTCTATAAGAATAAATGAAAAAGTAGAACCAACAAGGTCTTTTAAATATGTTTTACTCTGAAATTGGACAATAGAATTTAGCAGATTTTGCATTTGCAAAGTCTGTGCATAGGTTTGCGAGAGATGTGATTTACTCAAGTCACTATATTTTGAGGCAAATATAAAGTTTACAATTTACATTGGTTCATAGGTTGTGTAAATTTAATCTTCAACATCACCACAAAAAAGCGTGGTTTTTCATTTCAAAAAGAATGAACTTTATATATATTTGCACTCCCTAAAGATTGGGATTTAAAAACAAGAAAATTATGTCAATTTCAGATTTATTCGATAGCGGGTTTAAAAAACGTAACGAAGACCATTTTGCGGCAATTGTAAGAGTGGCTATGGATGATGGAATTATTACCGATGAGGAAAAGGCGTTTTTGGACCGTTTGGCCAGAAACCTCGACATTAGTGAAGGAGATTACAAAAAGATCTTGAAAGACTACCAATCACATCCAATCAATCCACCAACATCTTATGACAGACGTTTAGAGCGTTTATACGATTTGGCTCGAATGGTGTATGCAGACCATATTAAAGGGGAAAAGCAAGTAACTTTATTAAGGAAAATCGGAGTTGGTTTAGGTTTTTCTCCAAATAATGTCATGTATATCGTTGACAAAGCACTGACTTTAGTTAATGAAGGTGTTGATTTAGACACCTTTACGGATGAGATAAAACACATGAATAGATAATAAATCTATCAAGAAAAAGTCGCAATACTATTTTGAAAAAACACTAAAAAGCTGCTCCGTAATTGTGAGCAGTTTTTTTATTATGCGTTGCGAATAAACTCCTCACACTTCTCCACCATGTTTTTGCTTCCGCAAATAAACGGAACACGTTCATGCAATTCGGTAGGTTGGATGTCGAGAATACGTTGAAAACCATCACTTGCTTTTCCATTTGCTTGTTCTGCTAAAAAAGCCATAGGGTTACATTCATAAAGAAGACGCAATTTCCCTTTCGCGTTCATAGAGCTTTTTGGATATAAATAAATGCCACCTTTTATCATGTTTCTGTGAAAGTCGGATACCAATGAACCAATGTATCGTGAAGTGTAAGGTCTGTCGCCTTCTTCCATCTGACAATATTTGATATAATTTTTCACACCTTGTGGGAAATGAATATAGTTGCCCTCATTCACCGAATAAATAATACCATCTAAAGGAAACTGCATGTCTGGATGCGATAAATAAAATGTCCCAATCGCAGGATTTAAAGTAAAACCATTCACACCAGCCCCAGTTGTATAAACAATCATCGTAGAAGTCCCATAAACCACATAACCAGCAGCAACTTGTTGATGACCTGGTTGCAAGAAGTCTTGCAAAGTTACTGGAGTTCCGATTGGGGTGACTCGTCGATATATAGAAAAAATTGTTCCTACGGAAACATTCACATCGATGTTTGAAGAGCCATCCAGAGGATCAATCAAAACCACATATTTATTTTGATGGTTTTCGTCCTGGCTGTTGATGGCAATGAAATCATCTTCTTCTTCACTGGCAATTCCACAAACAATATTTCTGTTCGTCATTGTCTGTATAAACTTCTCATTAGCATATACGTCCAGTTTCTGTTGATTTTCACCTTGAATATTTGTTTCTCCAGCGGCACCAATAATATCAACCAATCCAGCCTTGTTAACTTCGTGATTGACTACTTTGGCAGCCAGTCTTATAGAGTTGATCAAACTTGATAATTCTCCTGAACTGTATTTAAAAGATGTCTGATTTTCAATGATGAATTCGCCTAGAGTTTGATTTTTTTTAGCCATGGAATATTTCGGATTGTCTTTTAAAATACGAGCGAGTAAGAGTTGTTTTTGATTGTGCAAATATCGTATTTTTTATGGAACTACAACGTTTTCGTAAAGATTTAATGTTTTAATATCTTCAAGTTTAAACTATATTTACTCAAATTTTTAATCATGGATTTTTCAATACGTTTGGCGTCGAGGCAAGATATGGCTGAGGTTCTTAATCTCATCAAAGAATTGGCAGTTTTCGAAAAAGAACCTGATGCAGTAGAAGTCTCTGTAGAGGATTTAGAAATAAATGGCTTTGGTGAATATCCAAAATTCATTTGTTTTGTTGCTGAAGTTGATAATAAAATAGAAGGCATCGCATTAGTATATAACCGATTTTCGACATGGAAAGGTAATGTGTTGCATTTAGAAGATTTGGTGGTGAGCCAAAAGATGCGAAATTCAGGATTAGGAACAGCATTGTTAGATGAGGTGATTAAACATGGTAACAAATTAGGTGTTAAGCGAATCAGTTGGGAAGTATTAGACTGGAACGAACCAGCGATTGATTTTTACATAAAAAAAGGAGCTGATGTAAAGCGCGACTGGGATGTGGTACATCTCAACGAACAAGGAATCAAGAATTATATATCAAGGTTATAGAATGCAAGTATTTAAATTTGGAGGCGCATCAATAAAAGATGCTAATGGTGTTAAAAACGTCGCGAGTGTTTTGCAAAAGGTAGGATATCAAAACACCTTGATTGTGATTTCCGCTATGGGAAAAACTACTAACGCCATAGAGACTGTCATCGATAATTATTTCAACAATCAAAGTGAATTACAAAGTTCAATACAAGATGTCAAAAAATTTCATAATGAGATTTTATTAGAACTTTTCGAAAATGACAAGCATCCCATTTTTAAGAAAGTTTCTAATCATTTTGATGAATTGAGAAGTTTTTTTGAACGAAACAAATCACCAGATTATAATTTCGTTTACGACCAATCGATTGGTTTTGGAGAATTGGTTGCAAGCACTATTGTGAGCAGCTATTTAAATGAAATTGGTCTTACTAACAATTGGATTGACGTTAGAGACTATATCAAAACAGACAGTTACTATCGAAGAGCAAATGTCAACTGGGAAGCAACACAACAGTTAGTCTCCTCTAATTTCAATAAGAAAAATCTAAATATCACCCAAGGTTTTATTGGCAGCGATGCCAATAATTTTATGACCACTTTAGGGCGGGAAGGTAGTGATTACACTGCCGCAATATTTGCGTATTGCTTAAATGCAGAAAGTGTCACCATTTGGAAAGATGTACCTGGTGTACTGAATGCAGATCCTAGATATTTTGAAAACGCTCGACTGCTCAACCAAATTTCATATAGCGAAGCTATAGAGTTGGCATTTTATGGGGCATCGGTTATTCATCCAAAAACATTGCAGCCTCTGCAAGGAAAGGAAATTCCGTTATATGTCAAATCCTTTATAAACCCGGAAAATCCAGGAACAATGGTAGGAAGGGGCAAGATAATTGAACCCAATATTCCATGTTTTATAGTAAAAAAGAACCAAGTGTTGATTTCCTTGTCTTCATTGGATTTTTCATACATCGTAGAAGAGAACATCAGTGAGATTTTCCGATTATTACATTTATATAAAATGAAGGTAGATGTCATTCAAAATTCCGCCATTAGTTTTTCAGTTTGTGTAGATAATATTTACAATAATCTTGAAAACTTATTGCAACATTTAAAGGCGAAATTTAAAGTTACCTGTTATGAAAATGTTTCATTATATACAGTCAGACATTATAATGATAACGCTATTAAGCAGTTAGAGCAAGGGAAAAATGTGCTTTTAAAACAATTGACTCAAGAGACCATGCAGATAGTTACTAACTAACAATTTATTACTTTTGTAAGCATGACCAAACCGCCAGATATAGGATTAGTGACCGCAAAAGAAGTCGCCAAAGCCATTCATGCCGATAAATATGGTGTTTTTGGAACTTTCTGCGGATGGATTCTGATGAAAGTGCTTAAAATATCGACACTCAACAAGATTTATAATCGCAATAAGCATCTCTCTGATCTCGAATTCTTGGATGCCATTTTAGACGATTTTCAAATAAAATTTGAAATTCCTGAAGAAGACTTCAAACGATTGCCAAAAGATGGTGCTTACATTACAATTTCTAACCATCCACTTGGTGGGATTGATGGTATTTTGTTGTTAAAACTGATGCTTCAGCAGCGAAGTGACTTTAAGATAATGGCCAACTTTTTACTGCATCGTATTGAGCCTATGAAACCATATATCCTGGCGGTCAATCCTTTTGAAGAACATAAAGACGCAAAATCGAGTATAGCAGGATTTAAGAAAGCCATTTCGCATTTACGGGATGGACATCCTTTGGGAATTTTTCCTGCTGGCGAAGTTTCTACCTACAGAGATGGGAAACTGGTGATTGACAGACCATGGGAAGAAGCTGCCATGAAACTAGTTCAAAAAGCTGAAGTTCCAGTAGTGCCTATTTATTTTCATGCCAAAAACAGTAAATTATTTTATAAGCTTTCAAAAATCAGTGATACGTTTAGGACCGCAAAATTGCCGTCAGAACTGTTGACTCAAAAACGACG
>JAGXIE010000023.1 GCA_024635765.1 Flavobacteriaceae bacterium | reverse complement strand
GTATCAATGACTAAAGAACGCTGACTAATACCCCCATTGTTGATAAGGATATCGACTCCACCAAATAGTTGAATTGCAGTTTCGGCAATCGGTTTCATGTTTTCATAGTCTGCAAGATCAAATGGGAGAATAGAAATGTTTTCAGGATTTTGACACTGGTTTTTTACGGTTTCCAAAACTTCCTGACGACGAGAAGAGAGTATTAATTTACAATTGAATTTAGACAGTTCATGAGCCAAACTTTTCCCAATCCCACTTGATGCTCCAGTGATCCAAATGACTTTGTTAGTAAATTCCATTTGCTTCTTATTTATTTCTAATAGTAGTTTTTTGACTTTTAAATTTATCTTGCCATTCCTTTCTTAAATCATTACTGATTTTTCCAGTACCATCATGTCTCCAACCCGGAGGTTTGATGAGATATTTAAAACGATTGATAAGTGATTTTTTTCCTGTAAAACTATCTTTTGACATTGCAATCCACTCATGAAATGCTATTTTCAACGGATTGTAAGTATTAATGTTTGAAGTCAATCCGTAAACCACTTTTTCTTCCTCGAGTTCAGGTTGAAAAGTTCCAAATAATTTGTCCCAAATAATGAAAATCCCAGTATGGTTTCTATCTAAATATAAGGGATTGCTTCCATGATGTACTCTATGATGTGAGGGTGTATTGAAAACTGCCTCGAACCATTTTGGCATTTTGTCGATGGCTTCGGTATGGATCCAAAATTGGTATATTAGACTGATGGACAATTGTAAAAGTATCATTCCCGGATGAAAACCGATCAATGGTAACCACAACCAAAATACAAACGAATAAAATCCACCTGACCAGGTTTGGCGTAATGCAGTACTCAAATTATATCGCTGGGAGGAATGATGAACAATATGGGAAGCCCAGAACAAACGACATTCATGCGAAATGCGATGAAACCAATAATAGGAAAAATCATCGGCAAAAAACAACAATACAAATGACCACCAAGACAGAGGAATAGTAAATAGCCTAAAATTATTATAGATAAACATAAAAGCTAAAAGTACCATTGCTTTACTTAAAAACCCCAATGCAACATTTCCAATTCCCATAGCGATGGAGGAAAAGGCATCTTTCCCTTCATAAGTCTTTATGTTTTCTCTAGTTGTGACATATAATTCGAGTAACATAGACACAATAAAGAACGGTATGGCTAATAAAATTATATTTGGGAAATCAGGCATAAAATGTATGGTGTTATGATCACGAATGAATATTAAGTTAGGTTTGTGGAATCCATTATGTTGTGCTAAAATACAAAATTATTTACCTATTTTTGGCCATCCTATGACAGCATCCTATCATAAATACATTCTCAATTTTAAGCAGCCAAGTGGAACTTCTCGTGGTGTTCTTAAAACAAAGGAAACTTGGTTTGTTGTTATCAATGATAATGGCACACAAGGTATTGGTGAGTGTGGAATTTTAAGAGGTTTATCTACTGATGACAGACCGGACTATGAGGACACCTTGCATTGGGCTTGTCTAAATATTCATTTAGGCTTGGACTTATTACTAGAAAAATTAACAGAATTTCCAAGCATACAGTTTGGTTTAGAAATGGCCTTTAAATCTTTGAAAAGTGCCGATTCATTTGAATTATTTCCATCAAAATTCACAAAAGGAAACGATAGCATCCCGATTAATGGTTTAATTTGGATGGGTAGTGAAGATTTTATGAAGAATCAAATCAAGGATAAGATAGAGACTGGTTTTAAATGCATCAAATTAAAAATAGGAGCGATCGACTTTCAAAAGGAATTGAATCTTTTAAAGTCCATTAGAAAAGAATTCACATCAAAAGACATTGAATTGAGAGTGGATGCCAATGGTGCTTTCGCTGTTACTGATACTTTAGAAAAATTAAAACAACTTTCAGAATTTGATTTACATTCCATCGAGCAGCCAATAAAAGCCGGGCAATGGAATGAAATGGCAGAATTATGTAAACGTACACCTTTACCAATTGCACTTGACGAAGAATTGATTGGTGTCTTTGATGTAACAAATAAGAAAGAATTGCTACAAACTATAAAACCTCAATATATTATTTTAAAACCAAGTTTTATAGGAGGATTTAAGGGAAGTAATGAATGGATTGAATTGGCTGAAAACCAAAAAACCGGTTGGTGGATTACAAGTGCCTTGGAAAGCAATGTAGGCTTGAATGCCATTGCGCAATGGACTTATACTTTGCAAAATGACAGCTATCAAGGTCTAGGCACAGGTGGGTTATTTACTAATAATTTTGATTCGCCATTAACTGTAAAAAATGGTACATTACGCATCGATAATTTACAAAATTGGAATTTTAATTTATAATAAATATATGTTTATAGCACAAGCGTTTAAGGTAAAGCATGAATTTTGGAGGTATTTAGTAGGGTCTGTTGTTATAATCATTGCATCTACCATCGGGCAATTGCCATTAGGAGGTGTTGTATTTTTTCAAGCGATGCGTGATGGTATTTCAATGGATAGTATTAATGAGAAGACAATGTATACAATATTAGAACCTAACCTATTTTTGTTTTTAGTTCTGATTTCCTTTGCCGTTGGAATGTTAGCGTTATTTTTAGTTGTCAAATTCTTGCACAAACAAACAATAGTATCTGTAACAACGGCTAGAAAAAAAATAGACTGGAAACGAATCTGGTTCGCCTTCTTTTTCTGGGGAATATTATCTTCTGGCTTGGTTCTGCTGGACTATTTTTTGTCACCAGAGGATTATGTATTTAATTTCCAGCCTGAACGTTTTGCGATTTTAGCTGTTATCGCCATTGCCTTGATACCTGTTCAGACAAGTCTTGAAGAATACATTTTTAGAGGTTATTTGATGCAGGGTTTTGGGATGTTAGCTAAAAATAAATGGTTTCCGTTGTTAATGACGTCATTGATTTTTGGTGGTTTGCATATGTTCAATCCAGAAGTTAAAACTTTGGGGTATTCTATCATGGTGTACTATATAGGAACAGGATTATTCCTTGGAGTAATGACCTTGATGGATGAAGGAATGGAATTGGCACTTGGTTTTCATGCCGCCAATAACTTATTTACAGCTTTATTAGTAACTTCTGACTGGACTGCCTTTCAGACCCATTCTATCTTAAAAGATGTAGCTAAACCAGAACTTGGTTTTTTTGATTTGGTATTGCCAGTGTTTGTTCTCTTTCCAATTCTACTTTTTATCTTCTCTAAAGTCTATAGATGGACTAACTGGAAGGACAAATTGGTAGGAGAGGTGGTAGAGCCACCACTGGAGGACTATAAAGTATTAGAAGAAATCGGCAACGTGGAATAATTGCCGATTTTATTCTTAGTTATTTAGCCTTAAATAAAATAGAAGCCTTATTAAAATCAGAAGCCGCATTTATGACGCTTCTAAACTCTTCATATCTGTTTAAAGCATATTCATTGGACTTATAAAATTCCTGAATAGTGACAATCAATTTATTGTCTTCTAATTTGTAGCTCGATTCAAATTTGCAGATTTTTTCACCTGTAGAGTTAGACTTATAACTCTTGTCAATATTTAAACTGCTCAAGCCTTCAACGGTATAGCCTTCAGGAATTTCCACGGTTATCGTATAATCATATTGATTTGGATAAGTCATCTCAATTGGGTTGACACGCTCTTTTTCTTGATATAATTCACTTTGTGTACCAATAACCTGCCCTATCTGGAACAAATAGCTGTCTCCAGCGTCCTCAATAATCGATTCGGAGGTGATCGTGCTGTTGACTATAAAGGGGATATTGTATTCCATTTGGTTCATTTCTGTGTTTTTGACTTCATAGCTTTCCACCACTTTATCTTCAATGCCTGAACCTGTTAGATAATCTTTGTATTCTTTGATACCTTGGTCCGTCGATAGATTTAAGATAGCTCTGCTTGTCACAGACCAATGACCAGCATGTTCTTGATGTTGTTTGAGAGTAGCGCTTTCAAAATCATCATTAAAGGTAATATCCACAATTCGTTTTATAGTGCTATAATTAGGATCTGACTGTACTATTTTACTGAAATAGTAATCGAAATCTTCCTTAATAAAAAGACCATAACTACCTAACATATTGAATGGAGCTTCACCGACGCGATATTCTATTCTATCTGGAGATACGTATTTTTCTTCATCAGGAAGATAGATTAAGAAATCTCTCAACATATTTGGAATGAAAAAATCTGGATCGAATTTATACGTAAATCGATTCGCTGTAATAACCAGTTCATATTTGATACCAAGACCCTTAAAATAATTGGCATATACTTTTAAAATACCGAAATCACTCGCAGACCTATTCTTAAGGATATAATCAATATCTGAAAGTTCTGCATTGTTGTTTTTAACGACCGTGAAGTTGGTTTTGACAAAATTATCCACAAGGACTATTTTTTCATAATTACTTAAGTCTTTTTTGTCTTTCATAATTGCGTCAAGATCTGCTTTTGCCTTGCTATTGGTGTTTTCGGGGATGATTTTACTGCCCACGTTATTTACAACGTTGCTCCAAAACATATCTTGGGTAATCGTCTGCCCTTTTGGGAAACATTGGTACACCACAGCAATTTTATTGGCACCAGGTGTCGCATATTCCTCTTCAATCATAGCAGGCATGTTCCTAATGTCCAATAATTTTGAAGCTTTTCCATCAGTTGTTACACTTTCAAATTTTGAGTTGGTCCGATATGCTTTGATCTCTGAATTCAGATCTCCCGTAACATATAAAAATTGTACAGCCTTAATAGGGTAATCACTTTGCAAGGTTTCACTTCCAAATAAATCCGCTTCTTTTTCAACAGTATAAAGCACTTCGATTTCAGAGTTTTTTTCAACCCCTTCAATGGCGAAAATCTTGAAATCACCATACTCTTCAACATTGTTTATCTCTTTGATATTATCTTTATTGAGTAATGTCACCTTCCCATTTAAATTGATGGTTCTTGCTTTTACATCAATCAGGTTCTTTACGTCATGCATTGGAATATAAACCCGATTATGCTGTCCAATTCCCTTCTCATCATTGACGCGTGTGATCGTATGAGTCGTTTCATATTGAATGAGATCTGACGCTTGATCTGATGAGGTATACTCTACTATAGACTTTTTTAGAATCCCTATAGAGTGTTCTTTTTCCTCTTGAGTAGTGATGGAATGCATTTTTGGTTTTTCACTCCAATCATATGATTTATAATATTGGGAAAAACAATTGGTGCTTACAAAAAGCAGGACGAATAATGTGTTTTTAATCATTGGTTTTGTTCTAATATGATACTTTTTTTATAGGCTTTGGTAAGACTTTTAATAAACTCATTCCATGATTCAAAATCTTGCTTTTTAACACTCAAAGTATTTACATAGATAGATTTAGTTTGAATAATGGCACTGTCTTTTAGGGAATAAGTAATCGTATATCCATAATTTGGATTTTCAAACGATAATTCTTCAGGAATAAAACTTGCCGAATAGCCCTCCGGAATATTTAAGGTGGTTATATAGTTCTTCTTATAAGTATGATCTATTTTCTTATCATAGATCTTATCATCGTCAATTTTACTTTTAGAAAGTACTCTATCGATATCCAGATTGATAAAGAGTTTAGTTCCTACTTTTTTAACATAATTATCTATCTCTAAATCATAAGATAATTCTAAGGCGTCACTTTTGTTGTCGAAGTTTTCCCTTTTGATATTATTGTAGTTTGTTTTATTATTTCCGAGTGCAAGTGTGGTATTTAAAAACTCTTCGTCAGTTTTAGTATCTTTTTTGTATAAATAATCTGTAATGAAATCCACCTTTTCGTAACCAGTAAGCAAGCGTTTCTCGGAAACTTTGAACATGTCGTCTTCTATATTAATCGTCGTTGAAACTTCAGTAACACTACTTTCAGGTTTTTGAACAGGAACTGTTATCAATTTAAATGTATTCGCATCAATACCTAAAAGTGCTTCCTTTGTTTGTGTGAACGAGCTAGGCATTCCAAATGGAACGTAACTATCGGTCCCATCTAAAAAGATTGTTTCACCATCAATAATGGCAGCGGTAATCATATGATTATCTACCATTGGTGTGGGTACTTGATTATAGCTATAGGGTCTATCTCTTGTGCCTATCCAAGTTCTGTAAGCTTCTATACCAACATGGTTAAGCATTTCATAGAGTAAATTAGCCATATCCTTGCAATCACCATAACGCTTGTCGCATACGCTGGCTGCACCTCTAGGAATAAAACCACCAAGTCCATCTTCAAAAGCAACATAGTTGATGTTATTCTGAACCCAGTTGAATATAGCTTCAGCCTTTTCTTTCTTTGTTGGTATTGATTTTGTCAAGTCATCAGCGATTTTATATACCTTTTCTAATTCGCTATTGTCAATCTGATTTACCAATGACGCATACCATTTATACAGATCATTAACATCATTCAAAACATTGATGCGCTGACCTTTATATTCATAACTTTTTATATATACTATAATGTGAGGCACCACATATAACATTGATTCCCCATCAACTTCATTTTGATAGCCTTTTATATTATTAGCTGTCCATGTATAGGTTGTTGTATTTCTTTTGATTTCTTGTTTAAAATCAACTGATACATCTTTTGTATTGAAATCGATATACCCTATAGTTACATCATTAGGAAACTCTATGGATAGTTGGGCGCTTTTAGTTGGCACAAAAGTTCCAAAACGGAACAGTCCCAAAAAATGAGGGTCTTTTACAACTTCTTTATAATTCAAATTAGTGATTGCACCTTTAGTTACCGCAGGGAAAGTGAAAATTTTTGATTCTTGATCGCTATAGAAGATGCCATTATCAAACTCTCTTTTAGTTTCGATATAATCAACTTTTACACTACTGTCTCTTTCTGGCAAGTAGGTATAGGCATCGATATCTTCTATGGCACTAAAACTATCAAAATGCATTGCTTCATTAGCAAAATAAAGCTTTTTAGCTGTTAAGTATTCCGCCTGTTCTGACACTTGCTTGGTGATATCAAAATTTTGCTTTGAAAGCCCTATTTTTATATGCTCGTGACGTTTTAGATATATATAATCTTCATTCGAAAAATCTTGAGATAGTCCAAACAAAGGAAATAGTATAAATACAAAGAGTATGTTTTTCATTGAATTTTGCTTTGAATTCAAATATATAGATATTTATTAATTATTTATTGGAATAGAACCTTTAAAATATTTTAGTTTTGTATATCTAATATCATACCAATTATGACACCTTCTTTCGATAAAATTCATTTAAAGTTTAAACTAAATGGTAATAATTATGACCATAACCAATTAAAAGAAGTTGCTTATAGTTTAATTAAGGAAGGTGAACCACACGAAAAAATGACCGGTGATTTTTTGCTCGATTGGTTGGATGAAAATGATTATGTTAAAGTACATACTTCAGGTTCTACAGGAAATCCTAAAACTATTAAATTAAGCAAACAGGCTATGGTCAATTCATCGATAGCTACTGGCAATTATCTAAAATTAACACCGGGAAAAGCAGCTTTACACTGCTTGCCAACTAATTATATTGCTGGCAAAATGATGTTGGTTCGAGCTATGATTCTAGGTTTGGAGATGGATTTAGTAGAACCTACATCCCAACCAATTTTTGATTATGACAAGATTTATCATTTCACTGCAATGCTGCCGATGCAGTTAGAATTAACACTGAATTATCTTCACAATGTCAAAATAATTATTGTAGGAGGCTCTTCTGTGTCTAAACATTTGATTGATTTGACACAATCTTTAAAAGCGAAAGTTTATGCTACTTATGGTATGACCGAAACAGCAACTCACATTGCGTTGAAGCCCTTGAACAACAAATCAAGGGAGCCTTATTTTAAGGTATTGCCAAAAGTGAAGATCTCGCAGGACGATAGAGGCTGTTTGGTTATTGATGCACCAAAGGTTTCCAAAGATAAAGTCGTGACCAACGATTTGGTAATATTACATTCACCTACTGAATTTGAATGGTTAGGACGTATTGATAACGTCATCAATTCTGGAGGAGTCAAGCTGTTTCCAGAGCAGATAGAGGAAAAGTTAAAGGGAATAATCCCTAATCAGTTTTTCATTGCTTCAGAACCTGATTCTAAATTGGGAAAACGTTTAATTTTGGTTGTAGAAAGCGATTCCAATACGTTGGAAACTACAGTTTTTGATGGATTAGATAAATTTGAAATTCCGAAGAAAATTTACAACGTTCCAAAATTCAAAATGACTCCAACAGGGAAAATCAAACGATTGGAAAACCTAAAATTGGCAAAATAACCGCTTCACTCATTTAAAAGGTCACTTCACTCATTGTTGGTTTAATATGGTTGGTTTGGTTTATAGATTTACTGTAAACTAAAATCAATTATTATGAAATCATTATTACACATCATTATCTCATTGTTAGTGGCATCTGCAATTCATGCACAACAGAAAACAATCACTGGAACTGTAACTTCAATTTCGGATGGACTCGCCTTACCTGGAGTGAACGTCATTGTCAAAGGAACTTCAACAGGTACTCAAACCAATTTTGATGGAAATTACACAATTACCGCTTCAAAAGGAGCCATTTTGGTTTTCAGCTATTTGGGTCTTAAAACCAAAGAAATTAAAGTAAGGGATGCAAGCGTTATTGATGTAACTTTAGAAGAAGATGCTGCGATGTTGGAAGAAGTAGTGGTTACGGCAGTTGGAATAAAAAGGGAAACACGATCAGTGACCTATAGTACTTCTGCGGTATCATCCGAATCTGTTGGTAAACGGAAATCGAAACAGCAAAACGTTCAAAATGCTCTTCAAGGAAAAGTTTCCGGGCTCCAAATCCAACCTAAAAGAACTAACCCAACTATAGTATTAAGAGGCAATAGATCAACTACGTCGGTTAATGAACCAATCTACATAATTGATGGAGTCGTCGCCACAGACAAGCAAGTCAAAGAATTGAATACGAAAAAAATCAAGGATATTGAAGTCTTAAAAGGAGCAAGTGCTAATGCTATTTATGGCAACCAAGCAGGTAATGGTGTTGTTTTAATTCAAACGAAAAACGGAAATTATACACTCCCAAAAATAGAAACAGCAAACGATGAATCTTATGAGGAGATCGTTGAAAATAATTTTGAGCGTGTCCAGCTGTCACCTTTATCCACTTTTTCAATTGATGTCAATAAGGCTTCATACAGCAATATTAGAAGAATGTTGAACAACGGTGAACAAATTCCAGTTGATGCGGTTAAGATTGAAGAAATGGTCAATTATTTTGATTATAATTATCCGCAACCTAAAGATGAGCATCCTTTTTCAATAAATACTGAAGTTGTTAAAACACCATGGAACGAAGACACCAAGCTAATCAGAATAGGTTTACAAGGGAAAAAGTATGAAAATAACGAATTGCCAGCATCCAATCTTACCTTTTTGATTGATGTATCCGGTTCGATGGGCAGTATGAATAAACTTCCTTTGTTGAAATCAGCTTTTAGGCTTTTGGTAAATCAATTAAGAGAAAAGGACAAGGTTTCAATTGTTGTATATGCTGGGGCAGCAGGATTGGTGTTGCCTCCGACTTCGGGCACCCATAAAGAAAAAATCATTAAAGCCCTGGATAATTTAAATTCAGGTGGTTCAACTGCAGGTGGAGCAGGCATTGAACTGGCTTATAAAGTTGCTCAAGAAAATTTTATTAAATATGGAAATAATCGTGTGATTCTGGCAACAGATGGTGATTTCAATGTTGGAGCTTCTAGCGATAGAGCTATGGAAAAACTCATTGAGGAAAAACGTAATTCTGGAGTTTTCTTGTCCGTTTTAGGATTTGGCTATGGAAATTATAAGGATTCTAAACTTGAAACATTAGCAGATAAAGGTAATGGTAATCATGCTTATATCGATACCATGCAAGAATCACAAAAAGTTTTTGGAAAAGAATTTGGAGGGACGCTCTATACAATTGCCAAAGATGTGAAGATTCAAATTGAGTTCAATCCAAAAAAAGTTCAGGCATATCGCCTGATTGGTTATGAAAACAGATTATTGGCTGACGAAGACTTTATAGATGATACCAAGGATGCTGGAGAACTTGGAAGTGGACATACAGTAACGGCTTTGTATGAAATTATTCCGAATGGAGTTAAAAGTGATTACTTAAAAGAGTTAGATGATTTAAAATATACGAAAACGATAACTTCAAGTGAGTATACAGACGAATTGTTCACTGTAAAATTTAGATATAAAAAACCAGATGGCGATAAAAGCATTGAAATGGTACATGTGCAAAAAGATGAGCAAACAGAACCTTCTGAAGATTTAAAATTCGCGTCAGCAGTTGCCTTGTTTGGTATGCAGTTAAGGCATTCAAAATATGACAATAAATCTAAAACAGAAGATGTGATTGCACTTGCAAAGCAGGGCAGAGGACTGGATGTCGATGGCTACAGAGCAGAGTTTATCCGTCTTGTAGAATCATTATAGAGACTATTAAAAACCAAAAAGAGCGACTCTTATGTCGCTCTTTAATTATTGTTGCATTTTAAAATAGTAATCAGCAGAATGTTTGCCAGAGCCATAAAACAGGAAAAACACACAAATTAATAATGTTATTGTGGCTACCAATAAATTTGAAGTTTGGGTTTCACCTATAAAATTTATTAGAATAGCACCAACTAAAATAGGAATTTGGGCAATAATGGCCCAACGGGTCAATAAGCCAAAAGCGATCAAAATTCCACCAATAAAATGAGCTGGTAGCACATAATGAATCCAAATCATTCCACCAGGAATATTCTTTATTGGTTCAAAAAGTTGGATAAGAGATTGCATGTCATTCACAAAACGGATACCCTTGACGAATAAAAACACACCCAAAGCAAATCTTAAAATGTCTAGAGGATAATACGTATGGGCATTAGCCCATTTATTCAATGATTTTATCTTTCCCATGATTAAAATTTTGAAATTCAACCATTAAGATACGAAAAAATCAAAAGCTAAACTTGCAAAACACCCAAATTAAATTTCTTCTCAATAGGAGCGTGGTCAGCTGCTTCAATACCCATACTGATCCATGTTCTAGTATCTAATGGATCAATGATACCATCAGTCCAGATTCTGGCCGCTGCATAATATGGGGACACTTGGGCATCATAACGGTCTTTAATTTTATTGAAGAGCTCATCTTCTTTTTCTTTTGTAATGGTTTCACCTTTCTTTTTTAAAGAAGCTGTTTCTATCTGAAGCAATACCTTCGCTGCTGAATTTCCACTCATCACTGCCAGTTCTGCACTTGGCCAAGCAACAATCAATCTTGGGTCGTATGCTTTTCCGCACATGGCATAATTTCCAGCACCATAACTATTCCCAATCACAATCGTAAATTTTGGCACTACAGAGTTGCTTACAGCATTTACCATTTTGGCACCATCCTTTATGATGCCTCCATGCTCACTCTTACTTCCGACCATAAATCCGGTTACATCTTGCAAAAACACCAACGGAATTTTCTTTTGATTACAATTGGCTATAAATCGGGTGGCTTTATCTGCACTATCGTTATAGATGACACCACCAAACTGCATTTCTCCCTGTTTAGTTTTTACTAATTGGCGCTGATTGGCTACAATGCCAACAGCCCAACCATCAATTCTTGCATAACAAGTGATAATTGTTTTTCCGTAGCCAGCCTTATATTCATCATATTCGGAATTATCAACCAAACGTCCGATGACTTCATACATATCATATTGGTCAGTCCGACTTCGTGGAATTATACCATAAATATCTTCTGGGTTTTCTTTTGGTTTTGCTGGTTTATCTCTATTGAAACCTGCCTTATCATAATTTCCTATCTTGTCAATTAGGCGTTTTATTGTGTCTAATGCATCTTTGTCATCTTTGGCTTTATAGTCAGTTACTCCAGAGATTTCGCAGTGTGTCGTTGCTCCACCTAGGGTTTCATTATCTACTGTTTCACCAATCGCCGCTTTGACCAAATAACTTCCAGCCAAGAAAATGCTTCCAGTTTTATCAACAATTAAGGCCTCATCACTCATAATTGGTAAATAGGCACCACCAGCCACGCAACTACCCATCACTGCAGCTATTTGGGTAATTCCCATACTACTCATAATAGCGTTGTTTCTAAAAATACGACCAAAATGTTCTTTGTCAGGAAAAATTTCATCTTGCATAGGCAAATAAACACCAGCACTATCCACTAAATATATGATAGGTAATCTATTTTCAATTGCTATTTCCTGTGCTCTTAAGTTCTTTTTTCCAGTAATAGGAAACCACGCACCAGCCTTTACCGTTGCATCGTTTGCAACGACTATACATTGTTTACCTTTGACATAACCAATTTTTACGACAACACCACCCGAAGGACAACCACCATGTTCAGCATACATATCTTCTCCAGCAAAGGCCGCAATTTCGATACTTTTAGCTTTACTATCTAATAAATAATCGATACGCTCTCTTGCAGTCATTTTTCCTTTAGCATGATGTTTCTCAATGCTTTTTTGTCCGCCTCCAAGTTTTACTTTGGCAAACCGTTGTCTTAAATCGGATAGTAGTAATTTATTATGATCTTCGTTCTTGTTGAAGTTAAGGTCCATTATTGCTTTTTTGTTTGATGCTAAAATACGAACTTTAATAATCTTACAAAATTGTATAACTGTATAAACTTAAAATAATGTTAATAATACTTACATGGAAATATATTCCTTGGAAAATAAATATTTTATTTTTATATTTGAGCTCCAATAGTATGATATAATTCTATTTTTAAGGAGTTCAAAAATAATTCAATGAAACAAATTTTAGCATTTGCAGGAAGTAATAGTTCAGATTCAATCAATAAACAATTGGCCATATATGCGTCAAGTCTTGTCGATGATGCCAATGTAACTGTTTTAGACTTAAACGATTTTGATTTGCCGATTTACAGCAAGGATCTAGAAGCAAAAAGTGGAATACCAGAGAACGCCAAAAAGTTTTTACAGCACATTAAAGATACAGACGGTATCGTCATATCCTTGGCAGAGAACAATGGTGCTTATTCAGCGGTGTTTAAAAATTTGTTCGACTGGATGTCTCGATTGGAACAGAAAACCTTTATGGGGAAACCGATGCTATTGATGGCAACATCGCCAGGAAGTAGAGGAGGCGCTTCGGTTTTAGCAATTGCTAGTGATAGATTTCCGCGTCATGACACTCAAATTGTATCCGAGTTTTCATTACCATTTTTTAATGAAAAATTTTCTGATGGAAAAGTAACAGATAAAGAATTTGATTCAAAATTAAAAGAGGCCGTAGAATTATTTAAAAAAGAATTATAATATGGAAATCAAACATAAAGATGACGGCAAGAAAGGTGCGTTTTATATCGAAGGAAATGGTGAAAATTTAGCATTGATGACTTATACGCATCCAGGACCAAACAAAATCATCATCGATCACACAGAAATAAGTGACCAATTACAAGGTCAAGGTATAGGTTATAAGTTAGTTGACGCGTCTGTCCAATATATGAGAGCCAATAATTTGAAAGCAATTCCATTATGCCCTTTTGTAAATGCTGTCTTTAAGAAAAAAGGTGAGGAATTTGCCGATGTTAGAGCTTAATTAAATTAATAACGAAGTTCTGAAACTGATAATAATGGGTGACATTTCAAAAGATATCAATTCAAAATTTCCTGATATAAAAATCAAGGCACTCATTAATATTTTATACACCGCAAATTGGATTACAAGTTTTCAGAATGAGTTTTTCAAACCATTTGGAATATCTCCACAGCAATTCAATATTTTGAAGATTTTAAATGGAGCAAAAGGTCCTTTGAAAGTTCAAGTGATTAAAGATCGAATGATAGAACGTTCTCCGAATGCCACGCGATTAATGGATAAATTATGTGATAAACAGTTGATCGACCGTGTTCCGTGTCCAGATGACAGACGAGTTGTTCATATAAACATTACTAAAAAAGGACAAAACGTCTTGAATTCCATTTCTGATGATTTCAATAATAGATTAGTGAAAAATATAACTCAACAGGAAGCGCAACAGTTGAGTGATTTATTAGATAAAATGCGTTAAAAAAATTTATTTAAATAGTTTCCATGGAAATAAAAAAAGGTT
>JAGXIE010000150.1 GCA_024635765.1 Flavobacteriaceae bacterium | reverse complement strand
CCTTTACCAACTTTGGCTGGTAAATTTGGCATTGTTCTTACCACTTTTTTAATACCTAATCGCTCTTGTATGGAATTAATATTTACACCAGCCATCAGTGATACGAAAATTTGGTCATCTGTTAGCATTGGTTTTATCTCTTCAAATAAGCCATCAGTATGATATGGTTTGACTGCTAAAAAAATTAAATTGGAAGTAGGGAGGCAATCTTTAAGACTTTCAAACACGTTAAAATCTTGACGTTCCCTTAAACTCGAAATCTTTTTTGGATCTGTATCATAGATCCTTATTTTGTGTTTTCCTAATAAAGTAGATTTTGACATCCCCTCGGCATAGGTCAGTCCCATGTTTCCTGCTCCAATAACTAATATTTTCATTTCTGATTTTTATTTGTTGGTACTCTTTTTAATATGCGCAATTAGCTGCAAGGAACGTGCGAGACTGACATTTAATAAAATTAATTTTAAGAATTCAGAATATGTTGATAGAACTATAGTATCGTTGCGTATCTACTAATTTTTATAGAAGGTTTTTGAAGTATGTTGATATTCAGCTTGTTCTGATTAGACTCAATTAGTGACAACTTGTCGGTGACTGATTTCTTAAAACAAAGAAAAGCCTTAATTTTCATTAAGGCCTTTGTAAATATCAAGTAAGACAAGAACTAGTCTTTATCTCTATCTTCTCTAGGTTTGCGATCATTGCGACCTCTATTATCACGAGAACCACGATTGTCACGAGAGCCACGATTATCACGTCCACCACTTCTGCTATTATCTCTTGGTGGTCTTGCAACATACCCTTCTGGTTTGTCCAATAATGCCTTACGGGATACTTTTTCCTTGCGTGTTTTTGGGTCAACTCCAAAATACTTCACTTCGAATATATCACCCATATTTACGACATCTGATACATTTTCTGTGCGCTCCCAAGCTAATTCGCTTACGTGCAATAATGTTTCGTTTCCTGGTGCATCCAAATATTCTACCACTGCTCCAAAATCCAACATCTTGATGACTTTTACTTTATAAGCTTCTCCAACAGTTGGTTTGAACAATAACGATTCTATTTTAGCCAATACTGCATCGATTCCTTCAGAACCTACCCCTAGAATTTCAACTATTCCTTCTTCAGTTACAGGATCTTCGTTGATAACGATAGTTGTATTCGTTGTTTTTTGTAATTCCTGAATCACTTTTCCACCAGGTCCAATCAAGGCTCCAATAAATTCGTTAGGAATACGTCTAGTAACCATTTTAGGAGCATGAGGTTTCACATCTGCATTTGGTTCTGCAATAGTTTCAACCAATTTTCCAAGAATGTGAAGACGTCCTGCTTGCGCTTGTTTTAATGCGCTTACTAAAATTTCGTAAGCCAAACCTTTTACTTTGATGTCCATTTGACACGCAGTAATTCCATCTGCAGTACCTGTTACTTTAAAGTCCATATCACCTAGATGATCTTCATCTCCCAAGATATCTGAAAGGACCGCATATTTACCAGAATCTCCATCAGAAATTAACCCCATAGCAATACCAGAAACAGGTTTCTTTAATTGTACACCTGCATCCATGAGTGCCATAGTCCCAGCACAAACAGTCGCCATAGATGAAGAACCGTTAGATTCTAGCACTTCAGAAACTACCCTTACAGTATAAGGACATTCGTCCGGTACCATATTTTTTAGAGCACGTTGTGCCAAATTACCATGTCCAACCTCTCTACGAGATGTTCCACGGATTGGTCTTGCTTCACCCGTTGAAAAAGGAGGAAAGTTATAATGTAAATAGAAACGCTCTTCACCTTCAAAAGATGGCATGTCTATTTGGTTTGCTTCTCTCGAAGTTCCTAGCGTAACAGTTGCCAACGCTTGAGTTTCTCCACGTGTAAAGATGGCAGAGCCATGTGTTGATGGCAAATAATCTACTTCACACCAGATTGGTCTGATTTCGTCAGTTTTTCTTCCGTCTAGTCTTAGACCTTCATTTAAAGTTAGGTCGCGAATGGCGGCTTTTTCTGCCTTGTAATAATATTTAGAAACCATTCCGCCATAGTCTTCTAATTCTTCTTCAGAAAATGTGGCTTTGATTTCTTCCTTGATAGCATCAAATGCAGCACTACGTTCATGTTTTGCAGAACCTGCTTTGGCAATAGCGTATACTTTATCGTATGCCATCCCGTGAATTTTTTTCGCTAATTCATCATCTTCGCTTTCTGATTCGTACTCACGTACTTCTTTTTTACCGAATGCTCCTGCCAATTTTACTTGAGCAGCACATTGGACTTTGATAGCTTCATGAGCAAATTTAATAGCATCGGCCATTTCTTCCTCTGAAATCTCTTTCATTTCACCTTCAACCATCATCACAGAATCTGCAGAGGCACCAATCATCATGTCGATGTCTGATTCTTCTAACTGTGCTCTTGTTGGGTTGATGACAAATTCACCATTGATACGACCAACTCTTGCTTCAGAGATTGGGCATTCAAAAGGAAAATCTGACAATTGAATGGCAGCAGATGCAGCCAATCCAGCCATCGCATCAGGCATTACATCGTCGTCATGAGACATCAACTGAATCATCACTTGCGTTTCTGCATGATAATCTTTCGGGAATAATGGACGCAATACTCGGTCCACAAGTCGCATGGTCAATACTTCACCATCACTAGGTCTTGCTTCTCTCTTAAAGAAACCTCCAGGATAACGTCCTGAAGCAGCAAACTTCTCTCTGTAATCTACCGTTAATGGTAAAAAGTCAACGTCGCTTTGTTTGTAATTGGAAACAACTGTACATAACAACATACAATTTCCAGATTGAACAACGACCGAACCATGGGCTTGTTTAGCCAATTTTCCGGTTTCGATGGAAATAGTTCGTCCATCACCAAGGTCAATGACCTCTCTAAATACTTTTGGAATCATAATTTTTGAATTCTAATTAAACAATGGTCGTTGTGTTGCTTTAGTGTAGTTGTTGTGAGACCAATGAAAAACTGTAATTAGCTTCTTATTTGCGAGTGTTTCGCTCTTTCGCTTGAGCTATATAAAACAAAAAACCACGCTTGTAGGCGTGGTCTTATGAGTGATTATTTTCTTAAACCTAATTCTTTAACGATTGCACGATATCTTAAGACATCTTTTTTGGTTAAGTAATCTAGTAATGCCCTACGTTTACCTACCAATTTCACCAAAGATCGCTCTGAATTAAAATCTTTACGATTTGTTTTCAGATGCCCCGTTAGGTGATTGATTCTGTGAGTGAACAATGCGATTTGTCCTTCTGCAGAACCTGTGTCTTTTGCATCTTTACCGTGTTTTTTAAAGATGGCTTCTTTTTCTTTTTGATTTAAATACATGCTAATATTATTGTAAATGATTGTTATGTACTGACTCGATTTTCGAATCACGGTGCAAATATAGTGTTTTTTAGTGATTTGCAAGTGAATCTATTGATAGTTTAGTAAATTTTAGGTATTGATTTTAAACCTTTTAAAGATATGTTGGTCTTAACAATATATTAACAATAAAAAAGTAATCATGGCAAAATTTAATTCAACGGTTAAAATGGTGTCAGTTCTTGTGGTTTTAGGATTGATGTTTACCAATTGTAGCGATGAAGAGGTCCAGTCTCTCGATCCGGTAGAGCAGGAGCAAGATACAACAGAATTATCTCGATCTGCGGAGATTGATAAAATGGAAGTTCTTTTAGGTGATTTGATAATCGAATCTTTTGAAGCACAACAGGCAGAGGAATCTGGCCGGATGCCTCAACAAAGGTCTATTCCAGATTGTGTAACCATAACTGTTCTTTTTGAACAAGGTTATAGACAAGTGACAGTAGATTTTGGAGATGACGGTTGCATCGTTAGAGGCCATCTATTAAGAGGTCAAATAGTGTTTACTTATGAACGCAACCTGCAGTTACAACAAGTGTTGATTAGCTATGATTTAGTGGATTTTTATTTGGATGCTAAACATATTTTAGGAAGCAAAACTTTATTGAAGGAGTTGTCTAATGAAAATGGTAATCCGCAATTCACACATTCGCTGGATTTAACTGTTATTTGGCCTAATGGATTCCAGGCAAGCAGAGAAGGTATTAAAATAAGAGAATGGATAGAAGGATTCGGTAGTGGACTATGGAGTGATAATGTCTTTGAAGTTACTGGTAACTGGACAACTACATTTGTTAACGGTAACATTCATAGTCATGAAGTAGTAATTCCATTGCGTCGGGAGATGGTTTGTTACTATTTCGTAAGTGGAAGTATTAATGTGCAACGAACCAATTTTGAAGGGGTGCTCGATTATGGTAGTGGTAACTGTGATAATCAAGCAACATTCACTTTTAATAATGGAACTGTTGTAGATCTTACATTGAACTAATTTGTAAAAAAGCAAAAAAACGAGCCATTTGGCTCGTTTTTTTTAAACTCTTAACGGTTGATTTGTAATCAAATCTATATACAAGTTGATTTTATTTTTTAAGTCTTTACGTTCAGTAATAAAATCTAAAAAACCATGTTCCAATAAAAATTCTGCAGTTTGGAAGTCTTCTGGTAACTCTTGTCCTGTTGTGTCTCTTACAACTCTTGGACCCGCAAACCCGATCAAGGCTCTTGGTTCACTAATATTGATGTCTCCAAGCATTGCAAAAGACGCCGTGGTTCCTCCAGTTGTTGGGTCAGTACACAAAGAAATATAAGGAATATTGGCATCTGCCAATTGTGCCAGTTTTGCAGAGGTCTTTGCCAACTGCATTAATGATAACGCCGCTTCTTGCATACGTGCACCACCAGACTTTGAGATAATCATGAATGGAATTTTCTTTTTCAAGGCATGGTCACCAGCTCGAGCAATTTTCTCGCCTACAACACTTCCCATAGAACCACCGATAAAGCTAAAATCCATGCAGGCAACTACCAAGTCCTTCCCTTTTGATTTACCGACAGCAGTACGGACAGCGTCTTTGAGGTTTGTTTTTTCTTGTGCAGCTTTTAAACGATCAGTATATTTTTTTGTGTCCTCAAATTTTAAAGGGTCTTTAGAATCTAAATTAGGATCCAGCTCTTTAAACTTGTTATCATCAAAGATAATTTCAAAATATTCTTTACTTCCTATTCTAACGTGGTATCCATCTTCTGGACTCACAAAAAAGTTTTTTTCCAGTTCTTCTGTATCGATTATTTTGCCTGTTGGAGATTTATACCACAACCCTTTTGGTATGTCTTTTTTCTCCTCTGTAGTAGTTGTTATACCTTTTGTTTTTCTTTTAAACCAAGACATGTTGTTTAACGATTTTAGATTTACATATTACGATTTTTACGTCGTAATCGAAAGTTAATTTAGTGGCGCAAAGTTATAAAGTATTTACATTATTAAGGTCTTCAAAGGCCTTTTTTAAACGTGCTACAAACGATTCTTCTCCTTTTCGAAGCCAAACCCTTGGGTCATAGTATTTTTTGTTTGGTGAATCGTCACCTTCAGGGTTTCCAATCTGACTTTTCAGATATTCTGAATGCTCATTGTAATAATCGCGAATTCCACTCATAAATGCATACTGCATATCCGTATCAATATTCATTTTAATAACACCATAACTAATACCTTCTCGTATTTCTTCAACGGTTGAACCAGAACCACCATGAAACACAAAATCAATGTGATTGTGTTCCACGCCGAATTTTTCCGAAACATAATCTTGCGAGTTTTTCAAAATTTTTGGCGTCAACTTAACGTTTCCTGGTTTGTAAACTCCATGAACGTTTCCGAACGCAGCTGCGATTGTAAATTGGTCACTCACTTTACTCAACTCCTCATAAGCATAGGCAACTTCTTCTGGTTGGGTGTATAATTTAGAATCATCCACATCGGTATTGTCTACGCCATCTTCTTCGCCACCTGTTATTCCCAATTCAATTTCCAGTGTCATTCCCATTTTGCTCATTCTTTTCAGGTACTCTTTACAGATCTCAATGTTCTCTTCGATAGGTTCTTCCGATAAGTCGATCATATGCGAACTATAGAGTGGTTTTCCGGTTTCAGCAAAATGTTTTTCACTCGCATCCAGTAATCCATCAATCCAAGGCAATAATTTTTTAGCACAGTGGTCGGTATGAAGAATAACAGGTACACCATAGGCCTCTGCCATTAAATGGACATGTTTAGCGCCTGCTATACCTCCTGCAATTGCGGCTTTTTGGCTTTCATTGCTTAATCCTTTGCCAGCATTAAATACCGCTCCACCATTTGAAAATTGAATAATTACTGGTGCATTCAGGGCTTTTGCCGTTTCTAAAACACCGTTAATGGTATTCGATCCTATGACATTCACCGCTGGTAGGGCAAAATTTTTCTCTTTTGCAAGTTTAAAAATAGCTTGAACTTCTTTACCGGTGGCAACGCCTGCTTTTATATTATGACTCATGGATTTTGTGTTTTTAAATTTTGAGTGAGATTGTTGGTCAAAAATAATGAAATTAAAGGAAACATATTGTTTTAAAGCAAATGGATTTTTTGAATCTTTCTCCTATGGTCTTAAAAATGGACATCAAATTCCAATAGAAGTTTTATCTAAATTTTTGAATCGAGAGGCAAACGGTCTTTAATTCTTAAAAAGGATAATTGATTCCGATATTGAAGACCGCATTATTTAAATTATAATCTCTAAACCAGCGATTTCCTGCTTCATATGAAGGATCATAGGTTTTAAAACCAACGTCAAATCGAAGCACAAAGAAGCTGAAATCGTAACGAAAACCAATTCCTGAGCCAATGGCGATGTCTTTTAAAGAACTAAATCCATCAAAAATTGCGGCCTCTTCTGGTGTGTCGTCAAAAATATTCCAGATATTTCCCGCATCAACAAACAAGGCGCCATAGAAGTCACCAAAAATATTAAAGCGCTGTTCTGCACTTAAATGAAGCTTGAAATTAGCTTCATTAAATTCGTTAATTGTTTGAGAGCTTCCAGGACCTAGATTATAGGCGGTCCAGGCTCTATTATCATTAGGTCCACCAGCGAAAAAACTTTTTGAGAAAGGGATATTATTAGAATTTCCATAGGGGATTGCAATCCCTGCATAACTGCGAATGGCAAAAACGTTTTTTCGGCCCAAATCCCAATATTTAACATAATCAAATTCGCCCTTAATGTATTGGGAAAACGCGACTCCGAAAATTTCGTAGCGATTATCATTGTTTTTTTGGACGCCTATAATCTTAGAGACATTCGATAATAAATTCCCCGCCAGTTCACCTCTAAAACGTAAAATGGAAAAATCATTGTCAAACAGGTTTTCTCTCCTGTTTTTAATATAATTAAAACTTGATGAAAATATTAGGTTGTTCTCTGTTAATCTGTTTTTACGTTCAAAAATATTATTCACGTTGATAAAATCACTATCATCCTGATTTAGTGAGGTATTTTCGTTAAGTACGTCACTGATAAACATATCCGCCTGATTTGGAATACCTAAAGTTTCATCATTGTTGATATAGTTAATTTCTCTAGCGATGTCGTTTAATCGGTTGAAGGAATTCTGATATACCTGAAAATAGTTGTCGGTGTTCAAATTCTTCACATACTGAACGCTAAAGAGATCGAGAGTGTTAGTTACTTTTCGGGACGGATACCAGTTATAGCTTAAGTTTCCAGTAAATGTTTGTTTGTCTAATCCGATATTACGTTGACTGGTTGCGGCCGCGGAGAATCGTGTGCTTGGAGACATGAATTTTGGGATGATTTTGTCAGAGTTTATTGGAAAAAATATCCTGGGAATGGTGAGTTTCATGTTCGCCCCAATCTCATTGATATCAAAAAACTGATCTTGATGATTCGCTCGGTCTTTTGAGGACCCAATAGAACCCAAACCAGATATCTCAAATATTTCTGCACCTTTAAAAACATTACGAATTAACAGTCCTGTGCTAAAAGAAAACCCGATTGTTTGAATATTGCTTTGTGAGACTTCTGTTGTGAAATTCAATCCAAATTTTTTCTTTGGAATTAAATAGATGTTTGCAGTCAACGTTGTGTCACTTACGTTTTCAATGTATTCAATATTTGGATATTTAAAAATTTTGAGTTCACTTAAATATTTATAGGTACGGGTTCTGTCGATATCCTTAAACAATCCATCTTTAGTAATAAACACAGCATCTGTTAAGGCTTTTGGGCGATATTCTAATTTGGAATAACTGTACAAATTGTAATTTTTATAGGTGATAGAATCTGTTAGTTGTGCATCTTTATTTTCATATCTGTCATCAGGAAAAATGTTTACTTCCTTTATTTTATAAACTTTAAATTGTGTTCTAATAATAGAATCTTCATTACGAATAATCCGATCTTGGATGATTAAATCAGTATTCACCTTATGATTTGTATCAACGGTGTCTATCACAAAATTGATATAGTCCTGTCCAAAATGGTAGTAGCCCAAATTTCGCAACTGTTCTGACAAACGCGACCGTTCTGCCCCATAGTTTGTGTCGTCAAATTGTTGACCAGATTTAATTAAAGATCCATTTTTTAAGTTTTGGCGATATAGACTGTCAATGCTTGGCGTGCTGATCTTTGCATTGATGGAATCCAAAACATAAGGTGTTCCTGTTTTGACAAAATATTCCGTAGTAGCCCTTTGATCATCCGTTTTGTTAACGGTGTAAGAAGCTTCGGCATTGAACCATCCTTTACT
>JAGXIE010000149.1 GCA_024635765.1 Flavobacteriaceae bacterium | reverse complement strand
TATTATTCAAAAGTATGTTGAAAAAATCATAACTGTAGAAGAAGATGAAATCATTCATGCTATGAAACTACTTTTTGAACGTTTAAAAGTAGTTGTTGAGCCTTCGAGTGCAGTTGCATTTGCAGCGGTTTTAAAAGAAAATGATTTCTTTAGAGGTAAAAAAGTTGGAGTTATTATTTCTGGTGGCAATGTTGATTTGAAAAAATTACCATTCAATGCGTAATTTTGAAAAGTCTTTATTTTCTTCGGGACATATTCAATAAATTTAAGGGGCTTAAAAATAAAAAAGCTGCAATAATTTTATTGCAGCTTTTTTTAATAATGATTTATGTTACCTATAATTTAAAAACACCCATTAAAAAGAATTGATAGTGATTGTTATCATATTGTCTCGAATCCGCGTTTAACGCAAATTTACCCATTGTACCTAATCGAATACCAACATTATCACTCACCCATACAACAGTTCCAAAAACAACGTTAATAGAAGTATTAAGTTCTTCCATATTAAAAAGACCAACACCAGCACCTGCATAAAGATTTAACCAGTCTGTTCGGCTAAATAAAAGGTCATCAAAATAATATTTTAAGGTCGTATTTGTTGAGAAGTAAAACAAATCCTTGTCAGGTCTTCCGTTATCAATAAACTCATTCTCCTTAAAACCATTTAAACTTATATCTTGCTCTATGTACAAATATTTCGTCCATTTACGCTCAATAGCAACAGCAACTGGTTGTCTAAAAGCAAAACGATCGATGTTTTCGTTTAAATCTTCGAATGGGTTTCTGGTTCCAAAATTAGCAACTGTGTTAACACCAACACTCAAAAGCCAGTCACGGCCTGGGTTTTGTGCAAATGATGTGAATCCAAAAAATGATATAAACAATAAAATTATTACCTTTTTCATAAAAAAAACTTTAACCAAAAATAGACTTTTACTTTAACATAACAAAAATAGCAATAAAATTTTTAAAGAAATTTACGAATGCTTTTTGCATAGCTTGTTTTTAAGGATATGAGCACGATAGCTTTTATTGAGAAAAAAGAGATGAATCCGTTCTTTAATAGCACTGTGCAATGATTTTATTTTGATCATTAAGGCACCAAACGCTGGATAGTTCATAGTAAATAGAAATAAGTATTTTTTATAATTGGTTTTGCCGGTTGCAGCTAGCGGTGCGATTGATGGACAAAAAATAGAGGCAAGGCTTAAGAAGCCCAAAGAATGTTTTTGATTTGACAATTCTTTAATCAATCGCTTTTTTTGAGACAACCCCAAAACTAAGACATCATAAAGTCCTTTTAGTTTTAAGACATTATAATAATACGATCTGTCATTGATTTGTTGTGCTAAAATGGCATTCCAAATTAACTGTTCAGAATTTGGAACAGCTATTCCATTGACAATTTCTTTACTCGATAAAAACAAATCAATATTAATCAAATCCTTGTATTCATGCTTTAAGAGTTGACTATGTAGTTCTATAGCGCCTAAACGTTTTTTTGATATTTGGCGTGGTTGATGCCTATAGTTTTTGACCTCATAATTGAACGGTAAAAATTGTGAGTAGCCTTCATTGACCAATAGCTTGAATGCTTTGTCTATATCATCTGAAGCGACCAAAATGTCGATATCACCTATCATACGTTCACCATGGTCTTCAAAATAGTTGCCAGATAGTAATCCAATTCCTTTGATGAACACATGCTCAATATTGTTTGCTATAAACAATTTGGAAATTTGTTCAACTTCATGTAAGAGCGTTTCATTTCGGTCTCTGTTAAGTTGAGTGAGTTCTTCCAAATATTGTTTTAAATCTTCGGGAAGGTATCTCAATAATGATTTTTGCTTCAATCTGCAATAAACGGCTGGAAGCACAAGATGTTTACTGGCCACTATGACGATCGCATCCCAATCAACCGCGCTATTGATTAAATAGTGTTCTAAAACGGTATCAGAGGTCTCATAGCTCAAAATATCAACAATGAGTTGTATGGTTTCTTTTAAAGGCTGCTTGTTTTTGGTCAATGTTTGTTATTTAACAGGACTAAAATTAAGGAAAGTATTGATAGTCTTAACCATTAAAGCTCGAATAATTCTTTAAACTTGGCCACTGCGAAATCATTATCGCTATAGGTCAATTCATAGAATTGCATACCTTTTAACCAATTGAGAAACTGTCTGGAATGTTCTGGTTTCGGAGAAATCCATGAATCGGGAATAAAAGTTTGTAGAATTTTTTCAGGAGAACATTCACGCAATTCTGATTTAACATCAGACGTATATTTGACCATTACTAGTTTTCGACATTCAAAATGTTTTTTTGAAGATTTGAAGGGTTTTGATGGCGGCAAATACTTTACGGTCGTATGTTTTGAAGTACTCACTTCAGATTCTAGTGCGTTAAAGCCATCGAACAATCCTCCTATAAGAGCGAAAGCACCTTTTTTTATGGAAATAGCGGCGGGAAAACGATATAAATGCTGATTTTTAGCGAGCATTGGTGTAAAATCATCTGCCAAAAGATCATAACCATTTGACATAAGTACTGCCGAGAGCGTACTTTTCCCATTACCGGAATCTCCAATAATCATGATCGCTTCTTTATCATTACATATCGTGGAGGCGTGAAAAGTTCCTAGCCAGTCCGATTCAGTATTGTTGTAGATGGACGTGACAAGTTCCATGGCAAACTTTCCCTGCAAAAAATGAAAATTGGATGTTTGGTAACTTCCTATTAGTTTCTTGTTTTTGAATAAATAGAGAAGGTTATCATTACTGAAAATATCAAATGCTGTTTCAACATGAGAACACTCTTTTACTGAAGCGTGTTGCAAATAGGGATTTATGAGTTGTGAAACCCTGTCTGACCCGTAATTTATAGCAATTTGAGAATCACCAAAGGCATAATATCGAGTGATGTTTGGATTTGGGATTGCAATAGGTGTTTTAAATTCAGCTATTTGTGAATTTGAGTTTAAAGATTTCAAGAATCCCGAAAAATCATCGAAGTATGAGTTCGCTTCTTTTTCTGGAATATCAAACTGTTTTTGGAGGTTTTTTATGTAGACATCCCTATCTTTGGATTCATAATAACAGGTCAATAATACATAAGCCGTAGTTGAAATAACAATGTAGCTATTGGAGCTTTCGAACCAGAGTACATAGTTGTTTCCAATTTGCTGTTTGTGTTTTGGGGCTGATAGAGCCTTCAAAGTCAATCGTGTTTTATGGAAAAGGCTCTCCTCCCGGATCTGGTGGAGAGGCAGCTTGAGCTTTCTGTGGATTTAAAATAAGAAACGTACCTACTGCTGTGAGTGCGGCGTATTTACCCATTCGCTTGATAGCTTGGTTACGTGTAATATTGTTATCTTGGTTTTTCTTATTCATTCTACAAAAATATAAATCGTTTCAAAAATAATTAAATTTAAACATCTATCAGCGAATTTTAATTTTTTTTTGAGTTTTTTCTATGTAATCATAGTTTTCTACGGTATTTGAAAAATATTCAAACAAAATAGTATCACAATAGAACTTATTATGTGATAGAATTGCTCATTCGGTTCCTGTTTAAGAACTATTTAATATTAAAAATCTCCATTAGTTATTACTAAAAGTAATAAATCTAACGACAATTGCCCTTGCTGAAATGGTCATTATTATAAACGTTAATAGAAAGATATATTCCACTTCCAATTTGGTCATAAAAAAAGTATCTAATCTTTGATTAGATACTTTTTTTATTATACTGACTACAAATATCTATTTAAGAATTACCTGTTTAGTTTTCTGTTGAGAGTTTGTTATGAGTTTCACTACATAGATCCCTGAATTTAATCCAGAGACATCCACTTGGTTAGAACCGGAATATCCTTTAAGATCGGTCGACAATACCAATCGTCCGTTCAGATCATAGATTGAGACACTTGCTGTTTCTGCCAACTGGCCTTTAATATATAGGTTTCGAGAAGCCATCGTACTATAAATCTCCACATTATTGATGGATGACTCTGGATTTGATAAGCTTTGAGAGGTAAATCGAAGTTTAAAACGACTGGCCCCATTCAGGATGTTAATCGGTGTAAAGCTGTAATTGCTATAATTCAGTAAGGTAGATACGCCTGTCACCGTATCTTCAAGAAGCACTCCAATGTTTGTGGGCAAGCTTGTTTCAGTAATCCTAATCGTAACTTGTTGACCTTGGGCCACATTGATTCCCAACGGTACGACAATGTTTGATCCTAGTGCCGAAGTGTGCAGTGACTGTATGGCAAAATCAATATTAGAATAGCTGCCATCCGCTAATTTTGAGTAAATTGCTGTTGCAGGTGCTGTGTTGTTAAAAACGGCTGCATCATAACCTCTGTCAATACCCGAGCTAGAGTTGTCGTTGAAATAAAAATCGGTGGTGTAGTTCCCATTTCCTATTACTGCTTGCAATTTTAAATGGAAATTGTTAGGATTGTTTTGTGCAAGGCAAAGTGAGGTAATTGCGCATGCAATAACTGATAGGTAAAGATTTTTCATAAGTAGGTATATTTGAAATTAATTTAGGGTAAAAATTAAAATTTTGGTCGACATTGGTTAAAATCTTGGGGATCTAAATGCGACTTGGCAGCAAATATAAAGGTTTTGAACGATAAAACAATGCATTTCATCGAATATATTCATTTATATAATTTTTTTAGCATTTTACTTCAACAAAAAAAAAAGTGCGTTGCCAATGGCAACACACTTTTTATATAAAATCAAATCATCAAAACAGGTTTAAAATCTAACCGTTCAACAACCTAAATGTTCTTACTTCAGAATCACCTTCTGTGTTTTCTGTTGAGAAGCGTTGTTCAGTTTCACCACATATACACCAGAGCTCAAGTTGGACACGTCCACTTGGTTTGTGCTAGAAGAGGTTTCAAGTTGGGACGACAATACCACACGTCCTTGTATATCATATAGTGTAATGCTACTGGTCTCGTCCAACTGTCCTTTAATGAAAAGAGTTCTTGGTGAAGCAGTTGTAAAAATTTGCAATCCATCAAAAGTTGTTTCGGGTGTTGATAGTGTCTGGTCACTGAAGCGAAGGAAGAAACGTCCCGTGCTATTCAGGGTAGAACTAGGCGTAAAGACATAATCGCTATCATTCAATAAAGTAAAGATGCCAGTAACGTTGTCCTCGAGATAGACCTCTATGTTAGAAGGCAGATCGGACTCTGCAATACTCACGGTCACCTGTTGTCCTTGTGCGGCCTTGATGCCCAATGGTACAACGATGTCCGATTCAAGAGCTTCAGTGGCCAAGGACTGTATCGCAATATCTTTTCCTGTGCTGTTTTCCACTAAGCGTGAATAGATTGACTTCGAAGCAGCAATGTTACCATAAACGGTGGCATCATAGCCTTTGTCAAGTCCAGAGCTTGAGTTGTCATTAAAATAAAAATCAGTATGGTAGTTACCAGTGCCAATCACCGCACGCAACTTTAAATGAAAATTGTTAGAGTTTGCTGATCTTCCAACGATAAAATCATCCGTAGTGCCAATCCTTCGCATCGAAGGCGCGAATGTAAGGTCGTAGGCATCTACGAGTGCCTGGTCTGCTTGAACTAAAAAGCCCTGTCCTGGCGCCATGTTTTTTTCTGGAGTATTTAAATTCCAAATGGTCCAACCATCGCTTGCATTCCCGTCATAGCCATAAATGGCAGCACCGAAAAGATCTAGTATGTCCACATTTCTTGTGCTTGGATTGGTGTCCACGACATAGTTCAAGAAATCACCAACGTTAATGTAGGCAGGATAAGGATTACCAACGAGGTTCCATGGTTTGTAAGGAACACCAGGAGTGGTGGTATAGGTAATGTTGTTTGTAACAATGCCTTGATTGACAGTACCCCTAAACACGAAACTGCTATTATCAGTCGAGGCGGCTCTGTATCCTACCCCTGATGTGAGTGCGTTGGCAGCGTCATTAACAGAATTCCACGTCAAATAAGCACCTGTTGCCTTGTCAAAGGGGCCAAACACTTTATTGTTGGGGTCTCCTCCATTTTCAACAGTACGCTCATCAAATCTAATGTTAGGATTGCTGTTGGCAAAAGCACCAAAGTTTTGGCTGCTCACCAAAGGCGATGAAATTAAATCGTTCGCTCCGGCACCCTCGCCGACACCAGGACCACCGTTGACATGGCGCTCATATCGTATTGCACCGATGATGGATCCTTCAACCATTAAACTTGAATAGTTTAAGTTACCGGATTGCATGGTCAATAGACCGTTGACCTGAAGCACTGCACCAGCGTTGATGGTTAGAGCACTGAACGGATTCACAGTAACGTTGTTAATTAGTGTATTGGTATTGATAGTTGCATTGCCAAATAAAATATTTATATTATCGGCTACCGTGGAAATACCGTTAGGGTCTCCATTAGGGGGTAGCCAACTGTCAGCGTAAAGGTAGCTAACGCTACCCGGGACCCTAAAGTTACCTGTGAGGGCTGGGATTTTATAGCAGTTGCCAGTGCTATTGAATTCATAAATTGCCACATGATAGTCTGTATTTATATTCAATCCTGAAACATTAACTGTGCTAGCAGAGCCGTTATACACCACATAATTTCCTGCACCAATTTGTTGGCCAGTTCCAAATGTAGCATTCGCTGTGTAAGTTGAACCATTCACAAGGGTTGCGGTTACTGCCGAACCTTGTCGCATCACTACCAAGACATTATTGCCACTTCCGCGCGTCCAATTAAGAGTTGCGTTTCCGATGGATGGCGAATTGATGTTTGTGGTTGTGTAATTAGAAGCCTGGGTAGCCGGTTCACAATTCCCCGTGATAACTAAATTTCTTAAGCCGATATCTTTAGGTCCAGATAATTTTGAGAAACGAATTATAATATTCGCGCCTGGGTTATTTATAGTTACAGATTGACCCACCCATGTGTTGTTGTCTGTGAATTCTATTGTTTCGACAGGATTTATGTAGGTAACTCCGCCATCGACAGAATAATCAATGGTAAGAGGAGCATCATTACCTTGGGTTCCAATTTTTGCCGCCTCAAAATTTAAAACAATACTTGAATAAGCACTCACAGGAAAAGATGGAGACGTTAATTCAGAAGAATTAATGGTTCCAAATAATGCATAGCCTCCTGGGAATGTAACACTCGTTGCAGACCATCCCGCCGGAGGTGTGGCCGAAGCTGTCGTAAAAGTTTGGTTTGTAATTACGGTCTGCCCAAATCCAATAGCAGAAAAGGCAAACGCAAATAATAATAAGTAGATTTTTTTCATGGTAAACGTGTTTAGTAATCGATTAAAGATTCGGAATTGTTTCAATTTGTAGCAGAAATTAGGTTAATATTTAAAGAAATCATTTGGTACATTTTAAAATCAATAAAACACTCATAATCATATAGTTAAAGCATTATAGAGATTTCTCATAGCTCATAAGTTGGTCTTGCGACCTTATTGTTAGCTATCCATTGTTCTCAAAGTGTTTGTATGTCGAAGAGGGAAATCAAAATCTAAACAGTCTAAGTTTTCAACAAATCTAGTACAAACCTATTATTGGATTGATATTTTTTGGATGAATGGTGCATATTTACGTTATTATGTCTAGTTCGGTTTTTTTTTCGGTTGAAAAAGGATACTCGAGAGATTAGTTTTTTATTTATTAAGATGTTAGAGACTGAAAATTTCCATTAAAAAACACAAACCATAACGGTATTTATTCTTTAATGGCGTTGTTATTTTATGGTTTGTCATTCTATCCTAAGAGTTTTTAACAATGAAAAAACTGTTGTTAAGAATTTTATTTTTTTCTATGTTTCTCAAACTGCTCTTTGCATGAACTATCTCGGGAGTATCTCGGGAGTATCTCGGGAGTATCCCCTTGATGTGTGATTTACGATTTACGATTTGACCCGTCCTAAAATAACTATACAGGTTATTGATTAAATCCTAATGTAGTTATACAAATATAAATGTTAATCCTAAAAGCCCTATACACCTGTTTTTTCATGATTAATTTTAATTATCGGTTTTCACTTTAATTACAATTAAGGTGAACTTTGCCAGCAGGCGTTTTGGGCTTTTAGAAATTTCATTAGTATGCTACCCTACAAAACCATAAATTTGCAACCGATATGAACAAATACAGAACGATTAATCATTTTATAGATAAACCCTACTCCCAATGCCTTGGTACGTCCTTATCACCAAACCAAAATCTGAAAAAAAAGTAGCACAAAAGCTACAAGAACGAGGCATTGAAGTTTGCTGTCCTGTGCGTACAGAATTACGCCAATGGAGCGACCGCAAGAAGAAAGTGGAGGTGCCTTTGCTGCCCTCTATGGTATTGGTGAAACTGGAGGATAAGGATCGTCCCTTGGTCTTTGAGACCTATGGCGCTGTTCGTTATTTGTTTTGGCTCGGCAAACCTGCCGTGGTTTCTGAAATCGAGATTGAGACTTTAATGGATTTAAAATCGAGCGGCATTAAGGTCGAGCGCGTAGAAGCCTTAAAACCGGGCAGCAAAATAGACCTCAAGGGTATGGGCTTTCAACTCGAAGAAGGAACGGTTAAATATGTGTCTGGGAAGCAGTGTTGGGTGGTTTTGGATAATTTGGGTTATGTTATTAAATTGCAAATTTGACAGTATTAATACGTAATCTGTTAAAGAGTATATTAGGAATTATAGTATTTTCGTGGCTTGTAAAAAAAGCACTGGCACTGGTTAGTGCTGAAATAAATCATAGAAAACTGTAAGTCAGCACGTTGAATATTTGATATGTGACTGATGGTGGCGAAGCCGTGGGGAAACTATAACGGCTATATAAAGTTTTAAATCTACATTCTGATACTTTTTAGAGCAATTTAGAGCAATTGGTATATTTAAGGAAATGAGGATGAAATTTGTAAAGCTTAATTCTTCAGTACTAATATATCATATAAAAAAATTTAATAAGTTTTTTACCAAGCACAAGTTATAAGTTAAAAATATTCAATCACTTTTCATTAGTAGCTAATACCAAATATCAAATAAAAGATTAAAAAGAACGAACCATAAATTAATGACTACAACAAACTTAAAGGTGAGCATCAATGCGCCAGCTAAAACATCAAAAAAGAGCATGTCGCTCAAGCAGATGTTTTCTGATTTAAAAGATGCTAGGTTTTTGGGAAGGCAAATTTTTATTCGAGATACTAAAGCAATGTTTAGGCAATCTCTATTAGGACTTTTGTGGGCTATTATACCACCATTTTTATCTGGAGGTCTGTGGATTTTCCTTAATTTTTCAGGTGCTGTTAATATTACTGATACTGGCATACCTTATCCTATATTTGTCATTTCAGGGACTGTTTTATTTGTTACTTTTACACATGCACTTAATATGCCTTCGGATGCTGTTAATGCAGGAAAAAGCATGATGGCAAAGTTGAATTTCCCTAGAGAGGCGTTATTAATAAATGCTTTTTATAGTGTGCTTTTTGAATTTGTTTTAAAGTTACTTCCCTTGTTGATTATTGCTTTAGTTTTGAGTTTTAGTTTAGGTTGGTCAGCCTTGTTATTTCCGTTGGGGGCTTTGGTTATTATGCTTTTTGGGTTTAGTATTGGGGTGTTTTTAATTCCTTTTAAAATGTTGTACGGCGATATTGGTCGTATTATAACAGTGGGTACTCAATTGTTAATGTATGCCACGCCTATTGTTTATCCAATGCCGGACTCTGGAATCATTAAAACCTTTAATCAGTATAATCCTCTTTATTATTTGATATCGATACCAAGAAATTGGTTTACAGGTCTGGAGGTTGCCAGCACTGTTCCTATCTGGATAGCGTTATTTGGCTCCTTAATTATACTTGTTATAGGCTGGATCTTGTATAGAATCACCATGCCTATCATTATCGAGCGTGTTGGCGCGTAATAATTTTTTTTCTAATTAGTGTTATGCATATCTTTAAACAATGAATACAGACAGTAAAGACGAAGATATACTCATAAAATGCGAATCCGTATCCAAAAAATTCTGTAGAGACTTTAAGCGGTCGTTGTGGTATGGCATTAAGGATGTAAGTTTATCATTTTCAAATAAAGGCGACCATAATAACACCTTACGTAAAGATGAATTTTGGGCCGTTAAAGATATCAGTTTTGAGCTCAAGCGAGGCGAATGTTTAGGACTTATTGGTCATAATGGTGCAGGTAAATCCACACTCTTAAAGATTTTAAATAACCTTTTAACACCAGATGTTGGTCAGGTAACCATGCGCGGGCGTGTTGGAGCATTGATAGAGTTGGGCGCAGGCTTTAACCCCATACTTACCGGTCGTGAAAATGTTTATAATAACGCCGCTGTGTTAGGGTTTACAAAAAAAGAGATCGATGCCAAATTTGATGCAATAGTAGCCTTCAGTGAAATAGGTGAATTCATTGATTCACCGGTACAAAATTACAGTTCTGGAATGAAAGTGCGCTTGGGTTTTGCTATAGCGGCTGAAATGGAACCAGATATTTTATTGATAGATGAAGTGTTAGCGGTGGGCGATTTAGGCTTTATTATTAAATGCTTAAATAGAATAAGCGAGTTAATGACTAAAACTGCCACTATATTTGTCTCACACAGTATGCCCATGGTGGCGCGAGTGTCTACACAAGCCCTATTAATGCATAAAGGGACTGCGCAATATTCCTCAACAGACACAGCACAGGCTATTAAGCAGTATGTTGACTTGTTTGAATCGGCAGGACGTATCAATCAAGGAACGGGTGATATAGAGTTGGCAGAAGTGGAAGTATTTAACCCACAAACCAATAGTTTTGTTTCAGACCACTCCACCTCGTTAACAACAGGTGAGGATTTGCGTTTGCGGTTTAAGCTTAATATTAAAAAAAACATTAAGGACTTTGATTTAAGCATTACAATGTTTGACGGTCAGTTAAGGGAAACTTTATCAGCAAGTTCAACATACAATGACAAACTGTTTACTAATACGGGTCAAGGAAAGCAGGATTTTGAAGTGGTCTTGCCTCATCTGATTTTATCAACCGGAAAATATGCTGTCACTTTAGTAGCATCAAATCCTTTAACAGGGCAGTTCTATATGCGTGTTACCAACTGCATATTTTTCTCTATGAATGCGATTGGTATTTCATGGGGCACCTCAGTTATAGCAGGAGAATGGCAAGAACTCAATCAACAATTTTAATATAGTGTATGATTAACGTAACCAAAACCTTTTTCCCGCCTATTGCCGAATACCAAGCGCAAGTGCAACGTATATGGGATAACCAGTGGCTGACCAATAATGGGGAATTGTATCAAGAGTTGACCCTCAAACTTCAACACTTTTTGAGAGTCAACCAAATCATCCCAATGACCAATGGCACGTTGCCTATTCAAATTGCTTTAAATGCATACGCTAAGGGTGGTGAAGTGATTACCACGCCTTTTAGTTATGTGGCAACCACTGCGAGTATTGTTTGGGAAAAATGTACCCCTGTTTTTGTGGATATACATCCAGAGTATTTAACCATCGACGAATCAAAAATAGAAGCAGCAATCACAAAAGAAACCACCGCTATTTTAGCGACCCACGTGTATGGTAATCCTTGCGATGTTGAAACCATAGAGGCCATTGCAAAAAAACATCATTTAAAAGTGATTTACGATGCAGCGCATTGTTTTGGCGTCACCTATAAGGGCCAATCTATTTTTAATTATGGAGATGTGAGCACTTGTAGCTTTCATGCAACGAAGTTGTTTCATACCGGTGAAGGTGGCGCTTTGTTTTGTCAAAACCAACAAACGTATCACGATATGTGGTATCGCCATAATTTCGGCCATGATGGGCCAGAAGAATACTATGGTTTAGGTATCAATGCTAAGATGAGTGAATTGCAGGCCGCAATGGGTTTATGCGTCTTACCATATATAGATGCAATAATCAAAGAGCGCAAACGTGTTTGTGACTATTATAACCAGCATTTGGATTTTTCAAATGTATCGCAGTTAACAATCAGAGACAACACAGATTGGAATTACGCCTATTACCCTATTGTTTTTGCATCTGAAGAACACCTGATACAAGCCATACAAAATTTGGCAGCCGAAAGCATAAAACCAAGACGCTACTTTTACCCAAGTCTAGAAACCTTGCCGTACCTAACTTCAGAACAATGCCCAATCGCGGATTATATCGCAAAGCGTGTTCTGTGTTTGCCGTTGTATACTACTTTAGAAGAACGAGTTTTAAAGAACATTGTAAATATCATTAACAGTGCATACTCAGGATAAAACTGTCGCAGTCATGCAGCCTTATTTTTTTCCATATATTGGATATTTTTCCCTAATTCATAGTGTTGATCATTTTATGTTTTTTGACGATGTTCAATACATAAAAAAATCTTGGATGTCTAGAAATAGAATTTTAAACATAGAAAAAGAAGAACCATTTTATATAAGACCAACTCTAATAAAACCTCAATACAAAGCTCTTCTACCGACCGTAAAATTGGATAGAAATGAGCAATGGAAACTTAAAATTTTAGAACAGTTAAATGGTTATAAAAATAAAGCACCATATTTTGAAGAGGTAAAGGATTTATTGTTGTTAATCTTTGAAAGGAAACATGATTATCTCAGTACTTTTAATATTGAATCAACAATAGAAATATGTAAAGCATTGAGATTACACACGAAGTTTGATAGGTACACAGATTATAATTTTTGGTTTGAAGAAAAACCAAATGAGGGAGACTGGGGTAGAGTTATAGCAAAAGAAATGAATGCAACTCACTATGTTAATTCTCCTGGAGGAGAAAGTTTTATCGGGGTAGAAATGTTTAATCAATGTAATATGAAACTTGGCTTTATTCAGCCCGAACTAAAATCATATGATCAACTAAATAAAAACTTTATATCAGGCTTATCCATTATTGATGTACTTATGTTCAATGGTGTTAGCACAACATCAGGCTTAATAAAGTCATATTCTGTTAAATGGAAAAATTAAAATATTTTTACGTTGGATAATATGAATGCCATTGGAGGTTATTTTCAATTAGAACTGCCAAAAGGCAAAATCTATCATGAAGGTGCAATCGCACTAAACACAGGTAGAAATGCTTTAGAATATATTTTGAGAGTACGAAAATATGAAAAAATTCATATACCCTATTTTACTTGTGATGTTCTTTTAGAACCAATACAAAAACTGGGGATTGATTTTGTTTTTTATAATATTGATGAATTATTAGAGCCTAATTTTGAATATGACTCAATTAGAGCTAATGAAGGCTTTTTATACACAAATTATTTCGGTTTAAAAGATGAGTTCATTGCTAAATTAGCAGTAAAATGCAATAATTTAATTATTGATAATGCACAATCTTTTTACTCGAAACCACTTCCTAATATAGATACTTTTTACTCACCAAGAAAATTTTTTGGTTTACCAGACGGGGCGTATTTATTTTGCGACGAAAAATTGTTAACCAATTTGAATCAAGATTTTTCATATGGTAGATTTGAGCATTTATTGAGAAGAACAGATGTAAGCGCCGAAGATGGTTATTCCTATTTTATAGAAAATGATAAAAGTTTATCAAATCAGACTATAAAAAAAATGTCGAATCTTACACAAGCTTTATTAAAAGCTATCGATTATAGGGAAACTGCTAATATAAGAAAGGAAAATTATGCGTTTCTTCACAATCAATTAAAAGAATTTAACTTATTAAAGTTAAATTTCGATGGCTCTGGTGTTCCTATGGTATATCCTTTTTGGAACAGAAACAAAGAATTACGCCAACATTTGATAAATAATAAAGTATATACTGCTACCTATTGGCCAAATGTTAAAGAGTGGGTCGAATCCAATAGTTTAGAATACCGACTTACAGATGAAGTTATCTATTTTCCCATAGATCAAAGGTATGGTAAAAAGGAAATGGAATTAATTGGAAAAATGGTACTAGATGTTTAAGGTATTAATTAGACCTCTTGAAATTTCTGATGCTAAAGTTTCCTGGGAATGGCGCAATGATCCAAAAATTTGGGAGCTAACTGGTTTTAAACCAAACAAACCAATCTCTTTTGAAATTGAACATGCCTGGATCCAAAAAGTTATTGCTGATAAAACGACCAGACGTTTTGCCATCATTATTGATGATATTTATGTTGGTAATGTCCAATTAACTGATATTATAGAAAATGAATCTGCGGAATATCATATTTTTATTGGAGATAAAAATTATTGGGGTAAAGGATTAGCAAAATTAGTCACCTACCAAATTTTATATTTTGCTAAAGAATTGTTGGATTTGAAAAACGTTTTTCTTAAAGTTAGAAAAGAAAATAGTGCGGCCATAAGTGTCTATAAAAGGAATGGATTTGCAAGAGTATCAAAAGATGGAGAGTGGTTGAATATGAATTGCAATCTTTCAGAACTACAAAAACCAACTGTAAGCATTTTTGTTATGGTTTATAATCATGCACCTTTCCTTAAAGAATGCATAGATGGTTTACTGATGCAAAAATGCAATTTTAATTTTGAAATTGTCGTTGGAGAAGATGCATCCCCAGATAATTCTAGAGATATCTTGTTAGAGTATCAAAATAGATTTCCAGGTAAGTTTAAGCTATTGTTAAATAACAAAAATATTGGAGCTGTTAATAACCAAGACGCTATTTTGAGAGCTTGTAATGGCAAATACATAGCCATTTGCGAAGGCGACGACTATTGGACCGATCCTTTAAAACTTCAAAAACAAGTCGATTTTCTAGAGGTGAATAATGATTTTGCAATTTGTGGTAGTTTGGCCACCCGCACATATGACGATGTGATAACACTTACTGATATTGAAGGTGAAGCAGGTGTGTTTGAACAAAGAGATTTGGCTGAACGTAATTTTATTCCTACCGCAAGTGTCTTGTTTAAAAAAGAGTATATTTTAAATTATCCGGATTGGGCTTTGCAAAGTCCTGTAGGCGATTGGCCATTATTTTTGATTTGTTCAGGATATGGTAAAATTAAAATCTTAAACGAACAAATGGTGGTAAGACGTGTTCATGCAGGTGGTGTTTGGGGCGCAAATTTACATAATGGAAAATCTATAAAGAATGTTGAATCGTTATTACTCTTATTTGCAATCTTAAGAGATAAGTTTAGTAATGAAATCAACTTGTTATTACAAGAAAATTATCTCAAACAAGTCATAAAGCTGATACAGCTGCATCTTAAAGAAGAAAATTTAAGTGAAATATCTCGCTATATGCAAATCTTATTTTCAGAAGGCTATACCTTAGCAGAAGAAACGAATGCCTTAACGGAAGCCATCACTAACAAAATAGCAGCACAAGATAAAGAGCTTAAAGACACAAAAGCCCTTAACACAGCTTTGATGACTTCTACATCGTATAAGCTAGGTAGAAAAATGACGAGGCTATTTAGTTTTTTAAAAAACATATAGATGTACAATAACAAAATTTTAAGCTATTTTAAAGATACCAATATCTAATGAATATAGATAACTATAGAGCGAAACTTGAAGGTAAGACCTTTATATTTAAAGTTGGGAGCTTTAATAATATAGGAGGTGCCGAAACCAAGGCAATTACAGTAGCTGAAATATTAAAGAATGACATCGGCGCCGATGTTGTTTTCTTGGCAAATGGTGGCAATGGTGCCTTAAAAGATGTATTGCATGACAAGGGTTTTGAGACTTTCGTTTTCCCATACAAACGTCACGCAAAGCATTTTTCCAAGGCAACTCAAATTGTAAAACAGATTCTTTTCTTAAGAAAATTGAAACCCGATTTTATATTGCCATGGAGCAGCGATAATTGTAAGTCTATATTGCCTTTTTGGAGATATACAGGCGCCAAATATGCCTGGTGGAACATGCAGGATGAAGGTAGAGGGTTGTATAAAACCAAAAATGAAGAGCGCCTGATGAAGGAAGCCAGTGATATTATCTCAAATTCCATTGCAGGAGAGAACTTCATTGTTGAAAATTATGATATTACCCGAGATGAAGTTGTGCTCTACAACAATCCCACTTATCTTTTTGATGGTAGCCGACTAAAACCGATTTGGAGAGCGAAATTGAACCTATCACCCGAAACTTTGGTTGTCAGTATGTTTGCCAATATCACGTATTGGAAAGATCATAAAACACTGGTAAAAGCCTGGTATGATGTGGTTGCACATTTTAGAGCAAAAAATTCTGATATAAAATTGGTTTTAGCGGGAGATTGTAGAGAAGCAACTGACGAACTGAAGATTATGGCTTTTGACCTTAATTTATCAGATAGTATTATTTTTATAGGCTCCGTTTTAGAGGTTAACGAACTAATGATGGAGTCTGATTTAGTGGTTCACAGTTCCAATACAGAAGGATGTCCAAATGCAGTCTGTGAAGCCATGGCGCTGGGAAAACCTGTGGTGGCAACTGACATTCCTGGTGATAGAGAAGCACTATCAGACCGATATGAAACATATACACTAACAAAACCCAATGATCCCAAAGATTTGGCTGAAAAGTTGATATACATGTTGGAACATAAGGAACTGGCGGCTGAAATAGGTGCTTATAACAAAGGCAGAATAGCTACCCACTATACACTTGAGGGGATGATTGACACACTATTTTCACGATTTATTAAAGTAATTTAAAAATTGAAAATCCTTTTCTGTGCATACGATCGGCCTGGACAAATAGCCACAGGTCCCAATGCCTGGCTGCAACGATTGATTCCTGATTTGAGAACTAATTTTGGATTGGAAATTACCACTCTTTTCATTTTTGAAGAAAATGCCAAAGCATGCCCAACACTTTCTTTTTTCAAAGCACATGAATTGCCAGTTTTTGAAATGAACAAAGAACATGTGAAGTATGTCGCCGATCAAGTTAAGTCACTGCTTCACATTATTAAAGAGAACCGATTCACGGTCTTAGTAGCCAATTTGGTCATACCAGCTCTTTATGCGGCACGTTTTTTAAAACCATTCAACATACCTGTTATTGGCGTTATACATTCTAATGATGAATTTTACAAAGGGGTCATTGAAAAATTCCTTAAAGGAACTTCTAAAAATCAATTGACCGCAGTGGTTTCTGTTTCGAAGTATATCCATGGAATGGCCGAATCAGAAACTTCAGAAATTTTATTTAAGGTCATTCCTTGCGGCACACCTTTGATGCAAAAATCTGCCGATCGAGAAAACGGAACACTTAAAGTAATTTTTGCCGGACGTTTAGAAACAACTCAAAAGCAAATTCTTAAATTGACTTTAGCATTTTTAAAGGCTTCAAAAAGAAACTCGAATTTGGAATTTTCCATCTACGGAAGCGGTTCACAAGAAGAAGAAGTTAAATCATTGATTGCCAATTCCGGTCATCCTCACAAAGTATGTTTTAAAGGTTCGGTATTGCCTTCAGAAATTCAGAAGGTTATGTTGAATCACCATGTGTTTACCCTCATGAGTGATTATGAAGGAATGCCAATTGCACTTATGGAGGCTATGGCTTGTGGTTTGGTGCCTGTATGTCTTAATGAAGAAAGTGGTATCAATGAAATTATCTCTCATGGCACGAATGGCTTTATAGTAAGGAATAGACATGAGGATTATCAGAAACAACTGGATGTACTTCAAGAAAATAAAGAAATTTGGGGTTCATTGTCTAAAAACGCTCAAAAAACCATAGATGAAACATACAGTACAGACATTACAAATCAGCAATGGGCTGATTTGTTGGAGCACTACAGACCTAGAGAGATAAAAAAAATCAGAATTCCAAATACCATAAAATTGGAGGGAGAATTACTTTATTATGGGGATAATCGTAAACCATCAGCGCGAACACTTTTAAAAAAACAATGGTTAGACAATTGGCTAAATTTCAAAATGTTCGTCCGCCCTCGAGCTAGATTACGATCGCTATTTAAAAAATGAAACCTCAAAAAAACATATTAATTGTAAGCCCAAGTAAAATTGGATTAACGGAAACCTTCATAAGGTCGCACATCGAACGACTCGAGGGAAACGTCATCTATCTTTACGGATATGCCCTTGATTTTAAGACTACAGACGATCAGACTTTAAGAGACTATTATTCCCAAAAACCATCAATTTTTGATCGTTTAATGAACCTACTGCCACACTATCTTTTTTTCCGTATCAATAATGAGCGTCAAAAGAAATATACACGAGAGGCTCTTATCAAGAGATTTATTGTAGAAAAAAAGATCGATGTCGTACTTGCTGAATATGGAACTTCGGGTAGTTTTATTGCTCCAATATGCAAGGAGCTAAACATTCCCTTGATTGTCCATTTTCATGGTTTTGATGCTTCTGTTTACGACATTCTTGCAAATTTTAAAGAAGGATATCGCTTTATGTACAAATATGCCAGTTCAATCATTGTGGTGTCTAATGCAATGAAGCAAGCTTTAATTCAGCATGGTTGTGTAGAGTCTAAACTCTTACTGAACACCTATGGTCCAAATCCGGAGTATTTAGAGATAACACCCGATTACAATTCTAATTTAATTGTTGCTGTTGGTCGTCATACGTATAAAAAAGCACCATATTTAACAATATTAGCTTTTAAGAAAGTTTTAGAGACTTATCCAGATTTAAAATTGGCACTTATTGGTTCGGGAGAATTATTCGAAATCTCACAGAATATGGTAAAAAGCCTAAATTTGACAGATAAGGTTATACTTCCAGGAGGGTTAGAACGATCAGAGATAATAAATTATTTGAAAGGCTCTTTTTTAATGATACAGCACTCTTTAGTCGCTGGCAACGGCGATAGCGAAGGAACCCCTGTAGGTATTATCGAAGCTATGGCCGCTGGACTTCCGGTTGTCTCCACACGGCATGCGGGCATACCAGATGTGGTTATTGAAAATGAAACAGGGTATTTAGTCGATGAGGGTGATATTTTGCAAATGGCCGCTTGTATAGAGAAAATTGTTCAAAATCGTACTTTAGCTAAAGAGATGGGATTAAAAGGGAAGCATAGGATTGAATCAGAATACTCAATGGATAAACATATAGGAAGGTTGAATGAGATTATTTCTAATTTATGAATAAAAAAGGTATACTAACAATAGCTTTTGGTGCTGATAAGTATATCGACATGGCTGTTAATTTAGGCAGAAGTATTCAGTTAAATTCTCCCAGCATTTCAACAGCTATCGTAACTGATTCAGAAAATCCTGAATTGTATGAATTGTATGATATAATTATACCTTTAAATCCTCACTTCGGTATAAATGTGGAGCAAAAATTATGCTTGGATAAGTATTCTCCATTTGATAAAACCTTATTTATAGATTCAGATTGTTTGGTATTTAGAGATTTAGAATTTGCGTTTGATTTGTTTAGAGACTCAAGTGCTATTACGATTGGAACTGAATTTTTCTTTCCTGGTGACGATTGTGCATTTGCAGATATAAAAATTGTGACAAAAAATCTTGGCTTAAAAAAAATACCTAGATTTAATGGGGGTGTTTATTACGTCTCAAAAACGTCTAATCAGCCAGATATTCTAGCTAAAGCAAGAGGTTTTATAGCTGATTATAAGGAATTGGGCTTTTGGAGTTTCAGGGATCAAGGGCCTGCTGATGAATTGTTAATTGGTACAGCCCTAGAGTATATGGGATATCATAATATATCAGACAATGGTAAATTAATGAGGACGCCAATAGGTATTATCGGGACTTTAAATATTGATATTTTTAAAGGAAAGTCTAAATTTAATAAATATGGGTTCGATGTTGATCCCGCAATTATTCATTTTGCTGGTAGTATAGCAGAGAATGCAGAATATCGGCGTGAAATAGGAAAATTGGCAATTTATCATAATAGCTTTTTTTTAAAAAAAGCTAGGGTTGGACTATTTCACATGTATTTTAATGTCAACCAATATTTGCATGACTCAAGAAAGTCTTTATGGACAATAACACCACGTCCATTAAGATTAATTTATCATGCAATAAAAAGTCGATTATACAAATTTATATAAAATTTGTAATGTGTGTTAGTTCTCCTAACGATATGGAAAATAGTCTGTTAAAAGCATTTGGGTCTTATGAATATAATTCTATAATAGTATATGATTCAGATTCAATATATTAGAATGAGAGATTATTTAAGAAAAAAATGGAGGCTTTTACATGTGTCAAAAGAATTCTTGAGAATAAATAGATCTTATCGTTTTTCTAAAAAAAAATTTAGATTGATCAATATTTCCGAAAGACGGCCCAACCTCATCATATTAGGAAGTCAAAAATGTGGAACTACCTCGCTTTTTCATTATCTAAACCACCATTCTGAAATTGCATTATCATCACCTTTCAAAGAATCTGGGCTTTATATGTTTGATGAATGGACACAGAATTATTTTAATAAGTAAAAATTTTTTTATAGAATCAAAGAAAGAATTGCTGCTCGATTTTATGATGGATCATCTTACCAATCAAAAGTATTTTTGTGATGCATCAACATATTATACTCAAGACACAAATGAAGACAAATATAATATCCCAGAAAAAATTTACAAGGATTCTCCCGATGCTAAACTCATTTATATATTTCGAAATCCTTTTTGAAAGATTGACATCAACATACTACCACCTTAAAAGAAATGGAACACCAATCACAATGGATGGTATGTTGAATGATTGGATAATTAATACAACCTTGTATTATGATCGTATAGAGCCATTTATAAAAAAGTTCGGAAGAAAGAACGTCTACATCCTTCAAATGGAAGATCTGACAAAATCACCACAGGAAATGCTAAATAAAACATTCTTTTTTCTAAATCTCGATTCAATATCAATACCTGATTTCAAAATACATAACAAGACCTCACCAATTATTAAAGAAAAATTTTCTCAAGAATCATTCCTTAAATTGAAACCATTGTTCGAAGAACAAAAGATATTGCTAGAAGAAAATCTTGGGCTTCAAGTTAATTGGAATTTAGAATATGACCGATGGGTTAATTAGGTTTCTTAAAATCTAAATTGAATTAAAACCATTTGAAAAAAAATTATCATTGTTAGATGTCCAGAGAAGAATTTAAAGTATCAGTTGTCATTCCTGTCTACAATGCCGAAAATTTTTTGAGGAATGCAGTAGAATCGGCTGTAAATATCAATGAAGTAGCAGAAATTATTCTTATTGAGGATAACTCACCAGATAATGCACTCAAGGTCGCAAATGAACTGCAAATGGAATATAAAAAGGTCAAGGTGTACCAACACCCAGACAAAGGAAATCATGGAGCAGGGGCATCTCGTAATTTAGGAATTGAAAGAGCAAAATATGATTATATTGCTTTTTTGGATGCCGATGATTATTACCTTCAAGAACGTTTTAAAAAAGATAAAGAACTGTTCATGGGCAATGTCGATTGCGACGGTGTTTACAATTCTGTAGGAACCCATTTTTATTCTGAAGACGCAGAACGTGGCTTTTATGATAAAGGTTTTGGTTATCAAGAAATTTTGACTTTGACAGATAGTGTAGGTCCGGACGAACTATTCTCCGTACTTTTCAATCAACATTCAAAAGTCACTGGTCAATTTTGTACAGATGGTATTACTTTGAAAAAAGAAGTTTTTGAAAAAGTAGGATATTTTAACAACGAACTTAAGTTAAGACAAGACATCCATCTGTGGCGAAGATTGGCGGGATTCTGCAATCTCTATGCCGGCGAGCTTTTAAAACCAGTAGCCATGCGTGGAATTCATGAGAATAACAGAATGACCAAGGTTGAGGATCATGAGGAATATATGGATTTATATTGGAATAGTTTAAACGATGAATTCAAGCGGAATAAGCTGGAACGCAATAAATATCGATTGTTCAAACAGGCCTATTTTAATTATTTAGCCAAACACCCCAATAAATTTAAAGCTGTAGGTTCACTTTTTGAAAATGTTTTAACATATCCTGGAGTGGTTAGACATCCTTATGGTGACTTTGATTTTAACTTTTGGAAAGCATTTGGACGCAATTGGGTCACATTACACATTATCTCTTTAAAAAACAGATTATTAAGCTCTAAAAAAAAATAGGTTTAATAGTAATATTTATATGAATTATTGAAAAAAAACATGAAAACACACTTAATTTCTGGTGGATGCGGCTTTGTAGGACGTAATATGGTCAAACGTCTCTATAAGAAAACAAACGACAGAATTTTATTTATAGACAATTTATCTGTTGGAACGCATCCTTCAAATTGGGTTGGTCAACCGCTAAAAAGAAAAGTAAAGGAAATTGAAATATACGGAAAGGACGAACGATTAATTTTTTTAGAGTCAGATTTTCTCAAAACCCTTAACAATCTTAAGAAAGATTCAAATTATTTTAATACAGAATTTGATCTTGGCATAGAGAAGTTTGCAGATGTGTATCATTTTGCGGCTATTGTCGGAGGTCGCGCAATGATTGATGGCGATCCCATACAAGTGGCATTGGATTTATCCATCGATGCGGAATTTTTCTATTGGATCAGCCGTCATAAACCAGATCGGGTATTGTACCCAAGTTCCAGTGCGGCCTATCCGGTTAGCTTACAAACGGAGGCTAATACCATCCAATTGAAAGAATCTGATATAGACTTCAACAATATGGGCCAACCTGATATGACCTATGGCTGGACTAAATTGACCGGAGAGTTTTTAGCGAAGATCACTGCAAAACATTATGGCGTAAATATTACTTGTATTCGACCTTTTTCGGGCTATGGAGAAGATCAAGATTACTCGTATCCAACGCCGGCCATTGCGCGACGTGCCGTATTTAAGGAAGCACCTTTTGAAGTGTGGGGAAGCGGTCACCAAGGTAGGGATTTCGTTCATATAGATGATGTTTTGGATTGTATTGAAGTCGCTATGGAAAAAATTCACGATGGTACAGCCATCAATATAGGACAAGGGATATTGACCTCATTTAGGGATTTGATCAAACTCTTTTGTGAGTTTGCAGATTATAGTCCCGAGATAAAACCTTTATTGGACAAACCCGTTGGTGTCTACAGTCGCTATTGTGATATGACTTGGGTAAAGGAAAATCTGGGTTGGGAACCTAAAATATCAATTAAAGAAGGTATGAAACGTGTCTATGATGCAGTTATGGAACGAGAAAAACAATTGGGCAACTTAAAAGATTGAAATGAAAATTTTATTTGCAAATTTCCTTTTACAGGGAAATCGTTTTATGGAAGACTTAAAGATAGGTCTCGAAGAACATGCCGAAGTGGTTTGGGATTATGAAGCCTTCTGGAAATGTGAGGATGATTTTGATATTGTCCATTTGCATTGGCCGGAATTTTTGTCTTACGAAGTCCAAAGTTATGTCTGGGAAACCTGTCCAATTCCTGAGACGTTGATAAATCAAATCAAGGCGTGCTTGGACCATTGGAAAAAACATTCTACGATTGTTTATACACGTCATGTGCAATATCCACACGCGAGACATGATGAGGACTTTTTAAATCTATATCGTTTGGTGACCTCCTATTGTGATACTGTTGTTCATTTTGCGAATTATAGTATTCAACAATTCAAAGAGTTTTATCCAGAACATACACAGGTCAATCATGTGGTGATAGCACACCACAATTATGCATCGCTTCCTAATAAGTCCACACGGACAACCGCTAGAGAAAAGCTAAATATTAAACAAGATGCTTCGGTTATGCTCGTGTTTGGTCTCATCAAAGAACACGAAAAAGAGCTTATCAACAAAGTTTTTGGCTTTATTCCTGGAAAAAATAAAGTATTATTAGCGCCAAAATGGACGGTAAATCGAAGAAAAATCGGCTATATACGGTTAAGGGAATGGGTTTGGAAACTTGAACAATGGTATCTGAAACAAAACAAAAACCGTCGGATCAACTTGGGTTTTATTGAAGACGAAGATGCCCATTGGTACTTAAATGCGGCGGACTTTTTGTTTATTCCTAGGACTTCGGAGTTAAATTCAGGCAATATTACGTTGGGCTGTACTTTTGGTCTGATTGTGGTCGGTAGAAAAGGGTCGGATATAGGTGAGATATTGGAAGAAACGGGTAATCCAACCTTTGAGGTTGGTAATGACCAAAGTTTACAATCCGCCGTTGAGAAGGTATTTCAATTAAAATCCGAAAATCATGGCAAAAAAAATAAAGAGTTGGCACTTCGTGAATGGGGCGTTCCAATGATTTCAAAACAGTATATTGATGTCATGAAACAAGCTGTACAAACCAAGTTTGATAAAATTGTGTGATTTTTTCCGTTATAATTTTCTTCATTCAAATTAAAAAAACGGATTGTTACCAAAACAATGAACCTCATAACGAAAATTTAAATTGAATAAAGTTCCTAGTTGGATATCGGCATCATTTATTGAAAATCTGGTTTCTGTCATCATTCCCACATTCAATAGAGAGGACTTAATTATAGAGTCCATTCGTTCTGTGTATATGCAGACCTATAAACCCATAGAATGCCTTATTGTTGATGATGGATCCACTGATAATACTATAGTTGTAATTAAAAAATTGCAACGTGAACTCAATTCAGAAAACTTTAAAATTTTACTTATTGAGCAAACTAATAGTGGGGCGCCTTCAGCAAGAAACAATGGCATATTGAACGCTTCAGGTGAGTTTTTTCAATTTTTAGATTCTGACGACTTATTATATCCAGAAAAAATAAAAGACCAAGTTGCTGTGCTGCAGAATCAGAAAGAAGTAGATGGGGTCTATGGCGATTGGAATCATGGAACAACAGAAGAATACGTGCTAATAAAAGGTGAAAAATGGGAGGATACCGTTAGCCAGTTTTATGGAGGGAGGGTCATACATACCTTAAGTTTTTTGTTTAGAAGACAAATTGTTGAAAGGATTGGTCCATGGGATGAAGCACTTAAACGGAATCAGGAAGTCGATTTTAATTTGCGTGGTGCCCTAGTTGGAGGGAAATTCGAATATTTGCCAAAACCAACAGGCTTATGGAGGGCACATGAAGGCGAAAGGATTATAAGCAGCAGTGGGGCCATTAGAGCCATTGAGTTTCATGAGAAATGGATACGTGAATTTGAAGATATGGGTTTATTGACGCCCGAACGTAAAAAAACTGCTGCTCAATATTTATTTTGGCATGCTATGGAATTGGATAAAAAAGAGAAAAAGCAGACCATAACCTATTTAGTAAAAGCTTCCAAACTACACCCATATTTCCCAGAATTCAATACTCCAAAAATGAAAATTTTGAGTAAATTATTTGGAATTAAATTAAGTATTAAGATGTGGTACTCATATATAAACTTAAGGAAAGATGATTGCTAATACTTTTGTGTCAATTATAGTAACCTGTTACAATCAAGAAAAATATATAGCTAAAACGCTAAAAAGCGTTCTAGACCAAAGCTATAATAATTGGGAATGTATAATCGTTGATGATGGTTCTACGGACTTCAGTCATAAAATTATAAGCAGTTTCATTAAAGATGATAACCGCTTTGTGTTGCTTAAACAACCTAATACAGGAGTTACAAAGGCCAGAAATTCAGGTTTTGATGTGGCTAAAGGAGAGTTTATTCAGTTTTTAGATGGAGATGACACTTTATTAAAAGATAAACTTAAAACGCAATTAGCAGCATTTGCTAGTCACCCAAACGCAGCAATATGTATATGTGATCACCAGTTTTATTTGGAAAATAGTCAAACTTATACCTATTTTAAATTTGAGCGTTTAGAAAAAAAACCTCTTAAGCAACTACTTTATGGTTGGCATAATGGAGTAGCTTTTCCTCCACATGCTCCACTATACAAAAGATCACTTTGGTTAGATGGGGAACTGCCTTTTCCAGAAGATTATAAATACCGTTGCGAAGATTGGGTATTTAATGTGTTGGTAGCCTTGAAAGACCAAAATTATATTATTTTAGAAGATGTATTATGCAATTACCATATGTCTTCAAACAACTACACTTCAAACACAAAAAATCTAGCTACAGCAGCTATTAAAGCCGCAATATATTTAAATCCTATAATACCCAAGCAATACCAAACTGATTTTATAGATACTACCATTTCCAATTCTTTAGATTTGTATTTAGAAAGTCAGAAAATCCGATTTTTGAACACTTCTGGTAATTGGCGTTTGGGAAATTTTGTTACCAAACCCTTTTTTGATTTAAAAAAAGGAGTAAAAAAACTGTTTTGAAATCTTCAGATATGCCATATGTGCAAGACATTTTGCCCGTTACAGACGATAAAGTTAGACCACTGTGGTCAGTGCTAATTCCTACGTACAATTGTGCAGAATATCTTAAGGAGACCTTAGCTTCTGTTCTGTTACAGGACCCTGGCTCCATTGATATGGAAATTATTGTTATAGATGATTGCTCAACCAAAGATGATCCAGAAAGCGTAGTCAATGATTTAGGCAAAGGTCGAGTGCAATTTATAAGACAAGAAAAGAATGTTGGTAAAGTCTTAAATTACGAAACAGGTCTGCAAGTGTCTAGGGGTATATTAATACATCAGTTACATGGAGATGACAGGGTCAGACCTGGTTTTTACAAAGAGATGGAGCGTATTTTTAATCAAGACAAAACCATTGGAGCGGCATTCTGTAGAACTATCTATATTGACGATCAAAATCGTTGGACTGGTATTACGGGAATGATTCAGGATATCGAAGGCATTGTTCCCAATATGCTTGAAAAGCTTTATGTACAGCAATTAATCCAAACTCCTTCAATGGTTGTCAAAAGAGAAGTTTATGAACAAATAGGTGCTTTTGATCGACGCTTAAATTCTTTGGAGGATTGGGAAATGTGGATTCGCATTGCAAACAGTTATCCTATTGCAGTCACAAATAAAGTATTGGCAGAATATAGGTCTCATAGCAACAATGCGACTAACATAACTTTAAAAGATGGTAGCGTATTGGATACCCATGGATTGGTATTCAATGTCATCGATGCTTATATATCTCAACAGATTAAAAGTAAATTCGGGGAGTTACGCAATCAGTATCAGGCTGATTTTTTACTAATGTCCTTTAAGAGTTTTAAATCAATATTGACAACTAAAACAAAATGGGAATTAATTTTTAGGATAATTAAGTTACATCCATCTCTAAATACCTTTGTGAGACTTGTAAGATAATGTGAGTACTATTTAGAGCTCATTCTCAAAAGCATTTGCATATGTATAAAGTGTTTCAAGTCATAAAATGAAAATCAGATTAATATTCTGCTCTCAAAATTTAAAATTCATTTAAAATTCAAATCAACTTATATGAGTCATGAGATGACTTTAAGGTCAATCTAGAGCATACTGGCAAGAACACAGCAGGCCGTTCAAAAAAAATGAAACAATCCATGGATAATCCAGACAACGAAATAGAGGAAATCCCGATTCAACTTTCCAGCAGCAGATTAATTGAAAAAAAAATGGTTTCGATTGGGATTGTGGCTGAAAGTAAATATTATACAGAATATCGGGACGCATGTACAAAGGCTTTGGGAGAATTAGGCTGGCAAGTGAAAGCATTTACACTTATTGAGAATGCCAAATCCTTTGACATCATTTTAGTCGTAGGGATGGCATTTTTTAGTTATGTTCCTTATTTAAGAGGTAAAACAATCATAGGCATACAAGGAGAACAGCTTCCTCTTCCTGGCGATACTGCTTGGTCTTTGAATAGGAATTTAAAAAGATCAAAAACCATGTCACGTTACTACGACCTGATCATTGAATGGTCCCCGCAAAACTATTTATATCAAACATGTCCGGTACCTAGACTTTTTTTACCGTTTGGTGCACCACAACCCAGTAATTTCAAGGAAAGTGAAGAATGGGATTTAATTTTTTTAGGAAATCCATATGGTGGTAATGGTAGAAGAATTCCAATTTTAAACAAACTAAAACAGATCTGTAACTTATGTCCTCACCGCGAAGCTTGGGGGGACAAAAAATTCATGCTGATCAATTCATCAAAAATTTGCCTGAATTTACATCAGTTTGACCAAATTTGAAATACCCATAGCCTGTCCCTTTATGAGTTTGGCTCCAGTCCTAGTGTCTGTATGTATAGCAATATTGTTAGGGGAAACATTTACTTCAGACAAAGTTAGGTTTAGTTTTTAAATTTCAGGTATAATTGTAACGATAAAATATTAGAAGAATGGAACATAAGCCACACATATCAATTATAAGCCCTGTTTATCATGCAGAAAATCTAATAGAACAATTAGTTGAAGAAATTTTAGTGGCAATACAAAACTTAAAGGTGGCTTATGAGATTATTTTAGTTGAAGATGGAAGTTCCGATAGGTCTTGGGATAAAATTAAAACCCTTTGCAAAGAAAATAGTAATGTAAAGGGCATAAAACTCAGTAGAAATTTCGGACAACATTATGCTATTACTGCTGGTCTTGAAGCCTCAAAGGGCGAATGGGTAGTAGTTATGGATTGTGATTTGCAGGACAAACCAGTTGAAATTAATAATCTATACAACAAAGCACTAGAAGGATTTGATTTAGTTTTAGCGCGGCGCATTGTACGGCAAGATTCATTTTTTAAAAGAGCGTCTTCACAATTATTTTATAATATCTTTGGTTACTTAACAGATACTAAACAAGATCAAACCATTGGAAATTTTGGTATTTACAATCAAAAAGTAATACACGCAATTATTTCAATGAAAGATTATACGCGTTTCTTTCCAACAATGGTAAATTGGGTGGGTTATAATAGCGCCTATATAGATGTAAGTCACGGCAAAAGAGAGGAAGGTGTATCGAGTTATTCGTGGCGTAAACTCATAAAACTTGCGTTTGATAATATAATTGCGTTTTCAGACAAACCGCTAAGAATTACTGTGACATTGGGTCTTGGTATTAGTTTTATATCATTTATAATAGCTATATATTATATTGTAGAATACTATACAGGTAATATTGTAATTATAGGTTATGCCAGTTTAATTGTTTCTGTCTGGTTTCTATCAGGCCTTATTATCTTTATTTTGGGTATCGTTGGTATTTATGTAGGAAAAACCTTTGAAAGCAGTAAAAACAGGCCCACTTATATAGTTCATGAACAATTAAATATGAAGGTATAATATCATGTTAACGTTAGTAAAAAATAAAGACATATACTTTGAATATATTCGAACTCTGCGGTTACACCCTGAAAACACTTCTGGTTTTATAGAGCAAGTGTTCATTACACCCGCTCAACAACAAACTTACATGGAGGAACATGGTCATAAGTTTTACATTGCTTTGTATCAAAAAAAGCCAGCAGGCTATATAGGCGTTATAGATGATGACATTAGAATTTGTACTGATCCTAATTTTAAAAGAAAAGGAATAGCTGGTTTTATGTTAGACAATTTAGCAGTTTTGCACCCTAATGCAAGAGCTAAGGTCTTGCGCCAAAACGCAGCTAGTAATAACTTGTTTTTAAAATGTGGGTATTATAAATACAACGAAGATGAATTGTTTAATTATTATAAGCGTGCAGGTAAATGACACCATTCAACAAACCCTATCTCTCCGGAAAAGAATTACACTATATAAAAGAGGCTGTAAGTTCGGGCCATATTAGTGGCAATGGCCTTTTTACAAAGAAAAGTCAGGCGTTTTTTGAAAACAAATGGGGTTTTAAGAAAACCTTACTCACCACCTCATGTACCGATGCTTTAGAAATGTGTGCCATGCTTTTAGATATTCAACCAGGTGATGAGGTTATTATACCGTCTTACACGTTTGTAACTACTGCTCTGGCTTTTGTAAGGCAGGGAGCGAGCATTGTATTTGCTGATAGCAGGGCAGACCATCCAGGTATTAACGAAGATGATATCGAAGGTTTAATTACCCCAAAAACGAAAGCCATCGTCGTGGTACACTATGCAGGCGTCGCTTGTGACATGGATAAAGTCATGGTATTAGCCCACAAGCACCAGTTATTTGTGGTCGAAGATGCCGCACAGGCCATAGATAGTTATTATACAGGCAAGGATGGGATAAAACGTCCTTTAGGAAGTATAGGGCATTTAGGAACGTTTTCTTTTCACGAAACCAAAAACATACAATGCGGCGAAGGAGGGTTGCTGGCTATAAACGATGAGCGCTTTTTAAAACGTGCCGAAATTATTTGGGAGAAAGGCACCAATAGAGCCGAGTTTTTCCGGGGGGAAATAAACAAGTATGGATGGGTTGATACAGGGAGTAGCTTTTTGCCGAGCGAACTCAACGCCGCTTTTTTGTTTGCCCAACTAGAAAATTTAGAGGTGATACAAAATCGTAGAAAGGAGATATGGCAATGGTACAATACCCATGTACAAACATTATGGGGGTCACAATATGACTTCACAACACCCTATATTCCAGCTTATGCGACCAACAATGCACACATGTTTTACCTGGTTTTTAAGGATCCTGAAGAACGTACACGTTTCATTACAGATTTAAAAAGTAAATCTATAAATCCGGTATTTCATTACTTAAGCTTGCACAAGAGTGACTATTACAAAGATAAGCATGGTGGTCGAGATCTATTAAACAGCGATAGATATACCACGTGCTTGGTGCGTTTGCCGTTGTATTATGAAATGGACTTTAGAAAATTCACTTGAATTTTATTATGAAAAATTTATTTTTGAATAATATCGTCTTGAATCTTTTAAGGTGTCTTTTTTTGTTTACGATTATTATGCTCATAAATAGTGCTTTATATTCAAGCACCAAAGTTGTGGGTATGTTTTATGGTTTTACAAAAAAACCATTGAACTTTGTATTCTTTTTTCTGATAGTTATAATTTTTTTTTATGTACTATATCGCGTTATCTTATACATTTGGACAGTTGAAATTAAGAGAAAATATTTTATTTCAATCTTAGTATTTATTTTAATTCTCTGTTTTGTTGTCGTTTTAGGCACTAAAATAGATTTACAACATGATCCCAAAAATTATTTTGAATATGCATTAGCAATCTCTAAAGATTCTAGCATTCTTGATTTACAGAATATATATCATCGAAGAATTCTTTTTTATACGTTGCCGATTTTATACCTTTTACCAGATTCTCTAGTAAGTGTACAATGCGTAAACATTCTTTTTGTAATAGGTGCTGTTAGTATTTATACATTTATTATTTCAAAAGAATTCGGAAATAAAGTAGCGCTCCTGTTTTTGGTTCTATTTTTATTCGTTCCCGAATTGTACTTTGCTACGGCTATTGCATCGCATGATTTGGCCTCTATCTTTTACTTCTCCTTACTTATATTACTATTGCATAAAATAAGACACACTAAGCAGAAATTATGGTTATATGTGTTTATAATATTGAGTGCAATATTAATAGTCGTCAATGATTTGCAAAGAAGCATTAAAATCCCATTATTAATAAGTCTATTGCTTTTGATTTTTATTGAGTTAAAAAATCTTAAACAGTTATTTAAATTTAGTTACGTCAGGCATTTATTGGTCATTATTGTTTTTTCTATTACCATGTTTAGCATTTATAAAGGAATTACTTCTAGAAATGGGAAAACCGATGATAGTGGATTCGAGATTGAAACTATGATATATTCCTATAATGATATGCTATCATTAGGAGACTATTCGGCTGGTGAGGAGAATAGATTTAATTACCTTCCCAATATACCTGAAAACTATAAAAAAAGTATTTCCTACGAAAAATTCTTCACGCAATTTGTAAGTTATCCAGTAAAATATGCAAGCTATCTAAAGAATAAAACTAATAATTTTTTTGGAAATTCGTTTCATCATTATTTTATGGATTCAAGGTTTTTAGGTAAATCACTGAGTGTATCGTATATCCTTTTTCTGATAATATCATTTTTATTGAAGATTATTTTATATGCTTTAGCAGCTTATGGTCTTTTTTTAATATTTATTAAATTAAAAAAAGGCTTGTTTCATAAACTTTATATAATATATCCAGTAATATTTCTACCAATAATTCTTTTAAGCGAAGTAAACCCTACGTATTCTTTATTGATCATTCCATCCGTTTTGTTTTTTGCAGCATATGGTTTGGATTACCTCTTAAAAAGGAAGAAAGCCTTGGTTTTTTCTAATCTTAAAATAATTGGAAAGACAGCGTTGATAAGTATGGCAATTCTAATATTGTTATATTTGAGTTCAAGTTTCTATATAAACCAAACTCCAATAGATTTGGTTGATTTTAAGCAAGTAAAATACACGCACTCGAATTGTGAAATCGCTAGCCATGAGAAGGATGGTTTTTATAATCCTTTTCATCTTAAAGTAATGCCAAAGTTATCTAATCAAGATTGTTCGATAAATTTAAAATTAAATAAAGAGTACTCAACCATTCTTTTTTTAATAAAAACAAAGGCAAAGCCTAATGAATATTCAGTTCAAATCAACGGCAATAGTATTGATTACACAAGTTATAAATTTGAGCGAAGTCATATTAAAAACAAGGAAATTGACAATAATTATTATTATTGTTACAATACTAAATTAGAAAAATCTTGTAAAGATATTAAGTTAAGTTTTAATGATATAGTACATGATTTTTTAATTAAAGACGTCATCTTGCATTAGGATTAAAATTACAACATTTTTAGACTTCTTAAAAATGCGATCAAATGTCTTCAAGCCTCTTTAGTAATAAAATTTTCGCAAATACTAATCATAAATGACCACATGTCTAAATCATAAAAAATGCTATTTATATGAAAATATGTTTTTCTAAAACAATTTTTTTGTAAACATATTATCAAAGCAAGATGCTCTTTAACTCCATTGATTTTGCCATCTTTCTTCCAATCGTATTTGTACTGTATTGGTTTGTTGCAAATCAGAACTTAAAACTTCAAAATGCACTCATTGTTGCTGCTAGTTATGTTTTTTATGGCTGGTGGGATTGGCGGTTTTTGTCCCTGATTATTTTTAGCTCATTGGTTGATTATTCCATTGGCGTTGCGCTGTTAAAACAGAAGAACGAATACAAAAGAAAAGCATTGCTTTGGACAAGCATTGGCATCAATCTTGGGTTTTTAGGGTTATTTAAATATTATAATTTTTTCGTTGACAATTTTGTGACGGCCTTCACTTTTTTTGGTTCAGAAATAAAACCCAATACATTAAATATCATCTTACCTGTTGGGATTAGTTTTTATACCTTTCAAACCTTAAGTTACACGATTGATGTGTACCGAGAAAAATTAGCACCGACAAAAGATTTTATAGCATTCTCTGCTTTTGTAAGCTTTTTTCCGCAATTGGTGGCAGGTCCTATCGAACGCGCCACCAATTTGTTGCCGCAATTTTATAAGAAGAGGCAGTTTGACTATGCCAATGCCATTGATGGCTTAAGACAAATTCTGTGGGGATTGTTTAAAAAAGTGGTCATTGCAGATCAATGTGCTGAACTCGCCAATCAAATATTTAACAATTCAGCAGATTATTCAGGAAGTACCTTATTTATGGGGGCGCTTTTTTTCACGATGCAGATTTATGGTGATTTTTCGGGCTATTCCGATATCGCCATAGGAACCTCGAGATTATTTGGATTTAATTTGATGCAAAATTTTGCCTTTCCATATTTTTCACGCGATATTGCAGAGTTTTGGCGACGTTGGCACATATCATTATCCACGTGGTTTCGAGATTATTTGTATATTCCATTGGGCGGAAGTCGTGGCGGTACATGGATGAAGGTTAGGAATACGTTCATCATTTTTATAGTCAGTGGTTTTTGGCATGGAGCGAATTGGACTTTTATAGTTTGGGGACTTCTGAACGCCATATATTTCTTGCCCTTATTGCTCACCAACAATAATAGAAATAATCTGGATGTGGTGGCACAAGGTAGATTTTTCCCTACACTGAAGGAAGTCATGCTAATGGCCTTGACCTTTGGTCTGATATTGGTTGCTTGGATATTCTTTAGAGCAGAGAACATAGATCATGCCCTTCGCTACTTATCGAGTATGTTCAGTCATTTAGGATCCTATTTCTTAATGGGCATTTATATTAAATATCGATTTATTCTGATGCTTTTATTGTTTTTTATGCTAACGGAATGGATAGGAAGGAATTACCAATTTGCAATTCAAGAAATCAGCAGAATCATTCCAAATAAAAGTGTACGCTGGGCAACCTATTTGTTTATATCCTATATGATACTTCTCACTCAAGGAAAACCACAAGAATTTATTTATTTTCAGTTTTAGAATGAAACAGTTTTTGAAACAAATCATTTTTTATAGTTCACTTTTGATAGTGATATTGATTGGATTCGAAATTATAACGTCTAACATACTGATTTCTAATTCTGATTTTAAGATAACGTCAAATCCTAAATATATAATTGTAGGAAATTCTCATGCGGAAATGGCATATAATGATTCTTTAATTTCAGATGTTAAGAATCTATCCGAATCAGGGGAAGCTTACTTCTATACCTATTATAAAGTTGAAAAGATTCTAAAGCATAATTCATCAATCTCAACGGTTTTTATTGAGTTTACTAACGTTAATATTGATAAAAAAATGGATTCATGGACTTGGGATGATGTCTTCATGACCTATAGATTGGAAAAATATGCCCCTTTGATTGAGTGGCAGGGAAAAGCATTTTTACTTTACAAGAATCCGTTCAGCTATATAACCTCACTCATCTTTATCTGCAAGGAAAGGATAAAGCTTATTTTGGACGAAAATTTGGTATATGATAAAAAATTAGGAGGCTATAAAAAGTTTGATAAGGCTGATGAAGTAAATGCAAATAAAAAAAGTGATATCGATATTTTGACGGAACAGTTAAAAGATTACGACGTATCAAATCAAAATTTAAAATATCTCCACAAAATTGTTAAGTTATGTAATGATCAAGAAGTCAATATCGTATTTATAAGAAGCCCTCAACATTCTGATTATGGTCTATGGGGGAATGAACCCGTGTTTCAAAATATTTTGAAACAACAATTCGCAGGCTTGGATTTCCTCGATTTTTCAAGATTCAATTTGGAAGATGATGACTATTTAAATGCTGCCCATCTTAATGCTAAAGGAGCCAAACGATTTAGTATATGGTTTGATAAAATGCTTAAGACTGAACTCTTAAATCCTAAAAATCGCTCGGAATTAAATCGTGCTATTATCCAGGTTAATTATTGATTCACAAATGAATAAAATACCTCTTGTTTCCATCCTTACCACCGTTTACAACCGCGAAAAGTACATCGCTGCGTGTATTGAAAGCGTATTAAAATCAACTTTTCAAGATTGGGAACTGATCATCGTGGATGACCAATCTAAAGATGATTCAGTAACGATAGCAAGAATGTATGAAGCAAAAGATGCACGTATAAAGGTATATGTAAACCAATCAAATTTAGGGGATTATCCCAATCGCAATAAGGCTGCTTCGTATGCCAAAGGAAAATATATTAAATATTTAGACGCAGACGACCTGATTTATCCTCACGGTTTAGGGGTGATGGTTGCTGCCATGGAAACCTATCCGGAAGCTAATTTTGGCACCCAATATAACATACGTGAGTATCACCAACCATATCCTGTTTTAGTAGAGGCTAGAGACGCTTTTTTAGAGCATTTTTTTGGTAATAGTTTTTTTCAAAGTGGCCCCACGGGAACGATTTTTAAACGGGAAGTCTTTTTTGAATTGGGAGGTTTTTCCGGCAGGCGGTATATTGGCGATACAGAAATGTGGATGAAATTTAGTATGAACGGACCAATTGTCTTGTTTCAACCGGCTTTAATTTGGTGGCGACAGCATGAGGAACAAGAATTTCAACTCGGACAGTCTATTGATGGTTACATTAAGCTAAATCATCAACTCTTTTGGGAATTAATGAAAAATGAAGATCTACCACTAACAAAGCTTGAAAAGGAACAATCAATTAAAACATATAAAACTCATAAAGTCCGCCTCTTTTTTGCAGAGCTATTAAAAAGACGAGAGGTCTCAAATGCTCTTAAGCTCTATAAAACTTGCGAACTTAATTTGTTTGATTTATTATTAATATTTAAACCACAAACATGGAAAAAATTTTAGTTACGGGTGCAGACGGCTTCATAGGAAGTCACCTAGCAGAAGAATTAGTGTTACAAGGCTATAAAGTTAAAGCCTTTGTTTATTACAATTCTTTTAATAGCTGGGGATGGCTGGATACATTACCAGCAGATATTATTCAGGAAATTGAAATTTTTACAGGAGATGTACGCGATCCTTTTTGTGTAAAGGAGGCAGTAAAAGGTTGCGACTCTATCTTTCATTTAGCTGCATTAATTGCTATACCTTATAGTTATTATTCACCACAAAGCTATGTGGAAACGAATATCAATGGTACCTTAAACGTACTGCAAGCAGCTAAGGAATTAAAAATAAAAAGAGTGTTGGTGACTTCTACCTCTGAGGTTTATGGAACCGCGTTACAGGTGCCAATCAATGAAAGCCATCCGCGACAAGGACAATCACCATATTCAGCTACTAAAATTGGTGCGGATGCTTTAGCAGATTCTTTTTTTAGAAGCTTTAATTTACCAGTTACAATTGTGAGACCATTCAACACCTATGGTCCTCGTCAATCAGCAAGAGCTGTTATACCTACAATAATTACGCAGTTATTATCTGGCCTAAACGAGATTAAGTTAGGGGCATTGTATCCAACTAGAGATTTAGTATTTGTTAAGGACACCGCTAAAGCCTTTATTGAAATATTTAAACAAGAAACGTTAATTGGCGAGGAAGTAAATATTGCAACTAATAACGAGGTGACTATTGAAGACCTGGCAAATAAATTGTTTAAGTTAACAGGTATTGAAGGTAAAATAATTAGTGATGCTGAGAGATTGAGACCTGAAAAAAGTGAAGTTTATCGTCTTTTGGGGGATAACACAAAATTATTTAAACATACAAACTGGAAACCAAGTACTACCTTAGATGAAGGCCTTTTAAAAACAATCGACTGGTTTTCAAATAACGATAATTTGAACAAGTATAAAGCAGATATCTATAATAAATAATAAAAATAAAATTATATGAAAGCAGTAATATTAGCAGGAGGAAAAGGAACACGTTTGGCACCTTATACAACCGTGCTACCGAAGCCACTAGTACCAGTTGGAGATTTTCCAATTTTAGAAATAATTATTCTTCAACTTATACATCACAACTTTAAGGAAGTAACCTTAATGGTGGGCTATTTGTCAGAATTAATCAAGGCTTATTTTATGCAGCGACCATCTTTAACCAAAAAGATACAAATTAATTATATAACTGAAGAACACCCCACCGGTACCGCAGGTTCGTTAGCATTCTTAGAAGGAATGGATGATACTTTTTTAGTCATGAATGGGGATGTATTAACAACTTTGGACTATTCAGACATCATTAAATTTCATAATAGTAATGAGAGCATGCTAACAATAGCGACACATAAAAAACAAGTTAAGATAGATCTTGGTGTTCTTGAACTAAATGATTCTGACAATGTTACCGGTTATTTAGAGAAACCGGTAAAAGATTATAAAGTTAGTATGGGTATTTATATATATAACCCAAAAGTGTTGAAGTTCATCAAGAAGGGAGAATATTTAGATTTCCCAACACTCGCCATGAACCTTGTAGATCAAGGGTATATAGTAAAGGGATATAATAATGATGCCAAATGGTTGGATATTGGACGAATAGAAGATTTTCATAAGGCTACAGAGGAGTTTGAAAAGCATAAAAATTTATTCTTACCTAATAATTAATTAATGAAATACCTAATTACCGGTCATAACGGATTCATAGGTCAAACTTATATCAAACACCTACTAGCAAAGGGGAATGGTTCAAATATATTGGGACTATCAAGAAGAAGTTTGAATCATAACGCTATAAATGAAACAATCATTGAATTATCAGATGTGCGTTTGAGTGAAGAGATAGATGCGTTTGCGCCCGATGTTATTATTCATCTTGCTTCAAGTAGATTTGGCGAACTAGAAAACTTGTTTTTAAGCAATGTTAAAGCAACCGAAAATTTATTAAATGCGGTTTTAAAAATAAATAGACCAATTAAAGTAATAATTATTGGTTCATCAGCTGAGCTTGGCATACCTATTAAAAATCCCAGTTCAGAGAATGACAAATGCAATCCGGTTGATTACTACGGACTAACAAAGCTAATGCAGTCTGAATTAGCACATCAGTATTATTTAAAGCATGATATAGAAGTTATAAGACTTAGGTTATTCAATATTTTAGGAGCAGGAATGCCTGATTCTTTGCTTGCTGGGAGAGCCATTAAATTATTTCAAGAATCGCTAAGAAATACTGATGCCCTACCTCTGCAGTTTGGGGATTTATCATCATACCGAGATTATTTAGACATTAGAGATTTATGCAATGCTATTGATTTAAGTATTGAAAATGGTATGGCAGGCGAATTGTACCATATAGGTTCTGGTGTTAAAACTCAAGGAACAGATTTGATTGATGAAATCATAAACACCTGTCCACATCAAACAAAGTCTTTAGAATATCAGTTTGCTCGTAACCAAAAATCTTTAGTACCACATCAAGTGGCCGATATCACAAAGGCAAAAAATCATCTTAAATGGGAGCTATTATTTGGTTTAGATGAAACATTATTATGGATGTGGAATGATTTATTAAACCTTGAATAAGAGTCGAATTTATATTTTGTCTTCAGCAATTGGCGTTGCCGGCGGTGCCGATAAAGCGACCAAGTTACTTGCAACGGCCTATAGCGATTTGGGATTTAATATCTCGGTTTTTGCCACCTCATGCGAGGTTGATATACAGCAGAAAAATATAAATATTTATGGTCCGATACTAAATTATGGTCATAGATGGAAGCTTCCTCAATTAAGTCTAATTATTAGACTTTTATTTTTTTCTGTTATTCGTAAACCAAAATTTATTCATTGCGTTGGGTTAACATATGAGATTAAACTTTTACTTTCTTTCTCAAAATGGCAAAACATCATTATCTGGGAAACTACAGAAGCAAATAAAGGGAATCGTTTTGTATATCCTGGAATCGTAGCAAAACTAAAACATGCTAAATTATTATTAGCTCCTTCAGAAACTATTAAAAACAATATCATTAACAATTATAACTTTAATGGCCCGATAGGTGTACTTCCTTTTTGGACCAAATGGGAAGAAGTACAAAATAAATTAAAAAAGAGAACTGGAAAATTACTTTATGTAGGCAGATTAGATAAAGATAAGGGCTTTGATTGCCTATTTGATGCGCTCCGAATCATAAAACAACAGATTAATATTAAGCTGGATATCTGTGGAAGAGGTAATGTAGATTTAATCCAGAAAATGGCTTATGGCCTAGACGATGTACAATTTCAAGGATTTGTTGATAATAGAAAAATGACAGAACTTTATAATGATGCAGATTTTATTGTGCTTCCATCAAAACACGAGGGTTATCCTTTATCACTAATTGAGGCTTGCGGCAAATCCATTCCAATCATAGCCTCAAGAGTTGGTTCTATTCCTGAAGTTTATGAAAATTCTAGTGCGGGTTTGCTTTTTAATGCTAATAATGCAGATGAATTGAGTAAATGCATACTTCTTGCTTATAGTGAAAGTGAGGAAGCATATAATAAAAGAAGAGAATCGGCAAGAGAACTTTACGAAAATATAAATAATAGCACTTATATTAAAGTAAAACTACAAACAATAGTAGATCAATTTAACACTTCTTAATGATTACAAAAATTAAGTAAAACCTAATTAAAATAATTGAAAACATTGCCAATGTTTTATTCAATGATTTCAATTATAAATTTTTATGCATAATACAAATACAATTATTGTAAGCCCATCTGGAAATTTCTATGGCAGTGAACAAGTACTATATAATCATCTCAAATTTACAAACTCGAGATTCAATGTTTATGTTCCCAGAAACAGCATATTTGATGAGAAATTAAAATTATTAGATAAACAAACTTTACACCAATTTGACAGTTTGATTATCCTATATGTCAAATTATATTTAAAGTTTTTTTTTAAAAGAAATTATACTTTATATATAAATGAAGGGGGTCACATCAAATATGCAAAATTGCTAGCGAAGCTATTGCCCTTCGTTAAAGTAATAGTTCATATACGTTTAACAGAAGATACAACCACTAATCGTTTGGGGAAACTTCCAAAAAACGTTGTGCTTATTAGCATATCTAACTTTATAAATGACTTGTTGTTGCCAAATTATAATTCCGTTAAAATTTATGACCCAATTGATAAGGTAGAACATCTATCTTATAAAAAAAAATTGGGGAATGAAATTATTAAAGTTGGAATTATTGGAAGAGTCTCATCCTCGAAGGGATTAACAAATTATGAAAAATTATTTGATTATTATTTCAATCATGATACATCAAAACGTTTTCATTTTATTTTTTTTGGAGACGTAATGAAAAATGAAGCAAAGGCATCCCACTTCTTCAAAAAGTATGATGGAAATAATTTTCCGGATATAGAATTTAGAGGCTTTGTAAAAGACCAAGACAGTATATATTCATCAATTGATATTGTTCTTCATTTGAATGAAAAGGAGCCTCTAGGAAGAATTGGTCTGGAAAGTTGGGCAAGAGACATTCCATTTATTTGCTTTAATTCGGGAGGATGTGGAGAAATAAATCAAGTACTTTGTATGGAAAAATTTAGTGTTGAATTTACGGACTTATGGGAAGAAAAAATAGTAAATCAATTATCAACTTGCCTTGTTGAATTTTCAAATAACGATCGAGCTTTAGTTAGAGAAAATTTAAAAAAGCACTTTTCTATTGATAGGTATATTAGGCAACTGGAAAAACATTTCTAAATGATGTCACTATGAAATTTCTTTATATAGGACAGTTTTCAGAAGGCACCACCTCTCGCATGCGCGCTGAAACTTTGAAGGAAGTTCTAAGCCCAAGTGAATTTGAGGTAATTGATACGCATATTCCTTTTTATAAAAGCCATGTAGTATTTAGGTCGATGGCATTTCGTTTTAAAATAGGGCCTTTGGTTTCAGAAACCAACAATTTTATACTCCATAATATTGGCAATGATTATGATGTAATTTGGGTGGATAAGGCCATATTTATAAAACCTGAAGTCACAAAGCGATTGCGTCAAGTCACCAATCAGCTAATCCATTACACGCCTGATACTGCATTTGAAGGGAATCAATCTGTACATTTTTATAATAGTTTGAAATATTACGATTATTGTATCACTACAAAATCTTTTGAGGAGAAACAATACTTAGAATATATAGAGCAATTCAAACTTATATTTTTACCTCAAGGATTTGATAGAAAAGTTCATTATCCAAGATTCACTTTTGAGCAAAAAGAAAATAAAGTCATATTCATCGGTCTAAATGAACCATCTAGAGAAGTTGCCATCACGACATTGCTAAGGCATAAAATAAAAGTAGATTTGGCAGGCAAAAACTGGAAAACCTTTGTAAAGAAAAATAATCTCGATGGACTCACTTTTTTAGGGGACAGTCTTTTTAAAGACGATTATGCTAAAGCCATATCAGGGTCGATGTTCGGAATGGGATTAGTATCAAAAAGGTTTCCAGAACTTCATACTACCCGTACTTTTGAAATCCCTGCCTGCGGTACGGCATTACTTACAGAGCGTAATGTTGAAACAGAAATGTTTTTTGAAGAAGACGAAGTAATTTTCTTTTCAACCTATGATGATATGGCTAAAAGGATTCTCCATTTTATGGAAGAAAAGAAAGGACTTCAACAGTTAACTCAAAAAGGTTATAAAAGAGTAATTGAAAAAGGATATGATTATGAAAGTGAGTTGCAACAAATATGTTGTAAGATAGGTATTGTTGAAAACAATTAAATTATATTAAAACAATTTAAAATTGAAACGACTTTTTGTACTCCATATACTTCCATTGGAATTCTTCCCTCCAGTGACAAACTTATTGAATATTTTAAACAATGACGTTGATTTGAGCACATCTGTGTTTTCGACTTTTAATACTAAAAAGAGACCCGATTACAGACTAACAAATATTCCAATACATCGAACAGTATATCCAGCGAATGCCTCCAATTTTGTATTTAAAATTTTGTATTTTTTTGCATCGATTGTATTTCCCGTATATCGCATGTTGGTGTTTAGACCTAATGTCATTCTATACTTTGAACCACATTCTGCTTTCCCTGTATATATTTATAAAAAATTTTTCAATAAAAAAGTGAGTGTTTTTATTCATTACCATGAATATTATCCAAAGGAAGCCTTTAAAGATCCAGCAATGGCTTCAATAAATTTTTATCACCAATTAGAGATGGCTTTTCTGTACAAAAAAGCCGAATGGATTTCCCAGACCAATTCAGATCGACTTGATTTTTTTTCAAAGGACTATCCAAATATTAAAAAAAGGAAACTACATGTTTTGGCAAATTACCCACCTTCTTCATGGTTTAACAAAAATCAGACTGCTGTTGATGATGGAATTGTCAAAATGTTTTATATCGGAGCTATCTCATTCGAGAGTACTTATATTAGAGAGGTGGTCAACTTTGTAATAGAACGGCCAAAAAGATTAAAATTGGACATCTATTCTTACAATATTCATTCAGATGCCAAATTATTTCTAGAATCACTCAATATGTCAAATATAAATTTTTTTGACAAAGGTCTGCCTTACGAAGAGATTCCAAAAACAGCGAGTCAATATAATCTTGGATTGGTACTATACAAACCACACAATACAAATTATAAATATAATGCGCCTAATAAGCTTTTTGAGTATTTGGTTTGTGGTCTTGATGTTTGGGTATCGGAAAAGTTATTAGGCTGTAAACCCTTTTTAAATGAAAATTCCAAGCCCAATGTTCTGGCTGTCAATTTTGAAAATTTAACAGATGAAGTTTTAGATTCCTTCGATTCAACTAACCAAACTCAAAGGGAAATCCGATTTAATTGTCAAAATGAATTAAAACAATTAATACAAGAGATCAAAATTTAAATAATCATCAATACTATCTTTAATTTGAAAATAACAAAGTATAAAATTTTAAATACTCAATCCATTAGTTAAAAAACAGATTTAAGTGGTATCGAAAAATACAATTTTAACGCTCAACTATAAAACTATTTACTAACAATGGATGTTTGGACAATTTTAGGTTTATTGTGTTTAATATGGGTGTCTATAGAGTTTATAAAGCAACTAGGACATAGTATTCCAATCTTAGAGCTGATGCTCTTCATCGCTGGATTACAATGGATTCTTGGCCCTACCATCGAATATAATGCCCCTGGATTGCACTTTAAATATTATATGTACGTCCCGCAACATATATATACATCTTATGTGGTTCCTGCATATATCGTATTCTCTGTGGTTATTCTATTTATGGTTCGCCCTTATGCCAAACTTAAACTGCCAATCGAAAGTCTAACTAAATATGAAAAATATGGCGTTATTATTTTCATCATCGGTGTAGTGTTCGATTTTTTGGGTAGTAGATTACCAGGAACTCTTGGGTTTTTTGCATTTATCCTTTCTAATTTTAAATATGCTGGCGCTATTATTTTGTATTTTTCAAATAATAAAAATTTAAGGAGAATATTTTATCTAGCCATCGTATATTTATTTGTTAGCTCATTACGTCAAGCGCTATTCCATGATTTGATTTTATGGTCTTTGTTTTTCTATATGTTTTGGGCCATTAGGTTTAAGCCATCCAAGAAAAGCATAGTGATTACTTTTGCCATAGCTGCTTTTTCCCTCACTACCTTGCAAACCATCAAAGCTGTATATCGGGCACAAATTTGGAACGGCTATTCAGGTAACAAGTTAGAACTTTTTGCAGGCTTAATGGTGGATGCGGTTTTATTGAATGGTTCAAATGCTAGCGAGCTAGATGGTGAGGACAATAATGTGCGTCTGAATCAGGGATGGATTATAAGCGCTATCATGGATGAAATTCCTAGAAGACAAAATTTCTTGAACGGAGAAACCATATGGGATGCGTTGAGTGCGTCAGTCTTACCACGGTTTCTAAATCCAAATAAGAAGGAAGCAGGAGGACGAGAGAATTTTAGAAAATTCACTGGTCTCCGTATTGAGGAAAACACCTCTATGGGCATTAGTATCATCGGTGAAGCTTATGGTAATTTCAGGGTTATAGGCGGTATTCTTTTTATGGGGATTTGGGGCTTTTTCCTAGCAAAAATATGGATATTTCTGTTGAGAAAATGTTTTAAATACCCCATGCTCTTGGCATTCATTCCACTCATATTCTTGCAAGTCATCAAAGCCGAAACCGAGTTGGTGGTCGTCCTGAATCATTTGATAAAATCCAGTATCGTCGTCTTT
>JAGXIE010000002.1 GCA_024635765.1 Flavobacteriaceae bacterium | reverse complement strand
CGTGTGGCATAATAATAAGTGCCTGCTGCTGTGATAGCACCACCTAAATTTGCTGAATATTCATCGTTTTGTCCAGAGTTACAATTGGAGCATGCAGCGTTGTAAGTTGCAGAAATCCAGTTAACAGCAGGCCAAGTATTTGGATTAGAGTTTGTGCCAACAGGACTATACCCAATTTGAGCAACAATGCCAGCGCCTTGTCCAGCCCCAGGAGTGACCCCTTGTTCAAAGACTTGACCATAGGCTACAAATGCACCACCTAAATTTATAGTCCCGATCCCTGGAAATTGTAAATTCACAAAATCGGGCGTATCGACGCTTAAAATGCCACTCGGCCTTGAAGTTGCATTCCAAAAGCCACCTAAACCTCCATATCGATAAGGCCCACCATCTATTTGAAAACGGCTTGCATAGTAATAGGTGCCAGAAGGAAGTGCGGCTCCAATAAAGGCTTTGTACTCATCATCATTACCGGCATCAAGGTTATAGTTTGCGAGTACCCAATTAGTCCATGTACTCGGATCAGTATTACTCGTGCTGTAACCAATCCAACCAGTAATATTTGCTCCTTGACCCACACCATCGGTAACGCCAAGTTCATAAACTCTCGCAAAGACTTCATGAGCTGTTCCAACTGTAACATTTCCATTCTGTGGGAATTGAAGGTTACAATAGTCTACAAAGTTTGTTGAAGTTACAATTCCAGTAAGTCGTATGTCATCTATTCTAAATTGATCGGTATTAGAGGTATTTCGAAATCTAATTCTTAAATTATTTGTGCTTGGTATAGTGCCCGTTGGGTTAATCAAAATCCAATTGGCAGTCAGTGTACCTGTAGCTCTAGAGTAAGACAATGGCGTATAAGTGGTTCCATCTGAACTGACTTCAATGGCCAATTCATTACTTCCTTCAGTTGTACTTTTAAAATGGCCGAGTGATAAAGTTATTGTATTATATCCTATGGTACTGATTCCTGATATTTCAAAATTTCTACCAACAATACTGGTTATAAAAACATTTCCGTTCCCAGAAAATCCCGTATATCCTGTAGAAGGCAAAGTATTTCTTACATCTCCAGTACCAGTAAAAGTCAAGGTTGCAGAATTTTGAAAAGTATGTGAAGCAATAGCTGTAGTTGAAGAAACAGATCCCATGTTTTCAGAGAAAATTGTCGCCTGCCCAAACCCAGACAAAACAAAACACAAGCATGCTACTAATACGAGGGAGTATTTTTTAATCATAGGGATAATTAATTAATTTTTGATACGAAATCAAACGTGCAAATGTATACTAAATTAAGTCAATATCAGAAGGTTGTGATTTCTAATTTATTAACAAATTGTTCCTATTTTTGCGTATGCAATCACAAAGATCCTATTCTGTTGATGAGGCCTTAAAAAAAATGGAACATTACTGCAGTTATCAAGAACGCTGTCATAAAGACGTAGTTCAAAAACTGCAAAAAATGAACATGATTCCGCAGGCGATTGATGTCATTGTCGTACACTTGCTCAATCACAATTTTTTGAACGAAGAACGTTTTGCAAACGCTTTTGTAAGAGGAAAGTTCAGAATCAAAAAATGGGGAAACTACCGCATCACTCGAGAATTAAAACAACGGGATATTGGTAAAACGCTGATCACCTCTGCGTTGAATCAGATTTCCGATACCGATTATCTATCGGTTTTTCACGAATTGGCAGAAAAAAAAGCGGTCTCAATCAAAGAAACAAATCTCCAAAAAAAGAAAAAGAAACTAGCCGATTACCTTCTCTATCGAGGCTGGGAAAGCCATTTGGTGTACGACAAGGTCAATGAAATAGTCCGATAAGTGAGGTCTTCTCTAACAATAGCTATCATGATCGCCAAGGCATGATGATAGTTGCTACTCCGTATCATACGTTATATTTATGCCGAGTTTGTGCCGAGTTTGTGTCGACTTTATGCTGACCTCAATTACGATGATGTTCATTGGTGGTTCAAGGATACCTGCCCTATGATGCCTCCTAGAGTGCAAAAAAAAATCAGCACCGTCACTATAACAATGCTGATTTAAACGGATAGGGTTTGGAGTTTACAAATTAAAAACCGCTCCAAGATTCACCACAAATTGATTGTGGATATAGTCCGCAGGGTTTAAATCGTTGGCATCATATTTTGCAATTGGAAATACGACTTCTGTAAACACTCCAAAACCTTCAGAAAAGAAGTAGCGTGCTCCAACATGACCACCAAAGTTCTTTAGGCTTAAATTCAATCCTGGGTATAAGTCAAAATTATCATCAATGCCAAGAACGCTTCCTAAATGTGCATTAAATCGACCTTTGAGATCAAAACGATCTCCAAAATCTGCACCAATCGCATCGTCGATACTCAAAGCATACGCTGAAGATACGCCTACTGAAATATTCGGACCAAGACCGTAATCATAGCTCACGTAAATACCAGTAGCTTCGTCCTGTATATTCGCACCCACTTGAAATTTGTTGTCCATACTGCCTATAAACGCTTGAGCATTAACTAATGATGCAGTTAAAACAGCAAGTAATACAATTAAATTTTTCATGTTAGAATTTTTAAAATTAAATATGGGCAAATATATTACAAGTTTTTAAGAACTATTAAATTATTTCAAACTCATATTGGTGCGTTTGATGGCTTCTTCGTTCTTCCAGTCAATCCAACTTTGGCCTTTAATGCGTCGCATGAGATTATCAAAATGACGCATTATGAAGATATTATACACTGCTTGACCAAAGTTTTTAGGGTTTCGTGCGATGGCCCTTAAACTCATGGCAAACCCAGGTGTCAAATATTTCATATAGTGCCAGTAGCCTTCCGGGATGTAAAGCACTTCACCATGGTTTAATTCCGTAATATGTCCTTCAGCATGACGAAGAGCAGGCCATTTCTCAAAATCAGGATTTGAAAAATCTATATCTTCACGGGTAATCAACGAATGCGGAATTCTATAAAGATATTTATTCTGATTTTGATCAAAAAGGATGCATTGCTTTTTACCTTCAAACTGAAAATGAAAAATATTGGCAAGATCAATATCGTAATGCATGAACGTATGCGAATTTTTACCACCAAAAAACAACATGGGCAAGCCTTTCATCAATTTTAATCCAAAATCGGGATAGGAGTAATCTTTTTGCAATTGAGGCACTTCCTTCAAAGCATTCCAGAGAAAAATACGGAATTTCGTTGGTTCTCGCTTAAGTAAATCGATGTAATCACTCATCCTCATTTTGGCATGAGGCTCATTAAAACCGTCTTTGTAGTCCACAGGACGATCGTCATAAAGTGGTACAATCTTATCGCCAACGGTCTCTTTCATATAGTCGAGGGACCATTTGTGATAGGCTGGCCAATCTTCTATATACTGCTCGATGACCACGGGCTTTTGTGGCTTAAAATAATTCTTTAAAAACGCCTCTTTGGTAATAGTCTTTACACGAGGAATGTCTTGTAGGTCTAATGCCAAGTTTTTTAGATTTTAACGAACAAAGTTAAGAAAACGATACGAATTTAAAATAATTTGTCTGATAATCTCAAAAGAATTAAGTCCTCAACCTATTCCACAATAATTCTTGATGGATTTAGCCCTCACTTTTAGAATCCGTTTTCTTTTTGGATTCGGATGCAGCCGCTTGATCTTCTTTATCTTTTCCTTTGAGATATTCTGGCAATTCCATTCCAGCCATATTGAACATTTCTTGTAACGGTGGAACTGATTTGTACATGCCGGACAGGAAATTGGCGGTAGACGTTTTCCCATCTGCACCAGAACCATTTTCCCAAACAGTGACTTTATCTATTTTAATGTTTTTAATGGCATCGGCTTGCATTCTAACAAGTTCAGGTAATTTATCAGCAATTAAAAGCAATACGGCATCTTTAGAGTTATTACCAGCTGCTTTCACGATTTGGTCTAAACCTGCGGCTTGTTTGGTCAATACTTCATAGAGACCTTGTGCCTCGGCTTGTGCTTTGTATAAAATCGCATCGGCTTCTCCTTTTGCTCTTCTTCTGATACGTTCTGCTTCGGCTTCGGCATCGATTTCTACTTTTTGTTTATCTATTTCAGCGGGTACGATAATATCTGCCACTTGTGAGGAACGCTCACGATCGGCTCTTGCGATTTCGGCATCTTTTTCTGCGGCGTAGGATTCTTCCAATGCTTTTGCCGATTGTACTTTTTCGGACGCATTCGCAACACGCTCTGCTTCTGCTTCACGTTGACGACGTAAGGAATCTGAATTGGCGACTGCTATTTTTGCTTTATTTTCACCTTCTACCGCCTGTGCATTGGCAGCAGCCACTTGGGTTCTTTCATCCTGAACCGCATTTGCTTCACCAATGGAACCATCCCTTACTTTCTCTGCAACTGATTTACGAGCAGCATTAATGGCATGGGCTGCAGCTTCCTTACCCAATGCTTCGATATAGCCAGATTCATCAACAATATCGGTGATGTTAACGTTGATTAATTTAAGTCCAACTTTTTTGAGCTCTGACTCCACACTTTGAGAAATATTGGTCAAAAACTTGTCCCGGTCATTATTGATTTCCTCAATATCCATGGAGGCAACTACTAAACGCAACTGACCAAAAATAATTTCTTTGGCGAGTTCTTGAATATCTGCCATAATTAAACCCAATAAACGTTCAGCTGCATTTTGCATCACGCCTGGCTCGGTTGAAATCCCAATGGTAAAACGAGATGGAACATTGACACGAATGTTCTGTTTAGATAGTGCGTTGACCAAATTCACTTCAATGGACATCGGTGTTAAATTCAAGAATTGATAATCTTGAATCACTGGAAAAATAAAGGCAGCACCACCATGAATACATTTAGCAGATTGTCCGCCACCAACTTTACCATAGACCACCAAAATTCGGTCTGATGGACAACGTTTGTAGCGTTTGATTAAAATAATCAAGAAGACGAAAATAAAGAGTATTGCAAAAATGACTGCGATTGGCAATCCTAAATTAAAGCTATCTTGAGCTAGGAGGAAGTTCATAGTTTTCTGGGTTTATTGGTTCAATTGGTTTTATTGTTTGGTCCACGATCAAAATGCCATTGCTGGTCACATCGACAATCTTAATAATGGTGCCTGATTTTAATTCGGTAAAGGAGTCAGTAAGTGCATCCAGTTCTCTCAAAGTTCCTTGCACTCTCACACTGACTTTTCCCATTCTTGAGCGATTTGCGCCAAGGGTTAAATATACTTCTCCCACTGCTCCTAATGCATTTTTATAATCCAAAGTGCCACTGTCAGTTAGTTTTTTCATGTAATGGAACATGGCCGCCATAATGGTCATCATAATCAATCCGCAAACAACTGAAATCAGTACCGTTATCGGTTTTGATAGTCCAGCATCGATGCAGGCAATGCCACTCCAGCCGAAAATCGTAAAGAATCCGATGAGGTTTTTTAGTGTGATGAATTGAAACTCGATGCCTGTATCAGCTTCGATACCTGTATCCACAGATTCGAAATCATCGCTACCATCAACACCAAGAAAGGTCATAATTATCACGATGGTAAAAATGAGCGATCCAATGATGGTAATGAGCCAGTAAAATTTCGAGAACAATTCTAAATCTGAAAACCACTCTAACATAGGTTGATATATTTAATTGAAAGTGTAAGATAATCCCTTTAATTTGAGTATTCAAAATTTAAAGAGTTTATATTATAGGTAGTTTGATTTTAATTTTTGTTACATCAAAGACGATAATTAGTTAAAGTGATAGGTGACTCCAAATAAGAGATTCCCTTTGGGCATTGGTACCAAATTGGTCTCTGTATATTCTGTATTGAAAATATTATTTGCAAAGACAGACACTTCAAAATCTTTAATACCTAAAACAATACTGGCGTCAACAACACTATAGCTTTGTCCTGTTGCGCGTTCAGCATATTTATACACAATGTTTTGGGTTAGATTCTTTAAAAATTGACTGCTCAATCGTGATGCAAATTGATGCTTCAAGGAGTTGATAGAGTAACGTGAAAAATTGGCTTGTACATCCTGTAAATCATCTTCTAAAAAGTTGTAGGACGCATTGATAGTCTGATTGTATGGTCCGATTTTGAAACCATAATTGGCACTCACTTCAAAACCTTTGGTGTTTAGTTCACGAATATTGGTGGCTTCCCATAAATCATCTGTGTTCTCTTTTACATAATCGATGACCTTATTGGAATCTCTATTAAAAAATGCCAAGGTTGCAGAGAAATTACTTTTTGTGAATTTGATGCCGAGTTCTTCGGCAATCGCTTCTTCCGGATCAAGATTTTCATTGCCCAAAGTCGTTGGGTCGCTGTAGTATAAGTCGGTATAGGTTGGAATTCTGTAGGTATAACCGATATTTCCATAAACCTTAAACTGCTTATTGATTTCGTAACCTACGTCCATTCCAGGAAAGGCATGAAACTTAAAATCGGAAAAGTAAGTGGCCGCAACACCTGGTGTCACGTCTAATTTACCATCCAAAAATTCAAAACGATGTTCCAAAAACAGAGTCGTCATCAATCGCTGATGTTGTCCTAAATTATTGCTAGAAATATAGACACGTGCAGCATCAATCCCGAAACCAGTAATCCCAAGATCGGAGGTATAAGAACCATTTATTTCAGCAGCAATTTTATTGGTTTGGTGCAAATTCCTATAAATGGATGGATCTTGCCTAACAAACACGTATTCATCTTGATTACGTTTCCAATAGATACGAGGTCTAAAAGTCCATTTTTCGTTTTTGATCTCTTTTGAAAAACCGATTAAACTCGCCTGCGTTTCTTCATATTGATTAATGGCACTGGGAGTGGAATAAAATCCGTTGGCACCAAATTTTCGTTCAGAGAAAGTTGCAATCATGGTGATTGGTGAGGTAGCAGTGTCAAAAGTGCTTTTAACGAAATAATTCTGGTTGTCATAATCGGTATTGTAACGATAACCTTCAGAGGTGTTTCGAGAAAAATGAACCAAATGTGAGGAGGTTTTGAGTTGGCTGCCAACGGTAACCGAACCATTTTTCTGCTCATACGAACCTCCTTGTATATTAAGGGATACGGCGTTTTCGGGTTTCTTTTTGGTGACTATATTGACAGCTCCTGTAAAAGCATTTTGTCCAAACACTCTTGCTGCAGGACCTTTAATGATTTCGATACGATCGATCACTTCAATAGGTAATGCTAAATTCATGGTGTGATGACCAGTTTGGGCG
>JAGXIE010000148.1 GCA_024635765.1 Flavobacteriaceae bacterium | reverse complement strand
TGGGATTCTGTGTATCAACAGTTGAAAAAAGGAGATTATGTTTTTATTCAATTTGGACATAACGACCAAAAAGATAATGATCCGGATCGTTACACAAACCCGCATACTGCATATCGACATAATCTAATTCGATTTGTGAAAGAGTCAAGAGAAAAGGGTGCAATTCCTATTTTATTTACGTCGATTGTAAGACGGAATTTTAATGAACAAGGAACCTTGGTTGACACACATGGCGACTATCCTTTGGAAGTACGTTTGGTTGCTAAAGATCATGACATTCCTCTGATCGACTTGCAATATTTAACTGAACAATTGGAAGAATCGTATGGCGTTGAAGGTTCTAAAAAATTGCATCTTCATTATGCTATTGGTGACATTCCATATTATCCAGAAGGTATAGAAGATGATACTCATTTGTCTATTTTTGGAGCTACCGAAGTCGCAAAATTGGCGGCAAAGGAACTACAAGCTAAAGTGCCGTCTTTATCTCAATATTTTAAGGATTGATATGATGAAAAAAGCTATTTTATTGGGATGAATCCTCTTAACATTTCAATTGAATGCACAAATTGAATATAATAGAGATTCTATTGTTTCAAGCATCGAAAGCCGTATCAAGTTACCAATAATTCCTGATTTTTCAGTTGATATTATAAAATCTGGAGCTAAAGGCGACGGTATTAAGGATTGCAAAAATGCCTTTGAAAATGCAATGACAGCCTGTGCTAAAAATGGAGGTGGAACAATTCATGTCCCAAAAGGGAATTATAAAATTAATGGTCCAATCCACTTTGTAAGTCATGTAGAATTACATTTGGAAGAAGGTTCAAAATTGATTTTTGGTTCAAATCCAGAAGATTATCCGATGGTTTTGACTAGTTGGGAAGGGACGAGCCTTTACAATTACAGTCCGATGATATACGGTATTAATGTTGAAGATGTCGCTATCACTGGAAAAGGAACCGTTGACGGGGACGGCAATGGATTATGGAGTACCTGGAAGCATTTAGAAGAAAAAGGAAAACTGTTGAGTCGAGACATGAATCACCAGCAGTTACCTGTTAAAGAACGAAATTTTGGAGAAGGATTTTATTTAAGACCACAACTCATTCAGTTTGTGAATTCAAAAAATATTTTGATTGAAAACGTGACGATTGAAGATTCACCATTTTGGTGTGTTCACTTGCTAAAAAGTAAGAATATCACACTGCGAGGCTTACGATATGATGCACATAACAAGAATAATGATGGCCTGGATATTGAACAATCCAGTGATGTTTTAATTGAAAATATTGACTTCAATAATGCTGATGATAACATCGCCATAAAAGCTGGAAGGGATCATGATGGAAGGGCCAATTCCGATATGCCTTCTGAAAATATCATTATAAGAAATAATCGGTTTAAGGGTTTGCATGCCATTGTCATTGGTAGCGAAATGTCAGCAGGTGTCAAAAACGTGTATGCTTATGACAACGAAGCAAGTGGCTATTTGAAACGTGGGATTTATCTAAAAACTAATTCAGATAGGGGAGGGTTTATCAAAAATATTTTTATTGAAAGTACAACTTTTGGGGATGTTGAAGATGCTATTTATATCACGTCTAATTATCATGGCGAAGGCAGCGGACAATTTCCTTCAAAAATATCGAATATCTTTATTTCAGATGTTAGTTTCGATAACGTTTCAAATACAGCCATTGTGGTTGAGGGCTATACAGAATTTAAAGTTGAAAATGTCACTCTTGACCATATCACAATAGAATCCGCAAAAAACGGGATGACCATAACAAATACCAAAAATGTAATCTTCAATGAAGTAGTCATTGGTGAAAAACAAACAGTCCCGAGTGCAGCAAAATAAAAATATGAGATTAATTTTTAAAAGCATATGCCTAATGATAATATGTAATTCGTGTATGCAGGCACAAGAAGACGTTGTTCAGCTTTGGGAAGACAATGTACCTGGCGCTATTGCATCTGACACCTACAAGGAAGAGTTACAAATTGAAGATGGAATAGTATTAAAAGTGTATAAGGTGACTTCTACCACACTGACAGTCTTTAAACCTGAAATCCCTAATGGGACATCAGTGATTATCTGTCCAGGAGGTGGCTATCAATACTTGAGCATCGAAAAAGAAGGTGTTAAAATAGCCAAATGGTTAAATACATTGGGAATTACTGCCTTTGTACTAAAATACCGATTGCCAAGTGACGAAATTATGAAAGATAAAAGCACTGGACCTTTGCAAGATGCACAACAAGCAGTTCGATATGTTAGAAGAAATGCTTCCTCATGGAACCTAAAAGAAGATAAAATCGGAATCATCGGTTTTTCTGCTGGAGGACATTTGGCGGCTATGTTATCAACACATTATAATGATAAAGTATGTGAAATCAAGGATACGACAAGTGCTCGACCTGATTTTTCTGTTTTAGTGTATCCTGTGATTTCTATGGATGATAGCATTGCCCATAAAGGTTCAAAAAAAAGGTTGTTGGGTGAATCGCCTTCTGAAGTATTAGTAGAAAAATTTTCTGCAGATAAACAAGTGGATTCCTTGACTCCACCAACCTTCTTGGCACATGCTTCCGATGACAAATCGGTTCCAGACCAAAATAGCATCAATTATTATTTGGCTTTAAAACGATATGACGTTCCTGTAGAAATGCATTTGTATCAAAAAGGGGGACATGGTTTTGGATTGGGAAAAATTGGCACAAGTCAATATTGGACAGAACATTGTGAGGAATGGCTGAAAGCTAACTTTTTATTAGAGTAATCTGTTGAGACAGAATTAAATTATATTAAAATTTAGACTAGAATGCTGTTTAAATGCTTAAAATTAGCATCGTGTCATTTAAGATTTTCCCTAAAGTTATCAAAGTTAATAACCTGTTATTGAAACTACTAGTACACTCAACAGTACTCTATAAAACCAAGAAACCTGCAACTTTCTTTTACAAGATTGTTACAGGTTTAGGTGGTGGTACCTCCAGGAATCGAACCAGGGACACAAGGATTTTCAGTCGATTGGCCTAGAATCTTAAAAACGTAATAGACTGTATCGTAGCAATTTAATAAATTGGTTTTTCTCAAATTTTAGTTGTTTTCATTTTTCTGTGTCCCTTTTATATGTCCTCTCATCATCCTGTTTGAAACTCCAAATATCCAATTGGCGTTCACATTGTAGTGCTTGCAGATCTCGGAGATCTGCGTAGTCGTGAATCGATTATTTCCAATAGATACATTCCTGAAATACTGGCGACGAATTCCAGTGGTATCATAGAACTCTTTTTTAAACCTAATTTCTCCACGGTCTTGGAGATGATCAACAAATTTGATGATTCTCTGTTCTGGAGTATTGAGAAGATTTTTTTTGGTGGGAGTTGTCATTTGTTGTTGATTTTAGATAATTCGTATCCAGCCATACCTGATATTGTAGAAGCTACTTTATAAGGGTCAAGATTTGATATATGCCTCATTGATCTTACAATTATGTTATTTTGCACAATCTCTATTACTTGCGGCTCATCTATTTCTAAAGAGAAATATTGATGCAACTCAACCGGAAGCATTGATTTTAATACATACTGTTCAGTAAAATTATAAAGCCAGTAACAAAGCTTTTTCGGGCTTTCAAATGAATTTTCTACCTCTCTACTAAATCCTTCCAAATCATATAATCGATTAGATCTGTTATAATGCGAAAGCAATTCTCTTTTCGTTTGATATAGAAAGGGGAACGAACACATATCATTTGAAATATCCATAACGCTTGAATAGATTTCATAATTCAATAAGACATCATATCTATTTTCAGCTCGGCCAATGTGAGACATTTCTTTATAGATATCTCGTTTTATTCTAAATAGCTCACCGATGTCATTATGATGTATCGTTGAGGCTTTAATAGATAACTCTCTGAATGCTTTATCATATCCTCCCAAAATCGAAATCAACTATTGTTGGCTTGTTCTTTTCAACCTTTACTTTTTTGTTTAAAATCCTATTCATTTTATTCTTTGAAATTGAAATAACTTCATAAAACCCTGGAGGAACATCGGCGCTATAATTACCGTCACCATCAACTGTTATTTTGATTGTCTCTGTACTCTGATTTATTCCATCTATGTAACTATCAACTAATATTTGAGTTCCTTTATAATTCTGCTGCTTAAGTTTTACTCCTTCTAAAAACTCTTTGTCCCTACTGAATTTTGCAATTTCCAAACTCGCATTATAAGAAACCTGATTCGAGACATGTTTTTGAATGACATCATGTAATGTGTCGGACTCGGAAATTTTGTGAATTAATATTTCAGTTCCCACATCAGGCCGAGTTCCAATTCTATCGTTTACAAAATAGTTGGCTACACCTTTAATTTCAGTTTGACAATTTGCAGATAGGCAAATCAGCGCCATGAAAATCATTAGTAATTTTTTCATCTTCTTTTTCTTTTGCGTTTTACATCAATGATATTAAATATTGCAATTAAATCATTCATGCTCACATTAATATCTTCATAATAGCTATTCAAACTATGAAGGGTCAACAAACCTTTATCAACATCATGCTTGATTATTCTTTTTGCCAAAATGCCATGATCTCTATGGACAATGACAAAGTCCCATTTATTTATATGGAGCTTGTTTTTCCAATGCTGTCTTTGAATCTCACGACATAAAAGTATATCACCTTCAAAAATGCTGTCATAAGATTCATTATCGCTTTCCATGCTATCGCCACTAACCTCAAATGTCAAATACTTACCCTTATATTCTTTATCGACTTCCCATGGGATTTTTGGAAGCTCTGCCAAATATTCCTGATCATCCCAATTGTTCAAATATCCAGCCTGCGCTCTTTGTGTAATTAATGGTACTAACATGAAGCCATCATATTCTACCCATATTGCCTGTGCGTTTTTATATTCTGTTGAAGATTCATTAAAATGAAAATTTTCATCTGAAGTATTTTCATACTTATCAAAAATGGATTGAACAATTACAACTTGAGATGCTGACAAAACTTCACTTTGCTCCCATGTTATTATTGTTCGACCAGATTTACCAATCAAATCGGCAAACTCCTTTTGAGTCAATCCCAAATTTTCACGTTTTTCTTTTAATTCTAATCCTTTCAAAATCAGATATTTAATTATTAAATATGAAATTTTAACACTTTTTATTGTGAAAATATTTCATAGTGTGAAGTTATTTCATATATTTGTTGTTGTTATAACAAAGTAATGTAAAAAAGCAATACAAAACAACGAATCGAACCTTAATTGATATAAATATATTATGGGAATATTGGACCAATTAACCGATAGGGAAAGAGAGATAGTCAAGGAACTGGCTCTCGGATATACAGAAAAGGAAGCGGCCTCAAATCTATTTGTTGCAACCGTTACGGTACATAACCACACTTACAATATGAGAAAAAAGACCAACAGCCGAAGCAATCTGGAGCTGGTCGTAAAATTCATATTGAGCCTTGAGGATCCAAAGAAATATTTCGCAGCAATCCTTTTTCTGATCCTACAGTTTGGGATCATTGGGTACTCACAAAAGATGGATTTAAGAAGGGTGCCCAGAAACTTCAAGGAGGCCAGGTTCTCAAGATTAACAAGAAAAGACACTTTATACTTATGAAAACAGAAACAATTACAAAAAACGAGACAATCCAGAATCAATACCAGAGCCTGGATAACAAGGCCGATTTCATTAGAGAGGTCGCAAAAGAATTGAAAAAGAAACCGGGAACACTTAAGAACCATTGGTTCAGCTGTTTCTTTTCCGTGCCCACTGCGCACGAGGACAGGGTGATTGAGATGCTTGAGGAAAAAATTTCACTTCAAAATCAATAAGCCATGACCCATCAACAATTAATAATAGAGAAACTTGAAAGATTGGAAAACAATGCACGCCGTCTTTTAGAAGACACTGCGGCACTGAAGGAGGAGCTGTCTGGTGGTTCGGACAGCTCAATTTCCAAACCAGTGCTCTCAATGCACCAACGAGAGCAACTTATCAAGAACAGAATGAAAACGGCTCTTAAACAAAACACATGAAGTGGATAATAGACCAAATACTGCTCTGGCTTTTTCCAGAGCTATATGAAACAAAGGATGATTAATAGCGAGTTTTCCTTTCCCAAATCTACCTAAAACCTACACCTATGATAAACTTTGAAACAGTGACAACACTTGAAATAATATCGACCATAATTGTTTGCATAGCTCTCTATGTGGCAGTGGAGATGATCATTGAAAGAAACAAAAAAAAGCCATTCTAGGGGAATGGCTCTAATCTATAAATCGAAATCCTAATTAAAAACTAGAACCTATGAAAGCAAATTTACTGAAAAAAATCCAAATAGGAAACCCATTGATCAATTTGGACCTGACAAAACTGTATGATGAGCACCAATCCACAACCACTGATAAAGAACTTTCAGACTTCTACCACCGCGCATTGACATTGTGCGAGGGAAGTGAGGTTGCAACACGCTTTTTATATGCGATGATAAGTTTTTCAACAGGCATAGATTTTAATCCGAACACCTTAATTCCAGACCATGAAAATTGAAATAACCAAAACAAACGGAAAATGGTTGGTAAACGGAAAGTCCTACCAAGAACTGAACTTCCAGGAAAAGAAATTTATGGATGATTTTTTCAGAGAGGTAAAGATTGCGTCAATGGAAGTAGAAGAATTTCAAACACTGTAAACTATGGAATTTAAAGGAACAAAAGGAGATTGGATTGTTAATCTAAAACACGGTCTTGAAACAGATATATTTTGTGAAGACATACGAATAGCACAAGCAAAGCATTACAACACAGGAGAGGGTGATTGGACAAAAAACGACCCTATTAGAGAGGTTGGAATTGCCAACGCTAAACTAATAGCGGCAGCACCCGATTTATTGGAAGCACTAAAAAGCGCAATTCCATATTTAGAGCAACACTCTTTAAGTATTGTTCTTGAAAAGGCAGAAAAAGCAATCAATAAAGCACTTGAGCCATGAAATCCAACAACTACATAAAAAAAGGCTCTTATGATAAAAGGCTTGATTTTTTAAAATCCAAATGGGATGACCTTATGGTTGAACAATCAAAAATGTCAATGGAGCAGATTATAGAAGATGGTTTCCAAGCTAGAAAAAAACGCATTGCAGCTCTATATCAAAGAGCAAATGAGGAGGACATGAGAGAGCGCAGGGATGCTATAAAAAAAATATTGGAATATGTAAGTCCATTAAATACCAATTCAATGGTCAATCTTCCAACCGGGATAATATCATTCAATCTTTAAATTAAAACCAAGAAATTATGAGCAAAGAACTATTTTTTTTGATGCGCGAAGCAGAAGTAGCCACATCAAATTTTTTACCGACAAAAAAAGAAATTACAAAATCCTCGACCGCTTTCGCTAAAAAGTTGATAGATGATGGCAACCACAATCCAGAGGAACTGTATGCACAGGCCATAAGGCTTAAAGAGGCCTTAAACGTTATTGAGGGGGTTTTGAAATCAAACCTTCCTGATGAAAACTTTGAAGCGTTCGGTCTAAAGGGTACTTATCGCAGCGGTGGCGACTCAATAAACTATGCAGAAGATGAGAAATATCTTGAAATAAAAGGACAACTGGCACACCGCGAAAGCCTTTTGAAAACAGCCCTTAAATCTGACATTGATTTTTATGATGAAGAGGGTGTTAAAGTTCCAAAAGTTTCAACAACTCCAAGGAAATCGTCTTTGGCAATCAGTTTCTAAAAACAAAAACGGTTAGCGGAGTGCCGTATCTCATTCCGCAAGATAAATAAATCAATATTATGGCACGATTAGAACGCCCAACAACAGAAAGCAGAAACCCTGCAACGAAATTCCTTGAATGGAAAAGCAATGACAAGTGTTTCTCTTATTATGACAAAGAGCTGAAAGAGAACATTAGCGTAGAGCTACCATTAAAGTTTCTTTTCATCGAACACTATCACACCGTAAAGGGGTGGCACGACAAAAGCGAAAGTGGTATCTACTCAAACGAGGTCTATTCCATTGGTAACACCCTACTGGAGGTCAAAGCCTTTAAGGGCGGTGAGATAGCCTCCGGATTTTACAAGGACATCAAGGATAAGGTAAAAAACGCTGGGGGAAACTACGCCAGAAGTATTTATGTAATGCTTGAAGATGGATCTATGGCAAACATACAGCTAAAGGGATCCGCAGTAGGTGGCATCAAAAAAGAAAAATCCATAGATGGAAAGGACAAAAAGGGATGGTCAGAATTCTATAATGACAACCAAAGCAATCTGGACTATCATTGGATAGAGATCAATGCCGCAGCAGAAGGCAAAAGCGGAAGTGTGAAATATTCCATACCAGAGTTTGAGTTCGGTAAAAGAATTACAGATAAAACCGATAAAATGGCATCCGAAACAGCTTCCATGTTAGGGGATTATATGAGAGGCTACCTTGAAGATAAACCGTTTAGAGATGGAAGCGTGGTCGATGAGTATGAGAAAAACGCAGAAGAATTGGTTGATGAACTGGATATTTAAAACCAAAAAGGGCTTTATGAGCAAAAAACACATGCAACACATAAGGCCCTTTTCCCTACTCTCCCCCAGAGAAAAAAACGGATATTTATTTTAAGGGGGGGTCAAAAAAACAAATTTATGCGTGTCATGTGTTGCGAAACGCTTGAAACCCCAACAAACACTTGTACTTTGAGCGCAACACGTAAATCTAAAAACGCAACACCGCAACACTTAAATTAATTATGGATATCAGAAATACACAAATTTCAATTTTTAAGGACCTTTTTAAATCAACAGACGTCCCTTATATCGTCCCTCTCTGGAAATCCATCGAGCGAATCAGACAAGGAAAGTCTAAAAATCTGATAGAGGATATAAGACAGGGAAATAAAGAAATCAAGAAAAGACTTCCATCCATACTTTTTGCAGGTGAGTTTACTGAAAGAAACAGTAGGTCACTGAAACAACATTCAGGATTGATGATACTTGACTTTGATAAATATCCATCAAATGAGGTGATGATGGAACATCTTGAGAAATTGAAAGAAAACAACCATTTTGTTACACTTTTTATCTCACCAAGCGGTAATGGCATAAAAGCCGTTTTAAGAGTGCCCAACTCACTGACAAAAGAAACACATCCCCAATATTTCAAGGCCTTCCAGAAAGAATACGACTATAAGTATTTTGACATATCAAATTCAAATGTCGATAGGGTATGTTTTGAAAGCTATGATCCAGACATCTATATCAATTATGAGGCTGAAATTTACTCACCAATTATAAAGGACGAGGGTTTTGATCGCGTAGAAAGAGCTCCAATAATTCCCATAAGCAATGAGGACATCATCATTGACAAAATAATGGAATGGGACTGGAAAAAAGATTTTGTAGATGGCGAAAGAAACTCTTTCATATTTGATATATCAGGAGCATTCTGTGAATATGGTGTCACCCAGACAATGGCCGAGGGATATATTTTGAACAATGTGGTGTCTGGTGAATTTTCGGAGCGTGAGTCCCTTACTGCTATTAAAAGCGCATACAGGACACGGACATTCAACTCTAAATATTTTGAGGACTATAATCGTATAGAGCGGATCAGAAAGGACCTGAACAAGGGAAAGGATGAAGTGCTAAAGATCCACAAGATCAATGAGGAATCCTATGAGATCATCAAAGAGGAAAAAAGCCATGACGATTTTTGGTATTTTGAAAAAAAGAAACCTAAAATAGACCCACTAAAATATAAATGGTTCCTGGAAAGAAGTGGCTTTAAAAAATACTTTCCGTTTGGTGCCCAAAAACCTATATGGGTGAAGATACAGTCGAACATCGTATCAGAAACATCGGTAGAAAAAATAAAAGATTATGTGCTCGACTTCCTTCTTGACAGAAATGAGTTCGACGTTTGGCGATACTGCTCAAACTATGGCAATATTTTTTCAGAAAATTTCCTTTTGATGCTTGAGAGCATAGAGCTTGAGATATTGAGGGATCAAAAGGATACCTCTTTTATTGCATTCAAAAACGGCATACTTAAGATCAAAAAAGATAGTGCAAAACTTGAGGAATATGTTGATGTTGAAGGCTACATCTGGAACAGCCAGATAATAAACAGGAATTTCCAAAATCAAAAATCAAAGGATAACGATTATCGTCAGTTCATAATCAACATCACGCACAATGAACCGCTGCCAATGGAGTGTGCGATAGGATATCTACTTTCCGGATATAAGAACAAAATGAACAACAAAGCTATTATTTTGAATGACGAAGAGATATCCAACAACCCAGAAGGAGGGACTGGAAAAGGGTTGTTCGTGCAAGGTATAAGACAGATCAGAAAGGTGTCAATCTTGGACGGCAAAAGCTTTGACGATAAAAAGAACTTCGCATATCAGACCGTCACACCGGACACACATGTCCTTGTATTTGATGACGTAAAAAAGAACTTCGATTTTGAGAGCAAATTTTCCCTCGTAACCGAGGGCATCACCATTGAAAGAAAAAATAAAGATGCCCTAAAATTATCGGTAGAGGACAGCCCAAAGATGTTGATAAGCACCAACTACGCTATAAAAGGTGAAGGTAATAGCCATGACAGGCGACGACATGAGCTTGAGATCGCACAATTTTATGGAAAAAAGCTGACACCGTATGATGATTTTAAGCGCAATCTTTTTGATGATTGGTCTGATGATGACTTTAGGGCCTTTGACAATTATATGGTCTATTGCCTTCAATGCTATCTGACCCATGGACTCATTCAGCAGCATAATGCCAAAAACCTTAAAAAACGCAAGTTCATCATTGAAACCAGTATGGAGTTCATGCAATGGGTGAACGATGGTCAGGAATTCGATAGGACCAGTAAAGCGGAAGCTTTCGAGAACTTCACCAATGAATATCCGGATTTCAAGAAATGGCTAAATAGAAAGACCTTCAATATATGGGTTCAGAAATGGGCAAGCTTTTCAGACTCGGAGTACCTAGATGGTAATACAAATGGAATACGATGGTTTTCGGTCATCACCAAGGATATGGAGGTCAAAGAACTGGAGGAAGTTGAACACATACCTTTTTAATTATGGAATTTAAAGCAAGAGAATATCAAGAAGAGATCAGTGATAAAGGGTTTATAATATTGAACACACTTAAAATATTGGTTCTATCGATGCAAGTCAGGACTGGAAAGACAATTACCGCATTTTTAACCGCTGAAAAAGCGGGATGCAAAAGCGTGCTTTTCATTACCAAAAAGAAAGTGATTGAATCCAAAACAATCGATAATGACCATAAACTTTTAAATCCATCCTTCGAGGTAGACCAGATAAATTATGAGAGCGTCCATAAAATTGACAGTAAAAAATATGACCTTATCATCATCGACGAATCACACTCCCTTGGTGCTTTTCCAAAGCCAAGCCAAAGGACAAAGAACATCAAGAAAATAATAGGCAACAAAAGAATGATTCTTTTATCGGGAACGCTGACACCTGAAAGCTATTCACAGATATACCATCAACTTTGGATAAGTGAATACAGCCCTTTTCCCGAAAGCAATTTCTATAAATGGGCAAACGTGTTCGTGAACGTCAAAAAACGCTATGTGGCTCACGGAAATCAAGTCAACGACTATTCTGATGCGAACATAAAACTGATACAAACCTATACACGAAAGTATATCTTGACATATACACAAGCAGAAGCTGGATTCACGTCAAAGGTAAGTGAGCACATACTTACGGTGCCAATGAAACGGACCACTTACGATCTTATAAAGATACTTGAGCGCGACCTTGTGTTCACAGGAAAGAATGGAGGCGTAATATTAGCCGACACGCCTGTCAAACTTATGCAAAAGGTTCATCAGTTATACTCTGGAACCGTGAAGCTGGAAGATGGGACAGCGGTTATCATTGATCGATCAAAGGCAGAATTCATAAGAGATCGCTTTAATGGAAAAAAGATAGCAATATTCTACAAGTTTACTGAAGAATTAGAATTACTTAAAAAAGTATTTGGACATGATATGACCACAGACATCAATGAGTTCAATAACAGCAATAAGAACATAGCACTCCAGATAGTGGCAGGACGTGAAGGAATAAGCCTGAAAAATGCCGAATGTCTGGTCATGTTCAATATTGACTTTTCGGCCACCAGCTACTTTCAGAGTAAGGATAGAATGACCACAAAAGAAAGATTAGTAAATAATGTTTATTGGATTTTCTCCGAAAATGGTATCGAGCAACAGATTTACCAAACAGTAATGAACAAAAAGAACTATACACTGAAGCACTATGAGCGAAGCAAAGTACCAGTCAAAACTTATTAAGGAACTTGAGAAAGATGGATGGTATGTCCTGAAACTCATAAAAACGAACAAATCGGGAATCCCTGACATCGTGGCTATAAAACCGAATGAGGTGCAATTTATAGAAGTGAAAGGAAAAAAAGGAGTTCTTTCAAAACTCCAAGAATATAGAATAAAAGAATTGAACGATTTAGGAATCAAAGCAACGGTAAACTATGAACCCATCACTGATTGAAATGATAAATTTTTGCAATGACAAAGGATATGACGTGCTACCAATAAGAGAGCAACTTCTCACAAAATTTGTCATCACAAAGGACGATAAGTTTTTAAAGACAGGAAAAAAACTCTTTAAAAAATGGCAGGATGGACAAAAGGAGGTTTTTACCAAACTCTATGAAACATTAAAAAAATGAACATTAATAAAACACCTTTTTAAGATGACAGACTTCGAAAAATTCATGAAACTGGTAGAAGAAATGAGGACCGCACAAAAGGACTATTTCAAGAGCAAACAGTACCATACTCTGGATAAGGCGAGAGGACTGGAGAGAGCAGTTGATTTAGAAATTAAAAATTCTAAAAACCAAAACAACCATTAAATGATATGAATTCAACAATTGGAAATACAAAAACAAAGAACGCATTGAGTCACGCTGCGAACAACTTAATTGCTTATGATTTCGTAAAGTCAAAGGGCTTTGTAAATGTGACCGAGGCCATCTGTTGCATGGGATGTGAAGACTATCATAGGGAATTCAAAGAGTTTAAGAATCAATCACAAATACAGTAATTATGGCGAAATTATATTTTCAAGACAAAAACGCTGAAATATGCGAACCTAAAGAATCAATACTCGACATGATGCGATTTGAAGGATATGATGAATTAGAAGTTTACGAAGCAAAAAAAGATATTGGAAGTGATTTTTTCTTTTGCCGTGATGTTTGGGAAGTTGGAGAAAAAGGAGAATGCGGTAAGCAGTGCAAATCCTATCAACCAAGAAATGGTAAAAACGGAATATGTAAACACAATGCGCCTGTTTACGAACACGGCGAAAAAATAACTTTAACACTAAAACAGTAGGCACAATGAGCAAAGAAATAAAACTGGGAAGCGCTTACTGCTATATGAGTGGTGACCAAGCTGTTTTTCTAAATAGATGGGATGAAGTGATAGGAACTTTTGAAACCTATGGTGAAGCTGAAAAATTCGCAAACGACAATATTGATTTGATCAACGAACCAAAACCTAATTAAGACAGTAGATGAAAAAAATAATATTTTTTGTGATGATCGGCTTCAATATATGCCAAGCGCAATTTGTAGATAAAGAGTACACACAGTTTGGCCTTTGGAATGATCCAGTAGTAACTTTTAAAGAAGGATCACCGCAGTTCGGTATAGATATCACAAAGGTCATGCTTTGGGGGTGGGCTTCGCTTTCGCTTTCACATGCGGCATTGACTCCAGGATATACGGATATCGTTGGTTCTGGAGGTCTCAACTTCCATCTATTGAAGTTTGAACCAGTACGATATTACGCCGGTCCGAGAATGGGGTTTCTGTTCAGAGATGGTAGGGGCTTTCCATTGGTGGGAGGTGTTATTGGCTTTGATTGGAGACTTTCTAGATGGAATGCAAAGACAAAATTCCACATCGGACCACGATTGTACTTGGATTACCGCGAAGATCAAAAGAACGATTTCTATGGAGATAGCGATGCTTATGAGCCTGGATTGATCACCAACAATCCGCTCCTTCAGGAAAATGGCGCAATCGTATTGTCCTGGAGTTGGTAAAATACCCTTTCAAAATTCAATTAACTAAAAATAGGTTTAAACGATATGAAAAACACAGTCGGAAATACATTAACCAAAAGATCTTGGAGCAGGGCTTCTAACAACACACTTGCGTATGATTTTATAAAGTTAAAAGGCTTTAAGAATGTCACTGAAGCAATTTGCTGTATGGGTCGTGAAGATTATCACAAGGAATTCAAGGAGTTTAAAAAACAGTAGATATGCAATACTTAATTATACCAACAAATTCCGCACCATTTTTTACTCATTGGTGCGATGAAGATAAATTCCCAATGGAAGGTGGAACTGCATTTGATAATGTAAATCATCTTATGACCGTAAACGGCAAAGATTGGACCGAAGTAGAAACTGATCACTTATAACGAATAGGTATAAGACGTGTTGCCGATTAAGAACAGAACATTTTAATATGCTACTAAAAAAAACTATGGCAAGAGTTAAATTAAAATACGGAACTGCAAGAGTTGACGAAAGTGTTAGCGATGAAACTTTAGATGCTTTAAATAAATTAAGTGAATTAGCATATAGCTCTGAAAGATGTAGCCATTGTAAAAAAATAATGACTGAAATTGACTTAAAGTTTGGAAAAAAAAGCGAACCAAAATTATGTGTTGCTTGCTTTACTGGAAACGGATAGTTTTTTTCTTCAATTAAGCATTGACCTTAATTAAAGAGAACTGACCTAAAGCAATTTTTTATATTACGTGTTATCTACTGGCGCACGGCTTAATAATTTTAAAAAGCACAAAGTTTGTGCGCTTGTAGATAACGAATAGGTATATGGAACGGCTTTTTTCAAGCTGTTTTATATACCGTGTTACCTATCTGGTGCGGTTTTAAAGAACAAAATTTTGAATTATGAACGAACATAGTAATAACATTTTTGAGCGAGGGCAAATGGCTGACAAAGGAAGCCAAGGAATTAATGTGCTTTCTCTTTTTAACGGAATGAGTACTGGACATACGGCACTTGATAACGTAGGAATTAAAGTAAATAATTATTACAGTAGCGAGCTGAAACCTTACGCAATAGAATTGACACAATATCACTATCCGGAAACAATACAATTAGGCGATGTAAATAATTGGCGTGAATGGGATATTGATTGGAAAAGTATTGATTTGCTTTTAAGTGGCTCGCCTTGTAAAGATTTAAGTATTGCAGGAAAGCGTAAAGGAATTAACGGAAGTAATAGCGGTTTGTTTTGGAAATTTATTGAAATATACAATCATATTAAAAAATTAAACCCAAATGTAATTTTCTTCCAAGAAAACGTTGGATCTGCACCAAAAGAAGATATTGGTATAATGAGCAGGGCAATGGGCGTTTATCCTGTAAGGTTTAATAGTAGTTTGCTTACTGCACAATTAAGAGATAGATATTATTGGACTAATGCAAAAACAAAACAAGAGGGAATGTTTGGGGATTTAGTTACAGATATTACAGAACCTAAAGACTTAAATATAAAGTTGATTGATATTATTACTGACGGTTGGACTGATAAAGAAAAAGCAAATTGTATTTTAGAAAGTGAAAGTAGAATGACTACAAGCCAAGAAAGTTTAAAAAAACGATATGTTAAGGATTTTAATACTATTGTTTATTTGGTTGAAGATGAAGTCAGAGTTAAAACCAATACAGTAAAAGGCTATGATATTTTAACTGAAGAAGATTGTTTAAACCTATCATTTCCAAGTAGCACAACAAGACGAGGACGAGTAACAAAAGGAAAAGCACCTTGTTTATTGCAAGGAAATGAACCTCTATATGTGTTAAAAGACAATCAAGTGAGAATGTTAAACAAGATTGAGCTTTGCAGATTACAAGGCTTTCCCGATAACCATTGCGATATATTGAGTAGAAACAAAGCAGCTTCACTTTTGGGTGATGGTTGGACTTTGCCAATTATAGAACACATCTTCCAATATTTACCTTTTAAAAAAGCGAGGGAAGAAAAAAATGTTATTACGGAATTGAAGCACGAACCTTTGAGTGAAACAGGAACATAGCACTTGTAGGTAACGTAGATGTGGTATGAATAGTTGCGTATTAATTAACTAAAAATATTATAAAATGGAAGTAGAAAAATTAAATAAGATAGCAGATTGGATATTATCTCTGCCAAAGGACGAACAGTTTAAAATAAGCCCTTTAGATTTCTTAAAATTAGCGAATATGCTTGAGAAGTACAAAACGGAGCAATTATTTATACCACGTGTTAGCAACTGTGCGACAAGTATGGAAGAAATATTGAATGAAGCCCAGCGCAGGAAAGCAAAGCATTCAGTACAATACTCTGATTATAGCTTGGACACTTGGACAGTAGCAAATGACCTACTAGAACATAGAAAAAATGCTTTGCTTGCCGATGGTAGTGTGCGAAAAGTTAGGATTGAGTACGAAATGTAAGCATTGTTGCTAACACTTATATGTACAAAACACTTTAAACAACCAATAAAATCAATACACTCAATATGAATATTCGAAAACATCTAGACAACTATTCGAGAGACCTACAACTGGTTTATAGCTCTAAAGCAACAATCGAGAACTATAAAAGTCAAGTGAAGTCGTTTCTAACTCATTTCAGTAATGAGGTAGAGCCAAAATCCATTCCTAACGACAAGATCAAGGATTGGCTTCTGGAGGCAAAGACCATAAACTCAAGGAAACATAGATTGTGCGCGATCAACAGCTTTTATAAAATAACCGTTGGAATGCCTTCCAAAATACAAAAGATACCTTATCCAAAATCGGACAAAAAACTTCCTATCGTTCTTTCACAGGATGAAGTTCAGAGAATGTTTGATGTCTGTGAGAATATAAAACACAAAACCATCCTGGCTTTACTTTACGCAACCGGCATGAGAGTATCAGAACTCATAAATCTTAAATGGTCACACATTGATAGGTCAAGAAAAGTCATAAACATCATTCAGGGTAAGGGCAAAAAAGACAGACAGGTTCCATTGGCGCCAGAACTGGTTAAGCTACTAGAAAAATACTACCGAAAATACGAGACAGAGACCTATGTTCTGGATGGTCAGTTTTCAGACCAATATTCATCCACAAGTGTGAATCAAGTTATGAAACAGTTGGCATTAAAAGCAGGAATCAGTAAAAGGGTTTACACACATTTAATGAGGCACAACTCATTTACTCATATGGTCGAGGCTGGAGTGGACATCAATTTGATACAGCTATTGGCCGGACATAAAACCGTAAAGACCACTATGATGTACACCCATATTTCGCATAACAGAATCAGTCAGATTCAATCACCATTGGGCAATATAAACTTATGAAGCAAAAACTTGGACGGACAGTTTTGAGATATACGGCTTTGACCTACAATCAATTTTCGAACGATTTAAGGGCTATTTTAAAACAAAAATGAAATTATTGATTTCTTTTTACTAAATTTGAACGATGAGGGACTTTAACGAAATAGCAAATAATTTTAATAAAAACCATTCAGACTTTAAGCTCAAAGGCTCAAGAAGTACATCCAGATACATCAAGCCAAAAAAAGACAATTCAATCCCTTACAAACGCCTGAAGTATAAAAATGCAGAGAAACTCGCAAAAGATTTAGATTTTAAAGCACTTGACCGAGTGTTTGTTGTGGTTGATGGTAGTTTTATATTCGGCGATTTTATTGAGGCTTTTATCGTGAATCATAACATTCTGGTAAAAGAGATTACCCTTTCAACTTTGTCCATGAATCAGGATAACGTTGATAGTTTAAAAAACTTGATAGATGCTGGGTATATCGAAAAACTGAATTTGATTGTAAGTGATTATTTCTACTCTCACGAAATATCAAACCTAATCAAATACGCCTATGAAAAACTAGATCACGAAGATAGGTTTCAATTGGCCGTATGTAGAACGCATACCAAAATCTATCAAATGGAAACCGAAGGTGGTAAGTTCATTGTGATGCATGGAAGCGCTAATTTAAGAAGCTCCGACAACCTGGAGCAGTTTGTGATTGAAGATTCAAAAGAAATCTATGACTTTAATCAGTTCTATTTCAAAAATATTTTAGAGAGATACAAAACAATAAACAAATCAATTAAATCTAAAGAATTATGGCAAGTGGTAGCGAAGGATATTCCAACATCAACAACAATAGAGGCACAACAGCCGCAGGAATGCGAAGATTGAGACAAAGAGCAAATTTCACTGGAGTTCCGTTCTAAAAAATGGCAAAATTTAAGTCAGATAGTTCAGAAATGCAAAAACGGACGACCTTCGTCTATGGACTGCTCTTACAAGGATTTCAAAGAAAGCAAATCATTCAATATTGTGCAAAATACAAGATTTCTGACAGGATGATTGATAAATACATCGTTAAGGCTCGTGAAATCTTCACTAAAGACCAGCAGGTAGAGATAGACATCAAGCGTAGTGAGATAATTTCACAATACTATCATCTTTATCAACAAAGCTATGACATTGAGGATTTTAAAGAGTGTAAAAACATTTTAAAAGAGATTGCCGACATCATCGGGGTTAAAGCTCCTCAACTTTTAGAGATTTCAGGAAATCAAGACAAGCCACTCTCAATGGGCAAGGTCGAAATGATAATCACAGAACGCAAAACCTAAAGGCATAACCCATGCCAACCGAAATAGAACTATCATCCCCACAGATAAAGACGCTCACCAGCCGAAAACAGTTGACGCTCAACATGGCAGGGCAAAGGTCAGGTAAAACATATCTCATGGGCTTCCAGTCTGGCATGTACGTCCTCAACGCTCCAAAGATAGCTGGAATGATCGCAGCAAACACCCACATGCAGCTCACCCAGACCACCATGAGGGAAATAAAGAAAGTATGGAAATCCATCTACGGAATGACCCAGTACGATAAAAAAGGCAATCCAAGAGGCAACTATGTCTATGGCCTCCAACCACCGGAACACTTTACAAAGCTTGAGAAGTTTGATAATTACCACGGCATCATAAGTTTTGAGAATGGAGGCATCATATTCACCGCCTCACTGGTCAACTACATCGCACACGATGGTAAGAACATCGGATGGGCCTTGCTCGATGAAACGAAGGACACGAAAGAAGAGGCGCTCAAAGCCGTAATCCTTGCACGTCTGTCACAGCCTGGATTCGTTTACCACAAGGACACCTTGCAGATTGATTACATCGATGACGTTGAAAACCCAGAAGATTACATCGCCTGGAACCCTTGCATCATAAACACTTCACCATCGATAGGAGTGGTCAAATGGCTGACCGATATGTTTCACTTGAAAGACTTTCAGGAGGAGATACTGAAAAAAGTGACCAACCCAAAGACGTATTTCCACATGGAAAACGACAGCCAGTCGATTACCATCTCTTCTACTTTCCACAACGCCCATAATCTCTCAAAAGGTTATATCGATAATCGAATAGCCCAACTGTCAGAAGGTGAAGCATTGAAATTCGTTTACGGTTATCCGTTTGCACGGACAGGGGATTCGTTCTATAGAAATTTCAGTGAGCTTATTCACGTCGAAAAAGTAACATACAACAAATCAATACCGATACACCTGACTTTCGATTTCAACTCCAAACCTTACATGACCTTGGAGTGCGCACAAGTCGAGTATGTGGATGATGTCAAAGAATTCCAGATACGGATATTCAGGGAATACTGCCTTTCAAGCCCATCGAACTCGACAGAGGCGCTTTGCCGTAGGTTTTTGGGCGATTATGAGCATGACGATCCAATGCTTTACTTCTATGGGGATGCTTCAGGGGATTATCGTCAGGCAGGGAGCGGTGATTTCACCCAGTTTGACAAGGTTCGGGAAATGTTGGCGGATTATATTTCGAGGTCATCGGATAAGGTACCACGCAAGAACAAGAACGTTCTGAACCGTAGGGATTTTGTAGATAAGATACTGGAGCGCAAACTTAAGATCGATTATAATGGCGAAGAATATACAGTTGTTCTGATCATCGATGAAAGTTGTGAATATCTCATTTCAGATATGCAATGGCTCAAAGAGGGACTGGATGGAAAGCTAAAGGAAAAGGACAAGGATCCAGAGACTGGAGTGGTCTATGAGAAGCTAGGCCATTGCTTTGTTGGAGAAACACTAATCACAACCATCAACGGAAATAAGCGTATCGATGAAATAGAAATAGGTGAACTTGTTTTGACAAGAAAAGGATTTAAAAAAGTGACAAATGTCTTTGACAACGGTATTCGAGAAGTCAAAACATACAGCTTGAACGGTCATGAAATCACATGCACTCCAGATCATAAGATATTTACTGAAAATAAAGGATTTATAAAGGTCTGCGATGTGATACAAGAGGATATTATTTGTATATTAGATGAAAATAATATCTCATGGAAAAACCAAACCCTTCACAGATTATCAACGGTGTCAATTTCATCCTCCATACAGGAGAATTGTATTACAAAGGATGGTGTAAAATCGACGGTAAAAAAATCAAGACATCTGCTCACAGATATGTTTGGTATCTCAACAATGGTAAAATTCCTAAAGGTGTTCATATCCATCACAAAGACGAGGATAAATCAAACAATACGATTGAAAACCTTGAAGCCCTTACACCAAAACAACATTCAAAAAAACACTATTCAAAAGAGAGGATTAAGCAAGCAACCAAATATCTTCTGGAACTTGCACAACCAAAAGCTATGGAGTGGCACAGTTCTGACGATGGTATTGAATGGCATAAAGAACACGCTCAAAACACTTTTTTCCACGACCCAAAAAAACTTGAGTGTCTACAATGTGGGAGTAAGTTCGAAAGCACTCACATTGCAAATATCAAATTCTGCTCAAACAGATGCAAGAACACACATCAAACAGCTATTGCCAGAAAAGAGAAACGATACCACGAAAAACGAAAATGCGTTGTTTGCGATAAAGAGTTTGAAATCTATAAATGGGCAAAAGTTAAAACTTGCGGAAGATCATGTGGAGCAAGCTTGCGCAGGAGTCATAGATAAAAAAAGAGTATTTGATATTCAGGTCGAAGATGAGCACGAGTATTTTGCCAACGGTATTTTGGTTCATAATTGCTCCGACGCTCTTGAATATTTAATTGTAGAGCTGCTTGATGATTATTATTCGTGACAAAAAAACGAAACTATTAGTTTCTTTTTTTACATTTGTGAAAACTTCATCCCATGGAATTACAGGAGCACCTAGAATCTACCATCGCCAACGACACAAGGCACAAGCATTACGACCGTGTCTGCAATCTATCCCTAAAATACAAGGCCTTCATAACGAATGAGCCTAGATACAAAAAGGGAAAAGACGGTAAACTCAAAGAGGAATTCCCATTGAACGATTATTTGAGGCAGTTCGTTAGGCGTGAGGACGATGACCTTTTTGAACAGCGCAAGAACATCACAAAGCACTACACTCCTTCCATTTGCGCCCAGATCATGCGACCCTTCAACAAGGTGGTGCGTTCCAACAGAGTGGTGAAGCTCATCGACAATACAGATAGCAAAAAGGTCATGGAAATTGAGGAAAGGTTGATGAAGTTCTATGGAGAGAGCGACAACAATGGGGTTGACCAGTTCTTGAGCGAGCGTTTCAAGATATTGACATTCACGGACCCGAACGCCTGGGTATGGGTAACTTTCAAACCTTTCGATTCAAACACAGAAAAACCGCAGACATTTCCCATCGAGTACAGCTGCGAGGATGTGGTAAACTATTCGATTATCAATAATCAGACGCAATGGGTAATCGTAAAGCTCAAGTATGATTATACCGACAGGCAGGACAAGACCAAACAGGCCGACCGCTGGATTATATTCGGGCCAGATGTATCGTATGAGTACAAAGAAGTCCCAAAAGACATCAAGGAAAAAGAGGACTCGACATCCATTTGGACAGAAGAAAAAACCAGAAAAACTTACAATGTTTTCAGCTATGAGCACAACAGCGACCGCGTGGCACTTATGCGCGTGGGATATCGCAAGGACATCAGTACAGATGACCAGACGTTTGTGAATCCGTTCCATTACGAAGCGATGCCGTTGTTGGAGCAGTTCGTAAAGATCAGTTCAGAGCTTCAATTGTCCATAACGCTTCATGCATTCCCTAAACAGGTTTCCTATGTTTCCGTATGTGAGGCCAAGGGATGTAATGGCGGCGTCTTGAGTGATGGAGTTTCCCAGTGTCTGGCATGTGAGGGCACAGGAAAGAAAACCCACACGACAGCTGCCGACATTCAGGAGATACCTATGCCAAAACGCCCAGAGGATATGGTGGATGTGGCTGCGGTCTCCGCTTATGTTCCTTTCCCCGGTAATGTCATGGATTTCCTTGACAAATACGCAGACAAGATTGAAAAGAAGGTCATTAGGATGGTGTACAATTCCGAGAGCCTTGTACAGACACAATTTGCCACCGCAACCGAAGCCGAAATTGATTTTGACTCAATAAATGACACATTGCATCCGTTTGCCGAAAAGTACAGTGAGTTCTGGATGTTCATAGTTAAGCTTCAAGTACTTTATATGGGATTCCTTGATGGAACCACGGTTTACCACAAGTTCCCGTCGGACTTCAAACTCAAACGACTTGGCCAATTGCTTACCGAACTAAAGACTGCCAACGACAGCAATGCACCATCGTACATCCGTGAGAGCATCAACAACGACATTGCAGATATCATCTATTCCGATGACCAAGAGGAAAGGGCAAAACTGGCCATCAAGAACAAACATTTCCCGTTCCCAGGTAAGAGCGATTTCGAGATACAGAACATCATACTGAACAACTTGGCCACCCAGTTCAAACAGGTTCTGTATGCCAATTTCGATAACATCTTTGATGAGATCGAGGGCACGAACAAGGGATTTTATAATATGGCATATGCCAAACAGAAGGAACTTATCAAGGTTGAAGTGGATGCAATAATTGCGGAGCTGACGCCTACCATTCCATCATTGAATTTGACATCGATATGAACCCACTCCAAACCAAACCAATCCCAAAAGACAAGGTCGTCGACGTGCGACAAGTTGAAGTCGAAAAGAAGCAACAGCTCGTTGGTAGAATCCTTCCGAAAAAAGGTCATACCATTTGGGAGGTGAATTTGTTGGAGCACACGATTGAGCCAGCAGAGTTTGAAGAAGTTGAAGCTGCTTCTTTCGTAAAAGAAAAGCCAAAAGGTTTGGGAATTGTCGGTTATAAGGATGGTCGTAAGAAGTTGGTTCTGGATGGACTTGCACCGATCAAACGAAAGCTGATCAAAAAGAAAGACTGCATTTATATGTCGAAGCTAAACCGTAAAAGCGTATTGAAGCAGTTGGAGAAGATGGGGATTATAAAAATTAAAAAGTCATGAATGAAGATGAGATTAGAAGAGAAGCACGGGAATTTGTGAAAGACTTCCTTCCGAAATGGGAAACCACCTGTAGAACGTGTAATGCAACTAACTGCAAAAGTAACACCCATTGTATTCAATGTAATTGCCAACTTTAAAACCTAACCAATGAAAAAACAATCAATCGAGTGCTCACAGGAATGGCTTGAGAGCCTAAATAATAAATCAACGATCATCGTTCATGTTTACGTGGATGGGGTTGCTAAAGAACTTTAATTATGACAGTAAAAGAATTAATAGAAGCATTGCAAAAATACCCAATGGACAAAGAAGTAATGCTGGAAGCGAATGAAAGTGGATATCAATTTGCTGACATAAATACCATTAAAACAATAGACGTTGATTATGAACATGCCGACGATTCGATTGAAGAAATTAATGTAGTGGTATTATCTGAACAATAAATGCCAACACCTAAAGAAATACAGAGACTATCCTACGAGAAAGCTGTGAAACTGGAGAGACTTATCGATGCACTCGAAAAGCGAATATCCACATCTTCATCAGAGCTGACAAAGATCATGCTCAAGCAGTTTGTCAATAAACTGAACACTCAACAGGGAAGGATCATTTCTGAATTCAACAAGCAGACGCTCACTCTATTCAACGAGGCATTCAAACGGTACCAGAACACAACCAAGAACAATCTGGTTAATTCCATCATAGAGGACATCGACAATATTCTTGAGGACAATCATAAATTCTACAGATCAACAGTTGAAAAGGCTGTGGACAAATCCGATATCAAAAAACTGATCAACCGACGACTCGGTATCAATGACAACGGTTCTCTGGTCCGTGAGGGCTACATGAACGGACTTCTAGACGATACTGCAATCAGGTCCGAGATCCAGAAGCATGTGTTCAGGGAGATCTTCAAGCAGAGCGGCTTTGAGTCGTTCAAGGAAAGCCTGAAGATTTTGATTGAAGGGGAGACAGAAAAATTTGGACTATTCCAGAAACATTACAAAACCTTCAGCTATGATGCATATGCACAGCTCAACTCATTCACTTCAGCAACCTACGCCCAGAAGTTGGGATTGTCACATTTCATCTATAACGGTGGCCTTATAAAAACATCACGTGAATTCTGCAAGAAGCGAAACGCTGAAGTTTTCAGCACACAGGAAGCCGAGAAATGGAAAGATGATCCAACTCTGGAGGCAATTGACAATAGGGAAACTTATAACTGGCTTATCGATAGAGGTGGTTATAACTGTAGGCACACGATAGATTTCATTGCGGACGAAGTAGCATTTGTTTTGAGACCAGAACTTAAGAAATAAAAAAAAGAGGCATCGTATTGAAAACCTCTTTTTTATCATGACTAAAATTCAAATTAACCTACTCTTCGAAATGCTAATATATCGAAAATTCCACAAAAAAGAATTTAATAAGTTCTTTTTTATATATTTGTAGTACTTCAGGAGTTGGTCAGGCTCAACAACATGACAATTATAGTCTAATCTTTAATTCAAAATACTATGGCCAAGTCCAAAACAAAAACAGTCAAAGCCTCACGTAGTGGTGTGGAAAAGGAATTCTCTCAAGATCAGTGGAATTCCATGAAAGAAAACAACGCCCTTTACGGCTGGCGTTTAAAATCAGACCTTCCAGATGATGTTGTTGACAAAGACAAGGAGCTTGAAAATACCGAGATCAAGAAACTCCAAAAGCAAGTCGATGACCTCACAAAGGAAAACGGTACTTTGAAAACCTCAAATACTGACCTCCAAAAACAGGTCGATGCGATCGAGGCTAACAAGTCTGCGGATAAAGAGCCGGTTAAAGCACCTGCCAAATCTAAATAACCATGGCAAAGAAGGTCCTCATCAACAAAAAGACAGGCATCGAATTCCAGACAACGGATCCTGATGCCGTACTGAAAAAATACCCCAAAACATTCAGGGTAAAACCGAGCACCACATTGGCAAAGGACATCGAGGTCAAGGAACAGGAGATTGTTTCAAATACTTCGGATGACAAGCCAAAGGAAAAAACAAAAAAACAACCAACCAGATCCGATAAAAAGGACTAATCCATATTAAAAATGTCATACACAAAATTAAGACAACAACTGGCGGAGGGGCTGAAAACCGCGTACAAAATTTCAGAGGACGACATTGCAACCATTCTACCTGAAAAAGAGGAAGATTTTAAAGAAGGTGAGTTTCTCACTTCATTTCTTGAGCAGGACAAAAACCGAGTTGAAGCTATCAACCAAAAAGGTAAGGATAAGTTTGAACAGGGATACTCCAAGGGAAAGAAAGAAGTTTTGAGTTCATTTGAAACCGAGATCAAAGAGCATTTTAACATTGATGATGACGATTTGATAGGAATTGATTTGGTAAAGAAAGTAGTTGAATCAAACTCCCAAAAATCAAAATCCGACCCAACAAAGCTGACAGAGGAGGAACTTAAAAGCCATCCATCTGTTATCAAGATGCTTTCCGAAAAGGAAAAAACTTGGAAAGAGGAAAAGAAACAACTCGAGGAAGGGTTCGCTGAAAAGTTGGGCCAATTCAATAAAGAGAAAGTTTTCAACACCGTTTCCAAAAGAGCCCTAACGTTTTTTGAAGCTATGAACCCAGTTCTATCAGCTGACCCTGTTAAGGCGCAGAATCAAAAGAACATCCTATTGGAGCAAATCAAAGGATTTGAATTTCAGGAAGATGGAGATGATTTCATTCCGTTGAAAGATGGAAAGCGCATTGAGGATCAACATGGACACGGTATCAGTTTCGAAAGCCTTGTAAAGGACACTGCCAAGCAGTGGTTCGATTTCAAACAGGCTGACGACCGAAGCAATCCAAACCCTCCTGGAGGCGGAGGAACTGGTTCTGGTCATAAGCCTAAAACCGTAGAGGAGTATTCTAAAATGGTTACGAATAGGGACATTCCTTTAGAAGAGCGTCAGAAAATCAAGGAAGAATGGAATAAACAAGCAGCGTCGTAAAAAGCTAATTGTTTAATCTAATTTAAAAAAATTATGGCAGATTTATCAGTCGCCGATCAGTGCGACATCGTATTAAAAGCAGAGGAGGTCTGGGCAGATAGCCAGAACCAAACTGATATGTACACGGCAGATGCCGAGACTATCAAAGCCCTTGCAGAGCGTCAAGAAGGACGCACCCGAATTATTACCGAACTAGAAAACCCAGAACTGGAAGACAACGCAGTTAAAATCGTGTGGCTTGACAATTGCGGTGAAACACTTGACGAAACATGTCAGGATGTATGTGCCCTTACAGCGGCAGAGGTTGCAATGAATTCAAAGGATTTTACTTTGACAAATTGTAAGTCAGCTTCTTTCAAGATCAATGAGAACGACGTGTTGAGAAACCGTTACACCATCGATGAGATCGTTGCACGCAAGCTGTTGGCAAAAATGAAAGCTTTGGACGAGCATATCAATGCCCAGTCTTTGTTGTTTTTATCTGCGAATGCAGGTTACAACAAGAACCCAGAGACCTATACTTTTGGAGGTACCACATTGTCGATACCAGCTGCGGACTACACAACAGACCTTTATGTTAAGATGGCCATTGATGCAAAAATCAATAAACTGTCCGATCCTTTTGTGGTTGATAATGGTGCATTGTACCGTTACTACCTGAACGCTCAATTGGAGCAGGGCAACGCCGAAGGAAAAGGAAGCCAAAGAAAAACAATGTTGTTCCCAACATATTTTGATTTGGTAGGATTTCCATCAGCACCGGTTACCGATGACACGTTCTTGATCAGCTCTAGCGCTTACGCTTTTGCTTCAAGGAACTACAACGGAAACACGCCTATTGAAGTGAACCCTAAAGAAGGTCGTCAGATGCGTTGGTCAATGCCATCAAACACAGTCGCAGGATTGCGTTATGACATTTACCATGAGTATTCTTGTACCGGAAAACGTTTCACCCACACTTACTACATCGAGGCTAACTTCGGTTTTGCTTTGAATCCAGTTGGATGTGATGTGCTTGTAAGCACAGGACCAGACGTATTCGACCAAGTGTCAGGAATCCTTTCCTACACTAAAGTCGCGTAATTGACTTAATAGCAAAAGTGAAAAGCATCATCTTAAATGATGGTGCTTTTTTTTAAACCGTGGGATGGAGAAGTTGGTTATCTCGCTAGGCCCATAACCTAGAGATCGTTGGTTCAAATCCAGCTCCCACAACTAAAACGAATCTTATGAAATCATGTTTTGAAGGGCTTGTCGGATTGTCACAATTGGAATGTGAATGTTTTACTGTAGCTGCAGCACAGAAGGAAAGCAGCCTAAACCTATTTGTTGATGACCTTGAAGGCATTGACCTGGAACTTATTCAGAATGCTATCGGTTGCGGCGATACCTTGGAGCAAAGCTTTGATAAGATGTATGGTTCTGCAGTTAATTTCTTTGAGAGCGACCTTCAGGTGGGAATATCGGAGAACTTCAGGCAAAAGAACAAAGCCTATATCGGTAAGATTGGCGAGACCAAGTTTTCAAGTCCGATATCGACATCCACCTATGTGGGAATGAAACTGAAAACAAATCACGTTGATGGAGCTTCGATTGTGGTAAACTCGATCAATTTCTATTTCAACAATACTGGCGAAATAATTTTACAAGTCTACAAGAACGATGAGTTACTATCGACAGAATACACCATTCCAATTGTAGCCCAGAGCACAAATTACCCACTTCCTGAACCACTTATACTCCCAATCGTAGAGAACGGCATACGAAACGATTATTATTTCGTGTATGCTGTGGGCACCATGCAGCCGATGAACAACAAGACCAGCTGTTCGTGTTCAGGTATCGAAGAGGTCAGAAGCAAATTTTTGACCGCCCAAGGTGTGAAAGGACCAACTTTTGAAGATTTGGACATCGATTCCAACTATGCATATGGCATGTCGCTGAACGTTTTGATAAGCTGTTCAATCGATAACCTCGTATGTGGATTCATGGACGACGATGTGTTCTTGCGTAGGACTGGTATGGCGCTTTGGTACAAGATGGGAGTTCTGTTTATTGAAAAGGTTTTTGCATCGAGGAAAATCAACTTCGACACGTTCAGTGATAGAGAATATCTCTACACACGTAAAAAAAAATTCGAGAGCAATTACAGCAATCTGGTCATGTGGCTTTCAGAGAATTCTCGTATAACAGAATCAAACTGTTTTATCTGTGACACCCGAAAGGTCATGACCATGGGTAAAAATCTAATATAGGAGAAAGCCGAAAATCCTTTAAAGAGTAGGCATGTAACCATGAAAACTAAAGAAGATGGTAAATGAAGTTTGGAAAGAGATTAAAAATTATAAAAATTATTCGGTTTCTTCTTGTGGCCGTGTTAGAAATATAAAAAGAGACAACATTCTACGTATATCTCTTACTGTTCATGGATATCCAAAAGTAAGGCTTTATAATAACGGAATAGGAAAAACATTTACCATACATAAATTAGTTTCGAATGCTTTTTTGAAAGAAAAAGGAGAGGTCACTAACCATAAGGATTTTAATAAAGAAAACAATCACGTTTCCAATTTAGAGCGCATTTCTCAAAGAGAAAATGTCAAACACTCAAAACAAAGACTTAATTCATACTCAAGGTTTACTGGAGTTAGTTATTGGAAAAGGAATAGAAAATGGGGAGCGACTATATTTTTTAATGGTAAAAATAAATTTCTAGGACTGTTTGATCGAGAAATAGACGCCAAGAATAAATACGAATCATTTTTATTAACTCTAAATACATAATATTTTGGTAACGTACTACAATAAAAAAGATCTGGTAAGTTTTGGAAACTACCTTTTATCAAAAGAGCGAAACGAATCAGTTGATGAACTGAATAAAGATGGCGTCACCCATGCCGATGTCGAAAACTGGAAAGCCAAACAATGAACGCAGACGACTTCCTTGAGAACCTAAACAACGCCATTGAGAAAACAGCCAATGACATGCTTCCTGTTATGGAAGAAGCTGCCTTGACCGCAAAAGCTTTGTTGGCTCGTAGAGTTCAGAATTCAGGGTTCGGTAAGAACTACACGTCCAGAAGCTATGTGAGATTGAGGGCTAGGCGAGGTTTTGAAATCCGTTTCGTCAACTTGACCTTTACTGGTCAAATGTTCGCAGGATGGAAAAGACCAGGCACTTACAGACAAGGTCTTAAAATCGGAGGAACTGTTGGAGGTCTGGACAAAGAGACACAGGCAAAATTGCGCTGGAACAAAAGCCGATATCCAAACTTTGACCAAGTGAACCAAGAGGAGCGCGATATCTTAAAAGAGACTTTGGTCGCACCTCGATTGATAGAAAATCTTAAACGAAATTTGTTGAACCCATGATAAAAAAATCAAATATTGTTTTAGGAACAGTTTCATTGATAGTAACGTGCATTTCAATTTCATTGTTAATTGGAGAGGTTTTCCCATTTAGTTTTTTAAGTAAAGAATTAATAGAAAATCCTGTCATTGGAACGCTGACCCTGTTTTTTGGAGTTGGAATATTTTATTGTTATTTATTAATACTTGAACTCGTAAGCGAATGATATCACAATTAGCAACCATCCTAAAGGACAAATTGAACGCCATCGACAACGGCGTGGGCAATCCAAGCGGACTGACTTTCATTGATAAAATATCGGGAATGGTATCTGTCGGAGAAAAAGTTCAGCCAACAGATATTCCTGGAGCTTTTGCCGTTACAAAGTTTCCTATAAGTCTAGATTCAGATTATGAGCAGTGCATAAGCTCCGGATGTTATAAAGACTTGGTGCCAAACTCAAACCTTAAGGGAATTCTGTATTTCGAGGATTTTGGAACATCTATGCCAAGCCGTGATCGTGGGAACTTCAATTATATCTCAAAGATACGCTTGGTATGTTGGATCAATAATAAGCTCATTCAGGGCAATGACTGTAAATCCATCAACCATTTGCTCATAACCCAAATACGAAAAACGTTGGAGGTGGGATATTTCAACTCTGGACAATTGACGCGCATCAACGTGAAGGGCACGAACATCATCGAGAACGATTACAGACTCTTTGAGCGCTACACCTATCCAAAGGAATCAATAAAGTTTTTGATGCACCCATACGAGGCGTTCGGGATTGATTTCTCCGTGGAATATTCAATAAGCGACAATTGCACCCCAGAACTCATAATAAACGCTGTGTCATGCTAAATTTCATCTTTGAAGCCCTTTTGTTGGCAACAGTCAGTTGGTTCTATCATACGATATTGAAAGATGACCTCCTTTCAAAGTGGTTTTTGTTTGGATACGATCATTTCGGACAGTACGAGGACACTTGGAAGGAATACGTCTATAAGCCTGTTTGGGGCTGTCAATATTGCACCTCTGGACAGTTTGCCCTATGGTCGTACTTATATTTCAATGAGGACTATCAACTATTTTATCACATCGCATTCATCACATTAACCACCATTTTTACAAAAATCATATGGAAGTACTTGGAACAATAGAACCAAAGATCGGATTTAAGTTCACGGCCAACGAGAAAAATTATGTCATCGAGGACAGGCTTTCGATAATGAGGGCAATCGAAGCCTCCAAACTAGAGTTTGAACTGTTCGAGCTGTCAACTTCTACAATTAAAAAAGAACTCATAGGTGCTTATAATGATCTGAACGGCTCCAATAAGGAAAAAACGGTGAAGTTTGCTGATGCCGCTATAAAGATCCACAACCTGGTCAACAAGATCGATAAGAACCTGAATTTTAAGAACGTTCCGGTGCTTCGTTATTGTGCTCTGTACATTAACCAAGTTGGTGAGGACAGAAGGACGATTGACAGTGAACGTATCGAGACTAAAATAAATGACTGGCAGGAGGCTGGATTGGATATGACGGGTTTTTTTTTGTTAGTTCTGTCTGTTCTGCCGGGCGTGAAAAAAGACTTCAGCAAGTTCATGGACGTTATCTTGGAGGGAAAAAAGGAAAAGAAAGCGGGACCCAATACATCGACATCGAAAAAATAAAGATAGAAAAGGACTATTCAAATCTTCTCTATCAAATGTCCAAGGGCGATATCACACAGTACGAAAGCCTTAAAATGGTTGACGAAATTGAGTTCTATAATCTCCTTCAGAGCCACGAGAAAAGAATTGAAATTGAAAGCAAATATCCGAGTATGCCGTTTTTTTGATATATTTGTAACTACTGCACAGGAGCCAATCCGAGGCTCAACAATTACGGAAATCAATCTAATACATTTCCGTTATGGCCGATGATGAAATACTAATTAAAGTAGCGCTCGAACTTGAGAACGCCAAGAGCGAGTTCAAGGACTTCAGTGGTCTTTGGAAAACCCACAACAATGAAATCCAGAAAGGCAACGCTGCTATGCAGAAGCAAGCGGATGAAGTTGCAACTGCTTATACCAAAGTCAACAAAAAAATCAAGGAGAATATCAGTCAGGTTGCCAATGAAGGCAAGGCTATTGATCAACTTGGAAAGAAGTTCGATTCACTCAACAAAAAGAACAAAGAGTCATTCGATTCAAAGGAGCTTGATAAGTTCAATGAAACACTGAAGAAGGTTTCAGGATCCATCGGTCAACTCGATAAGCTCGAGCTTTCCACAGAGGACATTGATCAACTTTCTAAAAAGCTGGCCAACGTTGAAGATGATTTTGAGGCGCTGAATGTTCTGGTTGATTTCTTTGAGTCCAAAATGACATCTGCATCTGTAAACATAGCAGATTCCTTCGATGTCCTTAAACAGAAAATTGAGGAGACCAAGCTCAACATTCAAAGCACAGAAGCCTTTATCAAGAATATCGACAAGGATATCGAATCGACAGCTCCTGGTCAAGTACAGGCTAATCTAATTCAGGAACGTGATGAGGCTAAAAAGGCACTCCTTGAAGAGAAGGTTGCTCTGGAGGATTACAATGCACAGTTGAGAAAATCACGTGAGGAAAGTGTATCGATGGAGACACAGCTCAGACGTGTCAAAGAGGAACTCATACAACTAGAACTTGCGGGCGATCGCGGAAGCGAAAGATGGCAAGAGCTGACAGCTGATGCCACAAAATATAATGAGGCCATCAAAAACACCAATGCCGAAATCAACCGAACTTCAAAGTCCACAGCTGGGCTTGACAATCTTATAGGTGCTGCAACAGGCATTGTTGCACTGTTTACTGCCGCACAGGGAGCGGCTGCATTATTTGGAGACGAAAATGAAGATTTGCAGAAATCACTTGTTAAGGTAACTGGAGCGATCGCTTTATTGAATGGGTTGCAACAGATCCAGACGGAGTTGACAAAAAAAGAAACTTTGGCAGGAAAGGCATTGACTTTTGTTAGGACTCAATATGCATTGGCTACAGACGCAAGTGCAAAAGCCACTTTAAGACTTGCAGCAGCTACCAAATTGATCGGAATTGGTTTGTTAGTCGGAGCTCTGGCAGCAATAGTTTTTTATTGGAAGGACATTTCAAAAGCTATTGGAATCACAAGTGATGAAACCGAAAGACTGAATAAAATCAATAAAGCTGCGATCACTGGCGCAACATCTGAAATCGGAAGATTGAAATCATTGCAGTTGGAGCTTCAGAACGTTAATACACCACTTGACAGGCAAAAAGAAATCAAAAAGGGATTGTTGGAACAATATCCAACATACTTAAAAGCTTTGGGTGATGAAAAATCAACGGCAAAAGATATCGAGGAGGCATTCAATAAGCTGAACCAAGCCCTTATTATAAATGCAAAATTGAAAGCGGCACAAGAGCTGATATCTGAAGAATTCGCAAAGGTTTTGGAAGCAGAAAGAAAAGCGGCCGCAGGGGAGCTCACTACATTGCAATTTATCACCAATGGTATCAAACAGGCTGCAGGGGTTCAGGTTAGCACCGTTGGAGCCGATGCTGTAAGACAGAATCAGGAAAACCTACAGAAAGTTAAAAACGGATTTGTAGAATTTGAAGAATGGATGGAAAAGTATTTGTTTGATAATAGGGAATCTTTAAATGCTCTCGGAGGAGATCCTACTAAAGATGGAGAAAGGCTGAAAGCAATCCTGAAGGAGTATGAGAAGTTCGGCGCCATAATGGAATCACTGATCAAACGTCAGGAAAGCTATAGATTGGATCTTATAGAAAACTCAAGAGAGAAGGAAAAGCAAATATTGAAATCTCAATTGGATGAGGAAAAGGCAGGATATTTAAAACAAATCAACGATCTAAAAATAAGTGAGGAAGCAAAGTTGAGACTTCGCCAGGAATATAATAAACTCTATAACGAGGAGACTGGAACCGCTTATGAGGAATATAGAAAAACCATTGAAGAGATCGACAGGAAATACGATGAGCAACTGGAGAAAGTTAGGTTTGATGCGCTTTCAGCCATCGGTGCTGTTTATGATACATCCGAACAATTGGAGAGAGAGGCTATTGCCAAGAAATGGGACGGAATACGTAAGGAACTTGAAGAGCAAATCAAATTAACCAATGATGAACTTCAAAAACAAGAATTAAGATCGATCATAAATTATACGGTTGTGACTCAAGGTCAAGAGGAAACTGATTTTGATCGTGATACTGAATTGGACCGCATTGACCGTCAAAAGGAAATTGCAGATTCTATCTTAAGAATATACCAGACCAATGCCCGGGACATAATTCAAAACGAAGAGCTGAAGCAATTGCAATTGTTGAGACTTGAACAACAATATCTTGATAATGTCATTAAGGCTTATCGAGACAGTATTAAAGGTTTGGACAATCAATCTTTATTTGAGGGCCTTATTGAAACTTTGCAAACCAGCGTTGATCCTGCCGAAATCGAAGAAGCGGGAAATAAATTGAGGGAAGCTCTTGGTGATAAAACCGCTAATGAAATCCTTAAAACAGTCAGCGCACTTCGCGAAGTTTCTCAAGGGATTGATGATATTGGTGAGAAAACAACTTTTGAAAAGCTGATTGATGATTTCAGCAAATGGACTATTTCTCTGGAGTCTTTCAGTTTACAATTGGCGCGTACTTTAGGTCTTCAGGGAAAGGCCGCACAAGAATTTGCTGAAGGAGTAGCAACAGCGATTCAATCCACATTCGATTCTTTGGTCACCATATTCGACGCAGAGATTGAAGAGCACCGAAACAAGGTAGATTCATTTCAGCAAAGTATCGATGATATCGAGCAGGAAATTGAAAGGGAGAAGCAACTTTATGAAGATGGTTATGCCAACAATTACGAGGCGAGAAAGGAAGATCTTGAAAACCTTAAGGAGCAAAAGCGCCAAGAAGAAGAGGAGCTCAAGAAAGCACAAAAAAGGAAGGCTGCATTGGCAAAGGCCGAACTTCTAATCGACACAGTTTCCCAGCTTGGCAACTTGATCACAGCAGCTTCCAATATCTTTAAATGGGCTTCAAAAATTCCATTCATTGGAGTTCCGTTGGCAATAGGTTTAATCGGCACGATGTTCGGAGCGTTTGCAATTGCAAAAACAAAAGCATTTCAAGCGATTGGCCAAGGTCAGAATTTTAGAAAAGGCTTGCAGGAAGGACCTCTATCGCTAAAAGGTCCAAGGCATGAGGAAAGAGGATTCGGACTTTATAACTCCAAGACCGGAGAAAGAGTGGCAGAGTTTGAGGATGGTGAGGATGTATTGGTTGTGAATTCCCTTCAGAAAAGAAAATACAAGCATGTTCTGGATGCTCTTATTGCCGATGCTCAAGGTCGGGGAAGCATTGATTCCACACTTGAAGGTTATTATGGTATCAAAAAAACTGGAGAACAAACTATTAAGGTCGTCAGACATGTGAATGAAATCACGGTTAAGGCTCAAAGATCAAAGGAGAACTCTTCTAAAGATTCTGACGAAATGCTCAATCAGTTGAAAAAACTGAATAATAATTTTGAGAAGGAATTCGACGGTTATAAAAAGGAGCGTGACAATGAAACCGACAGCTGGCAAACTCCAGAGTTTTTCTATGTGAAAAAAGGAAATGTGACCAAAAAATATCCAAAGAACAAATGAGAATAATCTATCGTATATCCAGTTTTGGAAACCCAGATATTGAAGTCACACCTTATTCAGGTAAAGACCAGAAATTGACATGGAACAAAGAGGACGACCGAAAGTACGATTATAAAAAGGAGCTAAAGGAGATCACTTTGGTGAAGGACGACTATAAAGTTTTCCGTGAACTGGAGCTCACCGATGATCGGTGCGATCTTCAGACCTTGAGAGTCCTAATGGAGTGTGCGATCAATGATGAGTTCACATTGTTCACTGGTAACTTCACAATGAGTTCTGGAACCTGGGATCTGGATCAGTGCAAAGTAAAGTTCAAGGTTGATGCGATTGATCCTTATGAGTGCATTGAGGAGAATGACGATGATCATAACATTCTAGATTTCGTACTTCCTAGGACAGTTAATTTAGGCGTGACTTTTAGGATAGAGTTTTACAATTGCTTTTCAGGAGGTTTCAGTCCGATATGCAACCAAACTTTTTTAGACAATGGCTTATGGTCATTGGCTTTGAACCAATATACAGGAACTGGATCCATATACGATCGTTATTATGTTCGACATACCCTTACATGTCCATGTAGTTTTATCGCACCAATTGGATGGACGGAGGTAGAAAGCTGTTCTGGAGGCGTAAAGAAATACGCCAAGCTTTTTGATGTAGAAAGCAACCCATTCATTATTGATGTTGTTAGAAGCGGAAGTGATGCTAGTCCGTACAATGAGCCAATAGTTTCAATAGACAACGGACGAAAACTTCATCAGGTCATGCAAACGCTTTTGGACAAAGCATGTTTCGGATCTGGTCTGACTATAGTTTCAGATTTCCTTCAGTGGAATCCCGATAACGTTTCATCGATCAACTATGTTACTGGAGAGTTGAACAAATTGAGAAACCTGATCATATTCCAGAAATCAGATGTTAAGCGTCCGGCTGTTTCTGGAAATGCGACAAAAGGAGAAATTAATTATAAGGATCTTATTGAACAAGTTCTGAACTTATTAAACTGTGGATATCGAATTGATGACACTGTTTTCAGGCTAGAACATATAAGTTGGTTTGAGACCGATCTGGGAATAAATCTCTTGTCCATTGACAAAAAGAAACAGCTTCAGGGCACCAAGAAATATTCTTACGACGAAACAAAGCTTCCGAAGTACGAGAAATTTGAAATGATGGAATCGGGTTCTGCTGATTTTGTTGGTACCGACATTGTCTATGAATCGAATTGTGTTAACAATTCTCCGGAGAACAAAAAAACAGTGTCGGTTGATAAGATCACAACCGATGTGATGTACTGTTTGGAAAATCCATCAAGTCAAGGTGATGTTAGTGATGATGGTTTTGTGATTGTGGCATGTGATCCAGATTACAACGTCTATTATGAACCTGGAATTCTTGAGGCCAATACCACTATCAACAATGTTTTGAGCTGGGCTCATCTTCATAGGGATTTTTGGAAACACGGACGTGTTCTAAAAACGGGATTGATGAATGATGTTGCCACTGATTTTATTACAACAGTTCCAACGATCAAACAGGACCAGTTCAACATTATTATGGGCTGCAATTATCTTAAGGTTTTCAATCCATTGGACAAGATTCGAGCAACACTTGGATGGGGATTTGTTCAAACAGCAGAGTTGAAGCTATCCCAGTGTTCAATGAATTTTGATCTGCTGCTTGACAAAATTGACGAATCCAATTTTGACCAGATTTATGGTGATTTCGATGGTGATCACAGTGAAGATTTTGATTAATAAATAAAAAATTATGAGCTTCTATAACAAAGACAAAAATCCATTTCCATTTTATAAATTGGAAGGTACGGTATGGACCAACACAAAGCCGTTCTGGTTTGTGAACAACTGCAAACAGAATTGTTGTTACGATCACATTTTATTCCCTGGAGCGCATACGTTCCAATTTCCATTGTCTGATTCCATAACCAATCCTAATGAGGTAACTGAAGTTGATCTACGATTTGTTTCAGACAATACAATTTTAGTTGCTGATCTTGACAGAACCATCTTGGTGGACTCCAATGGAAAAAAGTTCCTTATCATATCTATCGATTTCGCTCCTGGAATAGCAGGAAATAAATATTATATTTCTGTGGTCACTGGTTTTGGTAGATATTATTCGGAGATCATTTGCCTAAAGGTACAATCAAGCGACATGATCCATATTGAATGGTCTTTGGAAAAGGGTAAGGTTGGAAACCTGATCTATAACGGCAATGTATCCAACATTGTGAATATTGATGCTATAATTATTCCTAACCAGCCAGAGATCGAGGAGCAAACCGAAGAGGATGGCTATGGGAATGAAGTTGCAACGCTTCAGGTGCTTAAACAGTCGTTCAACTTCTCATTTATGGCACCAAATTTCGTCGCACAGGCACTTTCTGCCATTCCATTACATGACAGATACAATATAGTCAATAAGTCCATTGGAGAGATCAATGAAGGTTATGATGAGAATATTAAGACTATAATATTAAAAGTAACCCCGGAAAACGATGGATGTTTCTCATTGGTGGATTTCAACTTCACAAAGGAGACCATCATAAAAACAGCGTGCGAGGATGATATCATTGAAATGCTTCCTACGCTTTTGGTTTTCGACGATCAAGAGGAAGACGAGTGGAATTTAGCGGGATATTTGGCAGGGTGCACTTTCCCTGAATCTGGAGCACACAGTGGTGTTAAATTTATACAGCATCCAAGCGTATTTCAGTCATCCAGCTATATGGTATTCCAATCGATCATTGGATTTGCTTATTCTGAAACTTCAGGCCTATCATTCTGGATGAAACATGATGTGCCTTGGGCGTCGAGCTCATATATTGCTGTAAGTATTTCTGGGGGTGGTAATTCGCCAATACTTACGCTCAACACAACAAACGCATTGACCTTTGGATATGACATTGGAGTTTTCGGGACATGGCAAAAAGTAGACATGTCATTGGGTGATTTCGCTTATATTGGGGATATAATAAACCAGATAACTTTTACTTTGGTGAACATTCCACCGATAGGTTTTGATCTAATTGAATTTTCTGAAGCATAAAAAACGAAACTAATAGTTTCTTTTTTATATATTTGTCTTGTGTATGATTAAAGTCTGATCCACTTAAAGGATTTCTTCATAGGAGATTTATCCACTTCTTAACGGATAACTGGAGGTAATGACACCTCGCCAAAAGTCATAATAATCAGAATGTTTAATTTCTAAAACGAATTATTATGCCAAATGTACAATGCAACGATACGGACGTACTATGTCCCGTTAACTGCGAAGGGCAGAATTTGCCATCGGTAAATTTTGACGATTGCTCCCCCGAGATCAACGAATCGGAGATTGAGTGGATAGCAGTAGCTAAATCTGACGGGGCTGACTTTGCTGATGTCGAGGATGCTACCGAGTGGACCACGCGTATCACACAGACCGCAGCCGAAGTACCACCAGTTCCAGACGATACGATTCGTATGATACGAGTCATTGGTGACAAGCCAGCTCCAGAGATCCAAAATAGATTGGTATCTGGTGGCCGAAATCTGCAAACCGGAAAAACGCATACGCTAAACTTGGAGATCGATGAGACCAATGCAGTCAATTATGAATTTGCAAGGTCTACCGCCTGTAACGCCACTTACAAACTGTGGTATGTTACACGTGCCGGATTGGTCTATGGAGGTATTTGCGGAATGAAGGCTCAAATGGTTTTGAATCTTATCCAAGCCAGAGGTGATGGTGAAATCGAGAAATATATCGGTACCGTCAGCTGGAAGGACAAAGTTGATCCACCAAGAGCAAACTTCCCATTAGCTGGAGAAGTGAACTTCTAATCCAAACTACCGATGACGATACAAGAGATATTATCTAATATTATCTCCTGGATCCGGACTGGAATCCCATTTAATGTAAAGTCCTCTAATGTGAGGACTTTGCTTACGTGGATGACCAAACGTATGGATGTTCAGGAGCCGGGCAGACTCAAGGTGCTCAAAAAGGAAGGAAACCTATCGATTGAACAGGAGATCGGTGACCGTGTTACTGGAGTTATTGAGAACACTTTTGTTTTCAATGCCATCTATTTGGGCGGTAACATCAGCCTTCTTGTAAGTTATTTTATAATTACAAACACTGGCGGTTCCAATTCCAATCCAAGGGAACACGTCTATGATGACATCAACAGCGTTGGTCAGCTGCTAGACGATCAAGCCAACCAGACCGCAGGATTCTTACAAGAAGTCACCGATGCGTCCGATGATCCAGAAGTTGATTCTGGGCGGGCCGTTTATTTATATATTGGAACGACTGTCGGAACACTTGCAGATTACATAAGACTTACCGATTCAGAATTGGTAACTATATTGAACCCACCTTCGTACAGAACATTTGAAGTAAAGGATATTACAGAAACTTTGCCTACGGCATCAACCATTGGACAGGTTGTATTAAAAAGAGATGTAGGCACCAATATAACCGGGATACTGTTTGATGCGACATTCACTAATTACCTAAAAAGATATGCTGAAATATTTGCAGCAAACACCCCTTTATACTTTGCGATCGCAAACAAAACACAGCCCAATACGTTAATCGCAAGCGTTCTCGATTTTTCATTCAGCGACGGTTCTGACACCTATTATATAGTTGATATAAACCCTGGGATCACAACTTTAGAAGTTTCTATTGGTGATTATTTGGAGGTCTATGTTGATATCGATGTAGCAGGCCAAGACATCGATCTATCATCATCACCAGTGGAGAATGACTATACTGATATAGCAGATATGTTGGCTCTTCAGGTAGAACAAACGGAGAACTTTTTACAGTTTGTTGCCGATGCGACCGCAGACCCAAACTATGTATCGATTGATGGTATTACATACGCTTTTTATAGGTATAAGGGAATTGCCACAGCGAGTTTATCAGATTACACGCTGTTAAATCCTACCGAAGCAGCTGTGGTAGTCACATCATCATCTTACAGACAGTTTATTGTCCTTAACGTGGCTGATTCTATACCTTCAACAGTTCCAAATGGTAGGGCAAACGTACAGACTGGAGCGGGCGATATAATAGCCATGTTGTTTGACAGAAGTTTCACAAAGTACATTGCAGGCTATAAAACCCTTTTGGATGCTGGTAAGGATATTTATATAAAAGCGTTCAATAAAACGGCATCAGGCAATAAATTCTATTGTGCCAAAGTAACATCGATGGTATATAGCAATCCTTCGAACAACTATTTTATAGTAAGTTTTGGCACTAATCTAACAGGAGGTGTTTTTGCAGCCACTGATGTTATGGAAGTCTGGTTTGATCTGGATTTAGTGGGCGCTGACATCGACCTCTCCTTATACCAACTAAAATCAGTTTACGATCCAACCAACAAAAACACCGACGCTTTCAGCATGGATAACATGGTTGAGACCGCGACTAAAAAGGTATTTACTTCTGTTGAGCGCGATAAATTAAATGGTTTAGATAGCGCTTTAGTTTTAGCAGGAACTTGGGATGCTTCATCAGGTACATTCCCTGGAGGTGGAACAGCTCAAGCAGGATATACTTATTTGATAAGTGTAGCAGGGACTGTTGATGGAGTTGTATTTGGTTTAAAAGACAGAATCACAGCGATAGTAGACAATGCTTCTACAAGTGTATATGCAGGCAATTGGTTTCATGAAGATTATACAGATGTTTCTTTCAGTTCTGAAGTGAATGCTTCCGATGCTAAAACAACTCCAGTTGATGCGGATTTGTTCGGAATTTTAGACAGTGCAGCGAGTTTTATTACCAAAAAATTGTCATGGGCAAATATCAAAGCAACCCTCAAAACTTATTTTGATACGCTTTACAGGGGAAAGAATGATGAAATTGTTACAGCCTCAATATCTGGAACGTACAATATTGATTGGTCAAAAGGAGCATACGACCTTACCGTTACAGGAGCGGTTACATTGACAGAGAGCAATCTACCTCCAGCTGGTTTTGAAAAGGAACTATTGATTTTCGAGACAGGCAACTTTGCAATCACATATCCGAGTGCGGCTTGGAGCGCAAACAAGAGCGGTACAAGGGACGGCACTAAAAAGAACGTTCATGCGGTCTGCGCGTATAATAGTAAAGTAACAAGATTTGTATCTCAATTGGATTAGGCTATGGGAAAGAAAATGTTTTTTAGAAAATCTTCAGCAGTTGAATTACCAATAGCCAACATCGTTTCAGCATGGAAAGGCGATGGAAACACTAATGACAGTGTTGACGGAAATTCACCTGTATCAACAGAAAATATAACTTATGTTGAGGGTCTTGGAGGTCGCCAAGCTATACATTATTTCAATGCCGCTATTATTAGTTCCATGACTGTAGCTGATAATGACAATTTAAGTTTTGCGGGCGTTGGTGTTGATTTGCCTTTTAGTGGTTCATTGCTGTGTCGTAGAAATAATAACGGTAATGCTTATAATTTCTTTCATAAGGGGACAAATGTATTTCCAAACGAATATACAATGTGGACTCAAGCTACTGCATATTTAGAGATAGAATTAAGGGATAACACAAGTGGAAATTGGATAAAAGCCACTTCTGTATCTCCTGTTCCAAATAGCGGTTTTCCAGAGCCTGACCTATGGCAACATTACATTTGGACATACAACGGTGACAGAACGCCAACGGGATTAAAAGTTTATTATAATGGCATTGAACAAGCATGTACTTACACTTCTAGCGGTGTTTTTAGTGGACTAAAGAATTTAGGGGCACCGTTAACAATAGGTAGAAGACCAGGTCATGCAGCGTATAGTGCAAAGGCTTATGTGCAAGACCAATATTTGTGGAATGTCTGCTTGACTCCAGAGCAATGTTTGGAATTAGCAACACAACAAAAAGCAGGAATCGATTTATTACCATAATAATATGAGAGCAAACAAAGACAAAAATGGTCAAACAATAGTAGGCATACCGAACGAGTGGTATCGTAAAGCGACGCCTGACCGATTGACCGACGATTATAAAACGTTGAGCTTGGCGGAGCATATAATTGATGAGTGGGGAGAAGTGGTTCCTCCTGTATATGATCCATTGACCCAAACAATAAGCGAATTGCCAGATTTAGACGCAACCGATGGAAAGTGGAAATATACAATCACGAACAAACCACAATCCCAGATAGATGCTGAAACCGATCAGCGAGAAGATGAAGAAGCCTCGGCTTTAGAGATGCAACATGAACAGAGTGGAATAGATATGTACCATGATATTAGAAAAAGGATTCGATTGCTGAAAACAAAAGGGCAATTGACACCAACTCAATATGATCTTATAAGAAGAAATTTAAGACCCGCAATATTGCCTTTGGTCAATGGGGATTTTGATATTGCCAAAGAATTTCTGGACGGTTTGCCAATCCCTCCAGTGGGTATTTTAAGAACCATTTTAAATACGGTTAAATCGATGGTAGATAATTACATGACTACTGAATATTCACGACAAAACCCAACATAATTATGAAAAAACTAATATGGAAAGCCGTTAGATGGCTTCAAGACAACAAGCTAAAAGCCTTTATTATAGGAGGTGCAATTCTCTACATACTAACATTAATATTTAATTGATATGAAAAAACTAATAACCAATCTAAAAATGCTCTGGAACGCAGGGTTAAACGTTCCAAAACAACTCGATAGACCTAGTATGATTGCCTATCACAATCATTATGTACTGGGTATTATGATTTCGATACTTGCGTACGGTGGATGGTCTGTACTGTTATTAAAGAATTTAGAGTCTAAATGGTTAGTCTTTTTTCTCACCATCATCTTATCCTATCTAACCGTTCGATTTGTAGGATGGCTCAAAGAAATTATTGATACAAAATTCGGCAGCGGACTTTATGACCAAGAAGACATCAACTTCACAACCTATGGATGGTGGATTGCTTCAGCATTTTTGATACCTATAACTGTATTCGTAATCTTTTTATCATGAAAGCCATTTTCTACATATTGCTATTTTTTAGTTTGAGCATCAAAGCGCAAGGCGGCTATTCTCCAGAGGTTTTAAAACAGAACCTTGCAGACCTTCAAGTGGATTTGTCGGTAGGGAATGCATGCGACTCTGCCTTTGCACTGATTGATTTGCCCGGTGATCTGGACATGAACAACTATAGCATTGAAATAATGCACGTACATCTGGTTGTTCAAGGCAATATCATAAACGAGGGAACTTTCATATACAATTGTGACACCTCTATTTTGGAAGTTTTTGGAGGCACTTTATCCACTCCAGATAACGACATGGATAATTTAAAAATATATCCAAATCCCGTAATCGACGAAATCAACATCAAGGGCATCAACGTCACCTCATTAGAGCTGTATGACATCTATGGACGCTTGCTGAAAAACTATAAAACCTTCGGGCAGTTGCACAAAATAATGGTAAGCGATCTGGCAGCAGGTGTTTATTTTTTAAGAGTGAATGATACTGTAACTAAAAAAATTGTGAAGCGATGAATCCAAAAATGACACCAACCCAATATGCCGATAGGCTCGTTAAGGACAATATGCCAACTATGGAGTATTATATCGAAAGCAGTGCTTTTTTATCGGAATACCTTGCATTATGGGGAGCAGTTGCATCATGTAAGTTGCAAGTAGATAGAAAGAATCAATTGAAAAAGGAGTATGTATATTATTTAAAAACCCTAAAAATACTTCAGAGAAAATTCATAAAATATTGTGTTTTAAATACTGAATTATTAAGAGATATAAACAATTAATTAGTTGCCCCAAACTAAACAAAGAACCCCGCTTAAATGGAAGATAATAATATGAATTTCCCTGTTGATAATAAAGAAGTTTTAGATGAAAAACACACTTTTGTAGTTAGCAAACTCAAATACAGAATAGCCATCATCACCGCGATTTTTGGTTTTGTCATTTCATTCATAACCGTGGTTCTGCCATTGGCAAAAGATGTCATGATCAGTGATCAAAAACAGATGCTTCGAAAAGTGAAAGAAGAAATGAAGACTCAAAGATTCAAAGATTCTTTACAGGATATAATTGACAGCGAAACGCTGGAACAGACTTATAAGGATATCAACAAAATAAACGAGCTGATGAACAATTTAAGAAAAGAGCTGCCTCTTTCAGCTTCAGTGACCATTTACTGTACGCATGATTCTGGCGGAGTTCCTGTTACTGGAAGCCCTTTACACTTGACATACCTTTATACAGCGAACAATATAGAGCCATGTCTTGGGAAAGATTATTGGCAGAACAGACCGATACCTAAAGGATATTTTGATTACAACTATAAACTGTACAATGAAAAATTTGTTTACATACCAGATATAAGTTCTGATGATGAAATATACAAGGGAGAAACAATGGAAGACCTTGATTGTAGCGGCACGAAAGCATTGATGGGGATTGTGCTTAAAGAGACCCCTCTTGCAATTTACTTTATTTCAGTTAAATGGAACATTACCAACCCATCTTATCAAAATTTAAGGGCGAAGATAATATTGAGAAGATACGCATCAGAAATCGAACCATTGATTCAAGGGAAAAAAAGAATTTAAAAAAAATAAGCCATGAAAATAGTTAATATAGATTTTCCGGACTCTCAATATTTCAATGAGTCAATGCCTAAAAAAATAATCGTTTTACATCACACGGCTTCAGGTGACGGAACGGATGGGGATATTAATTGGTGGCGAACAACTTTAGAACGTGTTGGAACGCCTTATATAATAGGTAGGGACGGTAAGATAATTCAACTATTCAAAGAAAACTTTTGGATTCATCATTTAGGCATCAAACAAAAGTATTTAAACCAATTTGGAAGCACGGTTACAAATGAACGATTGAACCAATTATCTATAGGAATTGAGATTGATAGTTGGGGTGGTTTGGTTAAAAAGGATGGTAATTGGTTTTCTTACACAGGCACTGAAATTAAATGTTGTGACGTTCAGGAATATCCAATGGGATATAGAGGTTACTATGCGTTTGAAAAATACACTAATAAACAGATTGAATCATTAAAAGAACTCCTACAGTCGCTTATTGCAAAATATAATATTCCAAAAGAATACAAATTCAATATGTTCGATTTCAACGAAAAGGCATTGAAAGGATATCATGGTATATGGACACATACTTCTTTCAGGCCGGACAAAAGCGATTGTCATCCACAACCAGAACTGATAGAAATGTTAAAACAGTTATAAATCTAAAATCAAAAAACAATGAAAAAAGTATTATCGATCATCCTGTACATCGTGGCATTTGCCTCGATAATTTTCACGGTCATTGCGCCGAACTCTGAAGCACTTGGAATTCCACCAGCATTTATATCAACGGGCTTGTTGATCATTGCCACAATCAAGGAGATTGCGGAAAAACTTCAGATGTTGACGCCTGCGGAAGTTGCTGAATTTACCAATGAGCAAAATGAAACAATGAATATCAATAGAGTTGGAGACTCCATCACAGTGAAAGACGTCGAAAACTGGAAGGCAAATAGAAGTTGATTCCCCAATATTTTGAAAATCCGAAGCCTCCAATTGTAGTTTTGATTTGGTTGGTTTTCTTCTACCCTAGGAGCTTCGGTTTTCTTTAAAAGAATGAACATTATGAGATACCTGTTTTTACTCTTATTTGCATTCAGTGTATCTGCACAGACCACATTAAAGGTCTGTTATGATTATAGAGCTAAAGAGCTGACCCAACTGCTCAATGAAACAAAAGACACGCTCATTTTAAAAAGCGATTTTGAAATCGATAATGTCACGTTTACGAGCAGAATATTTCGAGAATATATTAAGGTAAGTGCAAAATCGGTAAAGCTGCCCATTAAGCAGATACCACTTGGAAGGACCACAGTGATCGTGGCCTCAAACAGAAAATTAATCACTTTGAACATTATAAAGCAATGATACAGGTATGGTGGCATACAAGGTCCAAAGACACTAAAATCAAATTGATTTTGGCAGGAATTGTGTTGCTGGTCATCTTGTTTTTTTCAATCAAAGCAGCCTATTGGAAATACCAATATTTCAAAGGCTTGGAAATGGAGATCAAAGCATTGGAACGTGAAAAGGAACAGTATAAAATTGAGGTGTCCGATTTAAAGAAATCAATGGCAGAAAAAAACAAGATCATCCGATTAAAAGAAATAGACTATTCAAACCTTCAAGATAAATTAAACAATCAAAGAAATGAAACCAGCAAAATACCTTCTGTGGTTCGCACTTGGAATGACCGCATCCTGGACAGCATCATCGCAAATCACAGGCATATCCCGAGAACAAAAAATTGAGGTCGTATCGACATTGACAGCCTATCCGTTAGTGATAAAAGAGATTGAGATCATGGATGAAATGTTGCAGACCTGCGAACAGATAAAGATGTTGTTCTATGAGCAAATAAAAACATCCGAAGAAACCATCCTAAAGTTGGAGAACATCAACGACAAATCGGAAGAACAGATCGAACTCTTAAAAAAACAGCTCAAAAAGAAAAAAGGCACAGGATGGATAGTTCCTGTTCTGGTGGGTGCTATTGGTGGTGTGCTGTTGGGATCGAGTTTATAACTAAAAATCACTTCATTAAGTGATATTTAAAATTATCACTTAAATCGACACATCGATTGTTTTTGCCATTTCAATGATTCTGTTCTGCCTCATCGTATCATAATGGTTATCATTCATCACATTCGATTTATGGCCATTGATACCAGCGGCAAGATTTCTATTGTAAAGATCAATCACTTTAGTGGTGTGCAAATGTTTCCATGCATAGAAATCGGCATTAATTCCTAATGGAGTCTTTACATATTTTCTCCATTTGTTCGACACTTGACGAGCTGCGATCTTAACTGTTCCCGGACTGAAGTCATATGAAAAAATATAATCGTTAATATCAGCTGCTGCATAAAGCTCATTCCAATAGGCCAACGCATTGTTATTGATGGCTCGCCATTGCTCCTCATAGTTCCTTCCTTTTTTCACCAAGACCTTAAATCTTTGGTTCTGGATATCAACGTCTTTATATTTCACGTTGAACAGCTCGGTGGACCTGCTTCCTGAATGAAAGAAGATCTGCATGTAACGATAAAAAGTATAGTGTTTAGGCAACAGATGATCCTTTATGGTTTTGATCTGCTCCGGAGTGAGGGTAATTTTTATTTTTTTGGTTTCCTTCTTTTTTGGGATCCCAGATATAAGATTATGCTCAATAGCATCAGATAGGACGAGCTGTTTAAAAATCATATGCATGTATGCCCGGATCTTGTTAAAACGTTCATTGGTATATGCATTCTGCTTCAATTGGTTATCCAGTATGTTTTTTACATGGATCCGCTTAAGATCTCCAATTCTAATAATATGGTACCTTAATTGTCTACAGCTCTTATTGAAGTATTTTGCAGATGTCTTGAGATCTGTTAGCGTAGATTTTTCACCATCAATTTTTTTTCTGGCCATCTCTACAGCTTCACATATTGTTGTTTCTGGATGGATATCACACTCGAGCTCGATCTCTGGACCGCTCTTTTTTCTAGTGATTGGATTATATCCCTGTACTTGGAGCATATAAAATTCCTCATCGATCAGGATTTCAGTGGCGGCTCTTCGCTCCTCGACGGTCTTGTAGCGGTTCATCCCCTTGATTGTTACAAGTTTTCCATACGGAAATTGGTCTTTAAATTCTGGATCTCGGAAATAATAGTGGATTCTCCAATTCTTTTTAAGAAGGGATTTGCCTGCAATTTTCCAATTTTTAGGATTTACAGCTAATGGGCTGCAAGAACAGCCGTGTGGAAGTAGTATCATAATTTCTATTACCGTTTTTATTACCGTTTAATAAAAACTACGACACTGAAAGAGTTTCTTTTTTTGAGTGTAACCCCTGCTTTCACAGGGGTTTCTCATGGTGTGGTACCTCCAGGAATCGAACCAGGGACACAAGGATTTTCAGTCCTTTGCTCTACCAACTGAGCTAAGGTACCAGTCGCTTAAATGCGGATGCAAATATATATTCATTTTTATTATTCACAAAACTAAAATATATAAAAATTCCTTTTTGTAAATTTACAGCTTTTATTTTATACATGAACCTTATCATAGACGTTGGTAATACACTGGTTAAGTTTGCTGTTTTTCAGCAAAATACACTCCTTGAAAAAAAAACTGTGGAGGGTAAAAATGCTCTTAAAGCATTTAAAAAAATAATAAAAGATTTCCCATTTCTTAAAAATGCAGTCGTTTCTTATGTCGGGAAATTGGAAAAAACAGTCTTTGATGCGATCAATGCTGAGCTAAAACTGCTTGTTTTGGATCAGGACACCAAGCTTCCGTTTAAAAATATGTACAAAACACCTCAAACCTTGGGCGTCGATAGGATTGCGTTAGTAAGTGCTTCCGTAAAAGAGTATTCTAATTCTAATGTATTGATCATCGATGCAGGAACTTGTATTACGTACGATTTTATCACGAAAGACAATGAATATTTGGGAGGTGCAATTTCACCTGGGATTAGACTTCGATATACCACTTTAAATACCTTCACAGCAAATCTACCATTATTAAGCACCGAAATGCCTGAACAACTGATAGGTGATACTACAGCTAGTTCCATTCATTCGGGAGTTGTAATTGGTATTTTAAAAGAAATAGATGGTGTTATTGATGAATATCAACAAGAATATGAAGATTTAACAGTTATTTTAACAGGTGGTGACTCCGATTTCTTGTCAAAACAATTAAAAAATGGCATATTTGCCAACTCAAATTTTCTTTTGGAAGGTTTGAACTTTATACTGGAATTTAATTCACACTAATGATAAAAAAACTTGTAATAGTTTTAATTGCTGTAATTGCACTTCAATCTCATGCACAAGAGGGTACAGCATCTCCTTATTCTTTCTACGGAATTGGTAGTTTAAAATTTAAAGGTACTGTTGAAAATCGAAGTATGGGAGGCTTAAGTATTTTTACAGATAGTATTCACATGAACTTGAGAAACCCAGCGAGTTATGTTGGGCCTAATTTGGCTAGTTATCCTTTTAATGGAGAAAGCAGACCTGTTAAGTTTACAATCGGAGGCAGTTATAGTAGTGTCAACTTAAAAAGTGATACTGGAAGCGATGAAACGAGTACAGCAACCTTCGATTATTTTGCAGTGTCCTTTCCCATGGGTAAATTCGGTTTAGGTTTAGGTTTATTACCTTATACTTCTGTAGGTTATAAGTTGGAATCCATAAATGATAGCGGACAAATTGGTAATCGATATAATGGCGAGGGTGGTGTCAATAAAGCATTTGTTGGATTAGGATATGAAATTAGTAAAGAATTGAGTATAGGATTAGATGCAAGCTATAATTTTGGTAACATAAAAAATAACTCTATTGCATTTGTTTATGATGGAAATAACGAGCCTGTTCAATATCAATCAAGGGAAAATAACAGGTCTGATTTAAGTGGATTAAACTTTAATTTTGGATTGAGTTATAAAACCATGTTAAATGAAAAATTACAATTGACATCAGGTTTGACTTATGCACCCAAAAGTAGTTTAACCTCTAAAAATACGAGATCTTTTTCAACAGTAGTTATCAACGCGACGACAGGACAAGAGTTTGCGATCAATACAATTGAGGAAGATCTCGAAGCCCAAAACCTGAAAACTACGGATTTAACAATACCATCAAGGATTTCCATCGGAGCTGGACTTGGAGCTCCGAAGAAATGGTTTGTTGGAACTGAATTTACCTTTCAAAATACGAGCAAATTTTCAAATCCAGTATTTGATGATACAAATGCCAAGTTTGTGAATTCAACCGTAGTAGCAATTGGAGGGTTTTATATTCCTGACTATGACTCGTTTTCAAAATACTGGAAAAGAGTTGTTTATAGAGCAGGCTTGCATTTTGAAAACACAGGTTTAGAAATTAATAATGAAACCATCAACGAGTTTGGCATGTCTTTTGGATTAGGATTACCAATCGGAGGATTATTCTCAAATGGAAATGTTGGATTGGAGTTTGGTAAAAGAGGAACTACTAAACAAAATTTAATTCAAGAGAATTTTATAAATCTTCAGTTTAGCTTATCTTTAAATGACAGATGGTTCCAAAAAAGAAAGTATGATTAACCCTATAATGAATAACAAAATGAAAACAAGAATTATTTTAGTAGTTGCAGCCCTTTTGTTAGGTTTTAACCACAGTTATGCTCAACAAGACGAAGAGTGCATGACCAACCTAACTATTTTTACTGATTACTACAAAAGCAAAAAATACGATGAGGCATATGGGCCTTGGATGAAAGTTAGGAATAAATGTCCAAAATTCAACCGAGCGATTTATGCTTATGGTGAGAAAATTCTGAAACATAAAATTCAGAACTCTACAGGAGCTGAAAAGGTGGGTTATTTGAATGATCTTATGAAACTTTGGGATGAAGCATTGGTCCATTTCCCTTCTAACTATACTAAAGGTGGTATATTGAGTGACAAAGGTGAGTTAATGTATGATTACCAAAAAGACTTGAATGTTACCAATAAGCAGATTTATGATATGTTGGATAGAGCTTATAAAGAAGATGTTACAAACTTTAAAAGCCCAAGAGCTCTTTACATTTATTTTTCTACTGTGGTAGATATGCATGAGGCCAAAGAAGTAGATGCTCAAACGGTTTTCAATAAGTATGACGACGTTTCTGAAAAAATTAGTAAAGAAAGGGATAATTATACATTGTTATTGAATCCACTAGTTGAAAAAGAAGCAGCAGGAACAGCTTTAACCTCCAAAGAGCAACAATATAAGGAGTCTTATGAAAGCTATTTGGAAAACTATAATACCATTTCTGGAAGTATGGATACCAAAATGGGACAATTGGCCAATTGCGAAAACTTAATCCCTCTATATCAGAAAGATTTTGAACAAAACAAGAATAATGCCGAATGGTTGCAACGTGCGGTGAGCAGAATGTTTAATAAAGAATGTACGGATGCACCATTATACACGACATTGGTTAAAGCATATGATGCAGCATCACCTTCTTCAGAAACCAAATATTTCGTAGCGAATTTGTTGTTTTCTCAAGGTAAAACTGCTGAAGGAAATAAGTATTTGGATGAAGCATACGACCTTGAGAAAGATCCTTTGAAAAAAGCAAGAAGAGCTTATGACATTGGTAAAAGCTTAAGAAAAAAAGGAAGTTATGGAAGTGCAAGAAGCTATTTCCAAAAAGCACTGAACTTAAGCCCATCTATGGGAAGAGCATATCTGGAGATTGCACAAATGTATGCTGCCAGTGCAAACGATTGTGGAGATACTGTTTTCAATAAAAGAGCCGTGTATTGGTTGGCAGAATCAGAGGCGCGTAAAGCGGCTAGGGTTGATGGGAGCTTATCATCTTACGCTAATCAATTGGCTGCCAGTTATGAAGCAAAAGCGCCATCACGTCAAGATATTTTCGCCGCTTCTAATGAAGGTGCTACCATAAGAATAGGATGTTGGATTCAATCTAGCGTAACCGTACCAAAATTGTAAATGAAAATTCAGAACATACATAAATTAAACTTCATAGTCACAACCTTCGTTGTGACTATGTTTTTTTCATGTAAGGATAACTTTAAGGAAGTCCAACAGATAGGTGTACTTCAAAATGCACCAGTGGGTGTTGCTGAAAATATTAACCTTAAATATACTGATTCGGGAAAAGTAAAAGCAAACCTTTTGAGTCCTAAAATGAAGGATTACTCAAATAGAGAATTTGCCTTTCAAGAGTTTCCAGATGGCATTAAGCTTCTGCTTTTTGATAAAGGTCAAAAAAGCACTATTCTGTCTGATTATGCAATTTCCTATGATCAGAACGATCTAATCGACCTACAGCGAAACGTAATCATTGTGACTCAGCAAAATGACAGTATTTTTGCCAATCAGCTATATTACGATCAAAAGAATGAACAAATCTTTACCAATGAAGCGTTCAGAATGGTGTCACCTACCAAAATCATCACTGGTAATGGCTTTAATTCTGATAAAGATTTTAAACATTTTGAAGCATTAGAGGTCACGGGTATTATCTATTTAGATGAATAATTAGTTATATTTGTCCCAATCATAACTTTTGCCAACATGAAGCTTCAAAAATTCTTTCAATACGCTTACTTATTTTTTGCTGTTCTATTCACTTATGAAGCCATAGTGAATTGGAATTCTGACAGAAACAGATCTTATATGTTGCTAGTTATTGCTGCATTGGCTGTTTTTATGTTTTTCTTTAGAAAACGCTTCGCCAAGAAAATGGAGGAAAGGAACAAAAAATAAACTATGGATATTGGTGTGGTCATCATTGTTTTATCCCTCATTTTGTCGGCGTTCTTTTCTGGTATGGAAATCGCCTATGTTTCATCAAATAAGATCCATATAGAGATAGAAAAAAAGCAAAGCGGCTTCTTGGCCGTAGTACTATCAAAAATCACCCAGAAACCATCGAAGTTTATTGCAACCATGCTCATTGGGAATAATATTGCTTTGGTCATCTATGGATTTCTGATGGGAGATAAATTAGTGAACTGGTTTCAATCGATGTTGCCATCTAATTATGAATTTGTCAATTATGTATTGAACGATTTAAGTTTGCTCACACAGACAATCATTTCAACCCTGATCATTCTTTTTACGGCGGAATTTTTGCCAAAGGTATTTTTTCAAATTTATGCCAATTCGTTGCTTAAATTGTTGGCAATTCCCGCTTACATTTTCTATTTGATATTTTGGTACATATCTGATTTTATAATATGGATTTCCAATATGGTTTTAATTTACATATTTAAAGCACAGGGAGACGACGTACAATTAGTAATGACAAAAGTGGAATTGGGCAATTATATCAGTGAGCAGATGGAGTCTGTTGAAGAACACGATATTATTGATAGTGAAATACAGATTTTTCAGAATGCATTGGAGTTTTCTGAAGTAAAATCACGTGAGGTCATGATTCCTCGTACCGAAATTATAGCGTTAGATATTGAAGACTCAATCAAAGATTTAAATGCACTATTTACGTCTACTGGCATGTCAAAAATCGTGGTCTATAATGATACAATTGATGATATCTTGGGATACGTACACTCTTTCGACCTTTTCAAAAAGCCAAAAAACATAAAATCCATTGTAATGCCTGTGGAATTTGTACCTGAAACAATGCTAGTGAAGGATGTATTGAATTTGCTCACTAAAAAACGAAAGAGCATATCTATCGTCATTGATGAATATGGCGGTACTTCCGGCATCATTACAGTGGAAGATATCGTGGAAGAATTAGTGGGTGAAATAGAGGATGAGCATGATACAGTGGAGTTGATAGAAGAAAAAATTGATGAATACAACTTTAAATTTTCTGCGCGATTGGAAGTTGACTACATAAACGAAACCTATAAACTGGATTTGCCAGAAAGTGAAACTTATGAGACACTTGGAGGTTTAATAGTTGATGAAACAGAGGAGATTCCACATGTTAATGATCAGGTTCAAATAGAGAATTTTATATTTACAATTCTCGAAGTCACTTCCACAAAAATTGATTTGGTACTACTAAAAATACTGCAAGAAGATTAGTATAATTCAAATCAAGAACAAACAATATACCTAGAAGCTCCCATTGTGACTTTAAAATTGAAAAGATTAAGTTTCAGGCGACTTAACGCCAAACAATCACACATCAACCAACATCATCTAAAAAAACAAACTTCTGCTTTCTTTATTTAATAGAAAATGGTATTTTCGCGCACTTATATTTTATAAATACATACAACAAAATGGCAGTTTTAAATAAAATTAGACAACGTTCAATTTTTCTTATTGTAATTATTGCGCTTGCATTGTTTGCATTTGTTCTTTCTGATTTGTTCAGGAATTCTAGCGCTTTTTCAGGGTCTCAAGATGTAATTGCCTCTATAGACGGCACTGACATCAATCGTGAGGATTTCATGGAGCAAGTTGAATTGGTGCAACGTCAAATGGGTCCAAATGGAACTTCCACACAGGCGATGAACCGTGTTTGGGATCAGGAAGTACGTAAAGCGGTTTTGCAAGAACAGATTGACGAATTGGGATTGACAGTTGAAAAAGATCAAATGCGTGAATTATTGAAGCAAAATCTTTCCAGCATTCCTGATTTTCAAAATGAAGCAGGTCTTTTTGATGAAAATAAATTAAATGAATTTATTGCTAATTTAAAGGCAATTAGTCCTGATAGAGCTCCAATCGGAAATTCAATGATTAACTATGAAGAATGGGTGAGCAGTGAAAAATCTATTGCATTTAGTGGTCTGCAGCAGTCCTATTTTAACATGATAAAAGCCGGTGTTGCGAGTACATTGGGTGAGGCACAGGTCGAATATAATTTAGAAAACGAAACTGTTGATTTAAAATATGTTCAAATACCTTACACTACTGTTGCCGATAGCCTTGTGAGCGTGTCAAAATCTGAAATTTCTGCTTATATGAATGATCATAAGAAGAAGTTTGAAGTAGAAGCTTCTAGAGATATTAATTTTGTTGAATTTAAAGAAGTTGCTTCGGTTGAAGATGAAGAAGACGTAAAAAACAATGTATTATCTCTGTTAGAAACAAAGGTGGAATATAATGATGTTTCAAAACTGAATGATACAATTGTTGGTTTCCAAAACACAGCGGATGTTGAAGCGTTTATCAACACCTATTCTGATATAAAATATAACGATTCTTTCGTAAAGAAAGAAACTTTACCTGCTGGTGCTCAAGATAGTATATTTAATTTGGCGGTTGGTCAATATTATGGTCCATATAAGGATGGCGGAATGTATAAATTGACTAAAGTGGTTGCTGAAAAAAGTTTACCGGACTCTGTTAAGGCAAGACATATTTTAATTCCTTTTATTGGTTCTCGCTCTGCTACCGAAGAAACCGTTCAGACTGAAGCTCAAGCAAAAGCGACGGCAGACAGTTTATTGACTGTCATTAAAGGAGATCGTAAAAAATTCGTAAAATTATTGGACTTCTCAATTGATAAAGTTAGCAATGAAAAGGAAGGCGTATTAGATTGGTATGCTTATAATGCAATGGTGCCTGCATTTAGAGATTATACATTTGAAAACAAGACAGGAGATTTGGGCGTGGTGAAATCTGATTTCGGATTTCACGTGATTGAGATTCTGGGTCAAAAAGGAAATAGTAGATTGGTAAAAGTGGCGACATTGGCACAAAAAATTGAACCATCTGAAAGAACCATCGATGCCTCTTTTAACGCTGTTTCAAACTTTGAGATTGCTCTTCAGGATAAAGATTTCCAAGAACTAGCCAAAGAGAAAGATTTGCAGGTAAAACCAGTCAACGGTATAAAGGAACTGGATGAAAACATTCCAGGACTTGGAAGTCAAAGATCCATTGTACGTTGGGCTTTTGAGGATGGGACAAAAGTGGGTGACACAAAACGTTTTTCCATTCCTAGTGGAGGTTATGTCGTTGCTCAAGTATCAGCAATCGACAAGAAAGGATTAATGAGTGTTGAGGCTGCTTCAGCAACTGCACTTCCAGAAATCAGAAAAGAGAAAAAAGCCAAAATGATAAGAGAGACTATCACGGGGAACACTGTTGAGGAAATTGCAAAGAATAAAAATCAATCTGTGATGACTGCAGCAGCTGTGAATATGAAAAATCCAACTTTGTCTGGGGCTGGTTTAGAGCCTAAAGTTGTTGGTGCAGTATTTGCCATGAAGGTTGGTGAATCTACGGGTCTAATTGATGGAGAAAAAGGCGTTTATAAATTAAAAGTTACCAATAAAACTGAAGCACCAAAACTAGATAACTATCAAGCTATTGCCAATAGATTGACTACTACTAGAGTAAATGCTGCTCAAACAGAAGTATATAACGCTTTAAAAGAAGCTGCAGAGATAGAAGACCATAGAGCGAAGTTCTATTAATACAATGCTTTAAACCATACTAAAAAAGGGTTTCACAATTTGTGAAACCCTTTTTTTAATTCATATTATAACTATAAATTAGTTTTAATGCATAGTTCCTTGTTTCTAGCAATCGAATCGAGTAAAATTTATTTTAACCAACAGCCAACCACTTTAAACCTCACTATCCATTACATCTGAAACAACATAATATCTAGGATCATCAATTGCGGTCTCAATAACTTTGTTGAAACCTGGATTAGCTTTTAGCAACAGAGTAATACAGTCTTGACTTAAATGGGTGAATTTAATATTCTTTCCCAATACGATATACTTATCTGCGAGATTTTCCAAAGCTTCAATTCCAGAATGGTCACTAACTTTAGACTCTATAAAATCAATTTCTACTTCATCTGGATCATTTTTGGGATCAAATTTTAAATTAAAATTTTGGATCGAACCAAAAAATAATGGACCCCAAATTTCATAAACTTTGGTGCCATCATCCTTAATATGCTTGCGGGCTCTAATCATTGTAGCACTTTTCCAAGCAAAAACTAGTGCCGACATAATCACACCAGCTATTACTGCAACCGCTAAATCTTGCCATACAGTAATAGCGGATACAGCTATCAGAACGAAAGCGTCCGCCAACGGGATTTTGTGAAGAATTCTAAAACTACTCCACGCAAAGGTACCTATCACAACCATGAACATGACACCGACTAACGCAGCAATTGGTATTTGTTCGATTAACGGAGCTCCAAATAACACGAAGCAAAGCAATGCTATCGCAGCTGCAGCACCTGATAGTCGTCCACGACCACCGGAATTGACATTGATAATTGATTGACCGATCATAGCACATCCACCCATGCCTCCGAATAGACCATTCAGTAAGTTTGCACTTCCTTGTGCAACACACTCTCGATTACCACTACCTCTAGTTTCTGTTAATTCATCAATTAAATTTAAGGTCATTAAGGACTCGATTAATCCTACAGCCGCCAGGATAAAAGCAGTGGAAAAAATTAAATTCCAATGCCCTTGAAGGGTGTCAAACAAACCAAAAATTTGAGCTTGGAAAGATGGTAATTCACCTTGAAGACCTGTTCCACCACCTTCCTTGATAAACGACCCTACTGTACTCACCTCTATGCCTCCAAAGATCGTTATACAAGCCACAACAACGATTGCAACCAAAGCTGCAGGAACTTTTTTTGTTAGTTTAGGAAGTCCAAACATTATTGCCATGGTCAATGTTACAAAGCCTAACATGGTCCATAAAGCATGTCCCGTCATATATGTTGTTTGCCCATTTACAGTTTCTTTAAACAGACCAAGCTGGGATAAGAATATGACAATTGCTAGTCCGTTTACAAATCCCATCATAACTGGATGGGGAATCAATCTAACAAATTTTCCTAATTTAAAAACTCCTGCAAGTATTTGTATGCCACCCACAAAAAGGAGTGTAATGAATAGCCATTGCAATCCAAGATTTTCGATTGGTGTTTGTAGAGACATTCCAACTTCATTTCCTTTCTGTATCAAATGTACCATCACAACGGCCATAGCGCCTGTAGCTCCACTGATCATGCCGGGTCTTCCTCCAAATAGAGCGGTTACAATACCCATCATAAAAGCACCATAAAGACCTACAAGGGGATCTATGCCTGCAACAAATGCAAATGCGACTGCTTCAGGAATGAGGGCTAAAGCTACCGTTAAGCCTGATAGAATATCGTTTTTTGGATTTTGAGTGAAGTTTTTAATGGTCTTTTGTAGTAAGGTCATAGTGCGTGAATCTAAAAGTCGGCAAAGATATACTTTTTATAGAGAACACTAAAACATAAATAATTCTTTAGATATACAATTTTTTGTATCTTAAACCTCTGTAAAAGTTTAATTAGAATACAGCAATGAAATCAAATATTATATTTTTTAGCTTCTTGATGCTATCGTATGTAGGCGTTCAATATTCTTTCGCTCAAAAAGCCGATAAAAAATTAGTTTCTAAAACTGAAAAGGAAATTTCTATTGAAAAAGTTGAAAACTATTCAAATATGGATCAGGTGTTAGAATTAACTTCTGATCAAAAAGAAAAAATACGCTTGCTATTTACAGAAGTGTATGAAAAGAAAAACACAATTATTCGCGATCAAAAAAATGTGGAGAAACGTAAAGCTGAATTGTTAGAACTTAATGATGCTAAAACGCATAGATTAAAGCAAATCCTAACTGTGGAGCAATACAATCAATATTTAAAAATGTTATAATTGCTCATCTGATATACAAAAAAAAGGCTTGAATAATTCAAGCCTTTTTTTGTTATTATTTAGTTTCAGGAGGATATTTTTCCATAACTTTCGTTACGAATTCTCTAATACGCTCTTCCTTTTTTTCCATATTTTTTGAGATGTAACCTGTTCCCATACCTTGCCAAATGAGTTCCTTTTTCTTTGAATCAATTAGATCGATATATAAAGTACCTTCGGTTGTTGTTGATACGCTTGGTTGGTTCCAGCCCCATCCCCAACCTGGTCCGAAACCTCCCCAGCCCCAACCTGGTCCGAAACCTCCCCAGCCCCAGCCTCCCCAGCCCCAGGCATTATTATAAACATCTACTCGTTGCTGGGATTTTGTAAATATGCTAACTAACATATCAGGATCTTCAGATTTGGTAAGTCCTTTCGACATAAGTTCTGCTTCTATGGCTCGAAGAATTCTTCTTTTGTCCAAATCACTTATTTCGGCTTTGTCAATGCCTGGTTTGTAAAATGCAAATGTTTTATAGTCGTTAAAACTAGCATTCTTATCATAGTCCGCTGCAACTCTAACGGAGCTACAAGACGTTACTACCAAAAGGAGCATTATGATCGGTAATGTAATTAAATTTCTTTTCATTGCTTTTATTTTTAAATTATAACGAGTTCAATAGTGTGTCATCAACTTCATTGGGAAGGGTAACGCGTAAATTAGGTTCGGTCTCCATAGCACGTTTTATGGCAAACACTGCTTCTTCATTTCTTGCCCAACTTCGCCTCGCTATTCCATTATTCACATCCCAAAAAAGCATTGATTTTAGGCGTCTTTCCGCATCTTTAGTACCATCAAGAACCATACCAAATCCTCCATTTATGACTTCGCCCCAGCCAACACCTCCACCGTTATGGATGCTTACCCAAGTAGCGCCTCTAAAGCTATCACCGATGACGTTTTGTATTGCCATATCAGCGGTAAAACGCGAACCATCATAAATGTTACTAGTTTCTCTATATGGAGAGTCGGTTCCGGATACATCATGGTGATCACGACCTAAAACGATTATACCTATTTCTTTATTGTTAATTGCGTCATTAAACGCTTTGGCGATTTTCATGCGTCCTTCAGAATCAGCATATAAGATCCTTGCTTGGGAACCAACGACCAATTTATTTTCTCGAGCACCTTTTATCCATTGGATGTTATCGGCCATTTGTTGTTGTATTTCTTGTGGTGCCTGTTTTTTAATTTCTTCCAAAACATCACAGGCAATTTTATCTGTTTTTGCTAAATCTTCGGGTTTACCAGACGTGCAGACCCAACGGAACGGTCCAAAACCATAGTCGAAACACATGGGTCCCATAATATCCTGTACGTAGCTTGGATATTTGAAATCAATGCCATTTTCTGCCATTACATCGGCACCTGCACGAGATGCTTCCAATAAAAAGGCATTACCATAATCAAAAAAGTAAGTGCCTTTGGCTGTGTGCTTATTTATTGCATTCGCATGGCGACGCAGTGTTCCCTGTACTTTTTCTTTAAACAGTTTAGGATTACTTGCCATCATTTCATTGGCATCTATAAATGACATGTCCACAGGGTAATAACCCCCAGCCCAAGGATTATGCAAGGAGGTTTGGTCGCTACCTAAATCAACATATATATTTTCTTTATCGAATGTCTCCCATACGTCGACAATGTTTCCTAAATAGGCTATGGATATTGTTTCATTTTTACTCTTGGCCAATTTTACCCTTGCAGCCAATGCGTCTAGATCGATTATCTTTTCGTCTATCCAACCTTGGTCTAAACGCACTTGAGTGATTTTAGGGTTCACTTCTGCGCATACAGTTATACATCCTGCTATGTTGCCTGCTTTAGGCTGTGCACCGCTCATTCCGCCCAATCCTGATGTGACAAACAAGTTGCCTTTTGGTGATTTTTTTATCTTTCTAAATCCATTTAAAACTGTAATTGTTGTTCCATGAACAATTCCTTGAGGTCCGATATACATGTAGCTACCAGCAGTCATCTGTCCATATTGGGTGACGCCGAGTGCATTAAATTTTTCCCAATCATCAGGTTTCGAGTAATTTGGAATCATCATTCCATTTGTAACAACTACTCTTGGTGCTTCTGTATGTGAAGGAAATAAACCCATTGGGTGTCCAGAATACATGACCAGTGTTTGTCCTTCATTCATTTCTGATAAATATTTCATGGTCAATCTGTATTGTGCCCAATTGGAAAATACGGCTCCATTTCCTCCATAAGTAATAAGCTCATGTGGATGTTGTGCTACAGCATAGTCCAGATTGTTTTGGATCATTAACATGATCGCTGCTGCTTGTTTTGATTTTGCAGGATATTCTTCAATTGGCCTCGCGTACATTCTATAATCTGGCCGTAAACGATACATGTAAATTCTTCCGTAAACTTCTAACTCCTGTTGGAATTCTGGTAAAAGCTCTGCATGGTGTTTTTTATCAAAATAGCGCAACGCGTTGCGAAGGGCCAGTTTTTTTTCTTCTGCGGATAAGATGTCCTTTCGCTTTGGTGCATGGTTTATAGAATTGTTAAACGGTTTTGAAGAAGGCAAAACATTAGGTATTCCTTCTTTAATCTGTGCTTCAAAGGATATCGCAGTTACTGACATTACTTTTTTTTTAATGAAATATTATTGAAACCATAAGGGCAATGTCTACATCCACTTTCGCAACAATAGCCGCGTTTTAAAAGATATTGTTCGGTAAAACAACGATAGCCTTCGGGTGTTAGATAATAATCGCCTTCTTCTAGTGGGACAATTTTCTTCATATATTACAAAGATAATGTAAATTGGATAGATTTTTGAAGACCTTTCACTATGATTTTAGTTTCTAAATATATGGTTCCAAAGGGTTATACAGCTATTACTTTGTTTCCATTTGTGTTTATCAAACATGATTTTTTAAAGGGAGACAAACGCTTTGTCAACCATGAGAAGATTCATTTGCGCCAACAATTGGAGCTCTTAATACTACCATTTTTCGTGTGGTATGCCCTAGAGTTTTTGATAAGGTATTTGCATTATAGATGCTGCTCTTTGGCGTATCGGAATATTTCTTTTGAACAGGAGGCCTATGCACATGAAGGCTCATTGGGTTATCTTAACAGGCTCCCTTTTTGGAGCTTTATGCGTTATCTTTAAGGGCTAGATTTTTTGCACCATTGAGGCGTTTTATTTATATAGTTTATACGGCTTATGTAGGGAGTATCTAGAGATAGGTGTTGGGTGTGACCTGTCCTAAAACAACTATACAGTTTAGTAAATAAATCCTATTATAGTTATACAAAATAAATAATAATTGTAAAAGTACAACACACCTGTTTTTGATGCTTTGAAGTATTTATAAAACCATGTGAATTTGTGTATCGTTATCTAAAGACAGTAGAATTGATGCAATTTCATTCTCTGCATCCCAAAATTTAATGAAATAAGGTCAATTGGCTTAATTTTAGCTATAAAACTGTTTTACTGTAAGTTATGGTAGGCAATTTAGATGGTTTAATGTAAAATATTTTGGTAATTTTACACCATGAACCAGACTCATTTCTAAAGTGTTTTCAAGTCTTAATCTTTCTCAAAAAGCAAATATCCAATTAGATTTTTCTAATGAATTTGATTGTGAAATTAGCCTTAAGCCAGAATATCTTATCCATCCACAAGTTTCGGGTAATAAATTCCGAAAACTCAAATACAATGTAGAAGAAGCACAGAGGCAAAATAAAAAAACATTACTCACATTTGGAGGCGCTTTTTCAAACCATATTGCGGCGGTTGCGGCAGCAGGTCAAGAATTTGGGTTTTCAACGGTAGGCATCATTAGAGGAGAGGAGCTGTTTAATAAAGTAGATACCAATCCGACCTTAAAATTTGCATACGATTGCGGTATGGTTTTTAAGTTCATTTCACGCGAAGATTATCGGAATAAATCATCATTGCATTTTGTTAAGAGCCTGATAAATGAGTTTGGTGATTTTTATTTGATTCCTGAAGGTGGCACGAATCATTTGGCTGTTAAGGGCTGTGAAGAAATCCTCACGGAGGAAGATATCATTTTTGATTATATTTGTTGTTCGGTTGGGACAGGAGGCACTATCTCTGGGTTGATAAACAGCAGTCAACCCCATCAAAAATTTCTTGGATTTCCAGCCTTAAAAGGTGATTTTTTACAAGAAGAAATCGCTAAATTTGCCACCAAAAGTAATTGGAATCTTGTTAATGACTATAATTTCGGTGGATATGCTAAAATAAATCTTGAATTAATAAGTTTTATAAATGCATTCAAGTGCCAGAACAAGATTCCATTAGACCCTATTTACACAGGAAAAATGATGTTCGGAATTTATGATTTGATAAAGAAAGGTTTCTTTCCCAAAGGTTCAAAAATTCTCGCTATTCATACTGGTGGATTACAGGGAATTGATGGTATGAATTTAATTTTAAAAGAAAAAAGCCTACCCTTGATAGGTTGATATATTTTTATGAAGCGAATCCTTATTATTTTTATGCTTGGTCTAATGATTGTGAGCTGCGGTTCTAAAAAACGCATTATCACAAAAAAGAAGAATGCACCTCAAAGAACGGAACGTGTAGCTGTAAAGACGAAGACCGATGAATCTGGAACGCCTGCCGAAACGCCTTCAGAAATTGTTGTAAATCCTGAAATTCGCAAGACATTTGCTAATAGCACTGAAGAATATATTGCCAGTTACAGTGAGATTGCGCAAGAAGAAATGCGTCGCTTTAAGGTGCCTGCCAGTATTACTTTGGCACAAGGTATTTTGGAATCTTCTTCAGGAAAAGGTCGTTTGGCTCAAGAAGGCAACAATCATTTTGGAATTAAATGCCATGATTGGACGGGAGAAAAAATTTATCATGATGATGATAGAAGTCAAGAGTGCTTTCGAAAATATAAGCGTGCTGAAGAGTCTTTTGAAGACCATTCTGTTTTTTTAGCAAAACGAAGCCGTTATGCTGGGTTATTTAAGTACGATGAAGACGATTATGAAAGTTGGGCCAAAGGATTGCGCGCTGCAGGTTATGCAACCGACAAGAAATATCCAGAAAAGTTAATTAGCTTAATTGAACGTTTTCAGCTTTATAAATTTGATGAAGAAGTACTTGGCACGCCTCGCAGTGAAAGAACTAGGACGATGCAAACTCTCTCAAAAATGGTCACTCATGAGGTCGTCAAAGGGGACACCATGTATTCATTGTCAAAGCAATATAATATTAGTATTCAGGAACTACAAAAAATGAATGACATGAAAAATTATGATTTAAAACTAGGCCAAAAACTCATTATTAAATCCAATTAATCATGTCATATCAACGAAGTAGTACACTTTTTAAGCATGCTGAACAGGTCATTCCAGGTGGTGTCAATTCACCTGTAAGAGCATTTAAAGCTGTAGGAGGCAAACCGATTTTTGCAAAATCGGCAAAAGGGGCATATGTTTACGATGAGGATGGAAACACATATATAGACTACATTAATTCTTGGGGGCCAATGATTTTAGGCCATGCCTACGATCCAGTAGTTAATGCTGTGATTGAAAAGGCCAAACTAGGAACTTCTTTTGGGATGCCTACAGAAATTGAAACCAAGATTGCGGAACTGGCAACTTCAATGGTCCCAAACATCGATAAAATACGATTTGTCAATTCTGGTACAGAAGCTTGCATGAGTGCGGTGCGGTTGGCTAGAGGATATACAAAAAAAGATAAAATCATCAAGTTTGCAGGTTGCTATCATGGTCATAGCGATGCGTTCTTGATTGCTGCTGGAAGTGGCGCAGTTACGTTTGGGACACCTAACAGTCCTGGAGTGACTATTGGAACAGCAAAAGACACTTTGTTGGCACGCTACAACGATATTCAAAATGTAACTGATTTGATTGCGGCGAATACCGATGAAATTGCTTGTATTATTATTGAGCCAGTTGCGGGGAATATGGGTTGCATTCCACCTGATAATGATTTCTTACAATCTTTAAGACAGCTATGTGATGACCATCATATAGTGCTCATATTCGATGAAGTAATGACTGGTTTTCGATTGGCAAAAGGCGGTGCACAAGAACTTTATGGGGTAAATGCAGACGTTGTTTGCTTTGGAAAGGTAATTGGTGGTGGTTTACCAGTGGGTGCGTTTGCAGCGCGTAAAGAGATTATGGATTATCTAGCGCCAATAGGACCCGTCTATCAAGCTGGAACTTTGAGTGGGAATCCTATTGCAATGGCGGCGGGCTTTGCAATGCTTACGGAATTGAATAACGACACCGAAATTTTTAGTCGACTGGCAAAAAAAACCGAATATTTGCATCATGGTTTTTCGAGAGCATTCGATTCAAGTGGTATTGAGCACACTATCAATAGGGTAGGTTCTATGATCTCCATTCATTTTGATGTGATGCCAGTTACCGATTTTGAATCGGCAGTCAATGCTAATAACGATACCTTCAAAACCTTTTTTCACGGCATGCTAAAGGAAGGCATTTATATTGCTCCCAGTGCATTTGAAACTTGGTTTATATGCGATGCCTTAACATATGATGATTTGGATAAAACCATTGCCGCAGTAGAACATGTGGCAAAGTTGTTATAAATTATAAATCGTAAAAGGCAATCAAGATCTTGATTGCCTTTTAAAATGATGAACACTGTTTCTTATTTTTGATTCTTTTCAAATTCAAGATAGCGTTCAAATTCTTCTTCTGTAAAGATTGTTTTGAATTGCTCACTTAAAATGTTTTCAACTTTTTTCACGTCGTCTTTAGCGACTGATTCGCCTCTAGCGTTTAATTGTTCTAAATCGTATTTTTTCTGCTCGTAAATTTGATATGTTTTATAGATCAAATCTGCGGTCTCATCAGTGAATTTAATTACTTTTTTAAGCTCCTGTGTTTTTTCGGCGGCAAGTGAGTTGATCTCAATTATATTTTGTGATGCAGCCGATTGTGTTCCTAAGATCATAGCAAAGGCAAAAAAGCAAAGTGTTATTAATTTTTTCATCAGTTTTAATTTTTTAATAGTAGCGTACTAAAGTAATAATTTTTAAGCCAAAAACACAAATAAAAAAGGCATTGATTAAAAAACCAATGCCTTTTTGTGCTAAAACCAACTTAATCAATCAACAAGATTATTCTTTTTGTTTTTGCATTCTTGCTTTATGACCTTTCATGCCTTGTCTTTTTTCTTGCATTTTCTCAAACTTCTCATATTGCTCTGCATTTAAAATGGCTTTCATTTTCTTCTTCATCTCTATTTGATGGTCTAAACGTGCGTTGGCCATTTTTAAACGTTCCTCTTTTGAAGGTTTCTCACCATCAGCCATTTCTCTTCTTGATTTAAATTCTTCCATTTTGGCTGTACGGGTTTTTGCTTGATCCAAAAGTAGTTTTTCAACTTCCGATTGTTGCTTTTCTGTTAAGTCTAAATGTAGGGTCATTTTCTTTGTTTTAAGATTGGCCGTTTCTTCAGGAGTCATCTTATTGCGCATCTCCATTCGCTCTTTCATTTCACCTTTTTGACCTTCTTTTTTTCTTTCTTGTGCTGTTGCATTTATCGTTAAAAATGCGATTGCTATCATTAATAGGTTTTTCATTTTTTATTATTTTTTATTGTTTGTACTACTATGACTCAACGATTTTTTATTGGTTTAATCTGAAACAGATTTTTAACTACTATTTAACAGCTTGTGCCATTGAGATTAGCTCTAAAGTTGTTGAGAATAATGGTTTGTTTTCCATTTTGCTTTTTAACCAAGCATAAAAGCTCATGACGAAAATATCTTCACGTCTCGCTTCGAGCCATTCGAAGGAGTATTCTACTTTCTTTTTAAATTGGATTGTTCTGATTTGTTCCGGATTTTTATGGTAATGTTCTAACAAATTCAAATAGGTGAGTACGCGTTCTTGATTGATTTGTTTTAAATAATTAGAATATGTTCGTTTAAAACTTTTTAATCGTGATTCTACCAAATCGAGATGTTCCAATTCGATATGTAGTATGATTTCAATAAGGTTTTTCTTGATAGTCCATTCTTTTCCTGCTCTTTCCTGATACCAATTATCTGTATGGTAAAATTTCGAAAACAGATTCATTGCTTTTTTAAAGTCTTTATTCTGAACGTAAAACATCACCAGGCTCAAATAGATATCCAACAATGACTCTATATCAGGATGCTTATTGATTTTAAATTGCTCTAACAATTGAATTGCCTTGCCTTGTTGGTTAGAATAGTTATAATTTAATCCTAAAAGCAAATGATACTTTAACTTAAAAGTATTGTAATGTTTGTTCTTATTTTGAATCATGTATCCACGCATCTTTTCTAAATAAGACATGGATTCTTCAAATTTTTTGTTTCGGAACAAAGTGTTGGCAATAATATAAAGAACTTCGATGTGATAATACAGCTGGTTGTCTTTTGTTTTTCGATGTTGGATGGCCTCATAAGTATCTAATAAAAAGGATTCAATTTTTAAATAATCATTTGTCACGAACGCAGAGATACTTACAATTTTCATTAACTGGTATAACGATTTGAACGATAGTGATTCATTGATATCAATATTGTGCTCGGCTAGTGTTTCTTTTAATATAGTCTGAAAATCTATGACTTCACCTCTATAAGTAATATCACTCAATGTTTGGCGGATTTTTGCATAGACTATATTGAGCTGGTCTTCTCTGTAATGCTGTTTTTGATTCTCTTTAAAAACTTTGATAGTTGCTTCAATGTCAACCTTCGGATTTGTATACGCATATTGAATTTTAGTGTGATAGATCTCATTCAAAATGGGAAAAAGAAGATGTTCTTTTGCAAGTATTTCTGCTTTATCTAAAATTTTATATGCCGCTTCGTATTGGTTATAAAGCAAAAACGATCTTGATGCCACGATATATTTTATGAGTTGCATATCGACTGAATTTTCTTCTTCCATTTTAGCAGTCGCGATAAAATCAATCAACGAATTATAAAGGCGTTTTCTCAATGCATGGTAAGCGTTTTTTTTGCCATTCTTATATAATTTAAAACATATATCTTGTGAATCTTCACCTTCCAAAAGCAACTTAAACAACTTGATGTTTTTGGTATCGTCCCGTTTGTTCTTCTTTTCTAGATAATTTACAAAACGTAATTGTTCTTCTGAAGAGAATATAGAAATAACAGCTTTTAAATCGGTCATTAAATCGTCAGTATTATATGTTTTATTACTATAAATATAATAGTTAATTGATATAAATCCATAAATATATCGTCAGTTATTTAAAAAAATTAAATTTATATTCTAGTTTAACTATCGCAAATTTGTCATGTAATCATTAAAACAAAACAAAATGAAGTCACTGATCAAAACAACGCTTTTTGCAGCTTTTCTGTTCGTAATCGCTCTTAATTCCAGTCGTGTTTCAAAGGAGTGTATAGAAACTTATAATGAATGTGTTGCTTTCCTGGCGTCTAATGCAAGTGTGCCAACCAATTTTTAAGACTCACAATGAAACTTAAAAATGCAAACATGGCCTTTATTATTACAACTGGTGTTTCAGTTGTGGTATTTATCTATCTGGTTTTTTTGGGATATGATGAAATAAAAACCTTTAAGGATGTCATTAAAATTATTGCATCTATTTTGTTTCCCATTCCAATGCTCTTTTTTGTTCGATTTCTATTGATTGAGCATTTTTTGCCTCAAAACACTGACGAATACAAACTCAAAAATCAAAAGCCTGCCACCATATTATTACTACTTGCTATTGTTATTGGAGTAGGGACGATGCAATTAACAGAGTATCTAACAGGTCAGAAACTAGAAGATCATCTCATTTTTGCGCATCTCATCAATTCCACAACCATTAGTAGTTATGTCCTCAATTATATTTTATATAACAGTCTTAGAGCAAACGGACTATTAAGTGGGGTGTTGCTCTCACTGGCTATCCATGTGTTCTTTTTATCCACTTAATCAAAATAAACGTTTAATCATCAAAATTTAAAAATCATGAATCCAATTATCTCAAGTAATCCGTCACCAAAAACCAATTCAGGTAAACGTGAATTATTATTCACTTTTCAATCGATTATTGTAACAGGTTTATTAGCGTTTACTGCAATCGCATTTTTCTTTTACAATGATTTGTCAGTTGTAAAAGGTATCAAAGTTGTATTTGCACCGTTTTTATCAGTGGTTCCTTTGCTTTTTATTTTGTCGATTTTGAGAGATTTACGAAATGGTTTTATTGAAGGGAATTATTCCAAACAGGAAGTGATCAAATTCTGTATTGTTACAGTTATTATAACAGCAGCTTTTACAGGAATCACTTATTTATTATCACAAATAGAAGCCTTGGAAATTTTGTTGGCCGCCATCATGGCTATTTTGAGTGCTATTTTTTTCTTAAAAAGTAAGATAAAAGATCTTCTTGGAATGAGTATCGTTACAGGAATCGCTGAAGGAATTATTGTATACATGATCTTTTTATTTTGATGATGGGTCAGTTGACCTTAAACCTCGTCAGTTATGAGATGGCGAGGTTTTAAAACAAAGGAATAAAAGATTACATTTAACTACAAAACAAAATCGAATGAATTCAAAACTCTTAAATGAATTACCTGAATTGATAAAAAATCAAGTTATTTCGGAGGATATAGCTCTAAAAATCCGGCAGTATTATCTATCAAAGCAAAGCGATGGTCCCAATAGATTATTCACAGTATTTGGAGTCTTAGGATCTCTATTGGTTGGATTGGGAATCATACTGATTATGGCTCACAATTGGGATGAATTTACACGACCAGTGAAAACTATCTTTGCATTTTTGCCTCTAGTTTTGGGACAATTATTCGCTGGTTATTCCATTCTAAAAAAGAAAAGTACAACTTGGAAAGAAGCTTCAGGGACCTTCCTGTTTTTCGCGGTCGGCTCTAGCATCGCCTTGGTAAGTCAGATTTATAATATTCCTGGTGATTTGAGTTCTTATATTTTAACATGGATTGTGCTCTGTTTACCATTGGTGTATTTGCTGAAGTCTAATGCAGTGGCTATCCTTCATATTGTGTTTTCAACTTTTTATGCCTGTAACTTGGGTTATGGCTATGAATCCATTGGAGAAACACCTTGGTTGTATTTGCTTTTAATAGCATTTTTGTTACCACATTATTTACAACTGTTGAAGCATCGTCCGGAAGCCAATATTACGTCTATTTTTAATTGGTTGTTGCCATTGAGTTTGATCATTACATTAGGTGTTTTTGTAGAGCAAAATGATGATTTTGGATATTTGATGTATGTCATTTTATTTGGTCTTTTTTATAACATCGGAAAGATCCCTAGTTTTGATGATCAGAAGTTACGACGAAATGGTTACCTCATTTTTGGTTCTGTCGGAACAGTGATTATGTTACTGTTAACGAGTTTTAATTGGATATGGGAATTTAGTATGACTAAAAATGAATTCCTATCACAAGAATTCTACATTGCATTAATCCTTTTTTGTTTGGCCTTGGCAGTGCTCATTTATTCGTATTCAAAGCAATGGGTAAAGCGATTTAACCTGTTCCATTTCGTATTCATCATTTTTACATTATTGTTTTTTGTTGGAATGGCAGATAACCTTATCCCAACTATACTTGTGAACATTCTCATATTTGCGCTAGGATTGGTAACGATAAAGATCGGCACAGATAAATTCCATTTTGGAATCCTGAATTATGGTTTGTTGATTATCACTGCCTTGGTCGTATGTCGGTTTTTTGATACTGATTTGAGTTATGTGATTCGTGGATTGCTGTTTGTGAGTGTCGGACTAGGATTCTTTTTGACCAATTACGTTATGTTAAAAAGAAAGAAAACTTTTGAAAATTTAAATAATAAAATATGAAACCAATCTATATATTCTTGATTTTTGTATTACTTGTTTTAGCTCAAATCTATATTCCTGCTAAAATGATTCTCGATCAAGAAGCCATCATCAAGACAGGAACTGCCTACAAATTTAAAACACGGCCTGTTGATCCGTCAGATCCTTTTAAGGGTAAGTACATTCATCTCAATTATGACATCACTTCAGTACTTTCCAATGATTCAACTTGGACGAATTACGAACCGATATATATAGCCCTCAAAACGGATACTTTGGGGTTTGCTATGGTGGAGACGGTGTCGAGAGATGTACCTGAAAGTGGCGATTATGTGAAAGCCCAAGTTGATTGGTACAATACCTATGAAAAGAAAATCAATTTTTCATTTCCGTTTGATGAGTTTTATATGAATGAGTTAAAAGCCTATAATGCTGAATTAGCGTATCTTAAAGCACAGCAGGATTCATTGCCTAATAATACCTATGCTTTGGTTTATATCTTAAATGGGAATGGCGTTTTGGATAATGTTTTTATCAATGATATACCAATTGCAAAATATGTTGAAAAGCAGGAATGATTTAATTAACTTTGAGGTCAATCAATAAAACACATTATGAAAAAAATAATTCTATGTTCGATGGTCATTTTACTGACTTTTTCCTGTAAGGAAGAAAAGAAGGAAGAACCCATGAACGAAGAGCCTACCCAATCGGAAATGCAGAAAAAACTGGATAAGTATGTTAGTGTAAAACTGACATCCGACGTCAGTAAGCTTTCTGAAAATGAACGAAAAATGATTCCGTTACTTATCAAAGCAGCGGATAAAATGAATGATTTGTTTTGGTATGAAGCCTATGGAGCTAAAGATTCTTTGCTCAATTCCATTTCAGATGAAGACATTAAAAAGTTTTCGAAAATTAATTATGGTCCATGGGATAGATTAGATGGAAATGAACCTTTTGTAGAAGGTGTAGGGCCAAAACCAGCTGGAGCTAATTTCTATCCGAAGGATATGACCAAGGAAGAATTCGAAGCTGCAGAGCTGAACAACAAAACAAGTATCTACAATTTTGTACGACGTGATTCTTTAGGGATGTTATACACTATTCCTTATCACAAACAATTTGAAACAGAAGTTAAGGAAGTTTCAGACTTATTATTGGAAGCTTCTAAACTGGCAGACGATGCTGGACTGAAAAAATATTTGGAATTAAGAGCAAAAGCTTTATTAGATGACAAGTATCAACCGAGTGATTTGGCTTGGATGGATATGAAAACGAATACACTGGACATAGTCATTGGTCCAATCGAAACTTATGAAGATCAATTATTTGGTAACAAAGCAGCGCACGAAGGCTATGTACTTATCAAAGATATGGAATGGAGTGATCGCCTTGCTCGTTTTAGTGCCTATCTGCCAGAACTTCAAGAGGGATTGCCTGTCGATAAGGCCTACAAAAAAGAAAAACCCGGAACCGATAGCGATTTAAATGCCTATGATGTGGTCTATTACGCTGGTGATTGCAACGCTGGTAGTAAAACAATAGCGATCAATTTACCAAATGATGAAGAAGTACAACTGAAAAAAGGCACTCGACGCTTACAGCTTAAAAATGCAATGCGGGCGAAGTTTGATAAAATCATGATGCCAATTTCTGACGTTTTAATCGATGAAAGTCAACGTAAGCATATTACTTTTGACGCGTTTTTTGCCAACACAATGTTCCACGAAGTAGCACATGGATTGGGAATTAAAAATACTATCAATGGCAAAGGATCTGTTAGAACAGCGCTCAAAGAACATTCAAGTGCTTTAGAAGAGGGAAAGGCAGATATTCTTGGGTTGTATATGATTCAACAGTTGAATGCTAAAGGAGAACTGAAGGAAGATCTAAAAGACAATATGGTCACATTTATGGCCGGAATCTTCCGTTCCGTTCGTTTTGGAGCTTCAAGTGCCCATGGAAAAGCAAATATGATTCGTTTTAACTTCTTCAAGGAAAAAGGTGCGTTTACCAAAAGCGAAGATGGAACCTACAAAGTTGATTTTGATCAAATGATAGTGGCAATGAAAGATATGTCTAATATGATTTTAACACTTCAAGGTGATGGTGATTATGATGGTGTTGCGAATTTGGTAAATGAAAAAGGTGTCATTTCAGCTGAATTGCAGGCCGATTTGGATCGTTTGACAGAAGCCAACATTCCTGTAGACGTTGTTTTCGATCAGGGAGTAGATGTTTTAGGACTTTAATGTAGTATTAACTGCCAGTTCGAGCGAAGCCGAGAACCCGATCTCGGCTCCGCCCGATATGACAGCATTTCATAATTAAAAGGCTTTAGTTAATGCTAAAACCTTTTTTTATATCTTGTAGGAACAAATTATGACCAAATGGTTTATTGGCTATCTATATTAATTACGGTTCTTGTCATCTATATTGCGATTAGTGTTGCGTTGTATTATTTGCAGGATTACATGCTTTTCAAGCCAGAAAAACTTCCAAAAGATTTTCAGTTTAATTATGAGAATCAGGATATTGAAGAACATAATCTTGAAACAAGAGATGGTGCTGTCATCAATGGCATCCGATTTATTCCGAAGGGCGAATCTAAAGGAGTGGTATTGTATCTCAAAGGAAATTCTAAAAGTATCAAGGGTTGGGGCAAATTTGCTGTTGATTTTACGAGGCACGGATATAATGTTTTGATGGTTGACTATCGAGGTTTCGGGAAAAGTACAGGAAGGCGATCACAAAAAGCGATCAAGCGCGATTTACAGGAAATTTATAATAAGCTAAAAGAACTGACATCAGAAGATCACATCATTTTGTATGGTCGTTCACTTGGCTCTGGCTTTGCTGCAAAATTGGCTTCGATGAACAACCCCAAATTACTGATTTTAGATGCTCCCTATTATAGTTTGAAAAACGTGACCAAGCGTTATGCGCCATTTATGCCTTTATCATTATTGATGAAATATCCATTGCCGACTTATAAATGGTTAAAATATGTTCAATGTCCAATTCATATTATTCACGGCACCAATGATAAATTGATTCCATATAAAACAAGTGTAAAATTATCGCAAATCAATCCGAAGCGCACAAAATTGCATACTGTGATTGGTGGAGGACATAAAGATCTCAATAATTTTGAATCGTATCATCAAATGATACATGATATTCTGAATACAAAGCCACAATCGATTGACCTAACAACTACCAGTATCAATGTTCAACATAGTTCGAAACCATAAAATAATAAAAACTCTTTTTGTCCTTTTAGGACTTTATGTTATGATTGGTACCTCTTTATATTTTATCCAAGAAAAAATTCTCTTCAGACCAACAGTTTTGGCGGAAGATTTTGAGTATCAATTTTCACAACCATTTGAAGAAGTATTTTTAAATATGACTGATGGTGCAGTCATTAATGCCGTTCATTTTAAATCAGTCAACCCTAAAGGCGTCATTCTCTATTTTCATGGGAATGCTGGCGATTTATCACGTTGGGGATTGATTGCAGAATATTTCGTCAAGCAGGAGTATGACGTGTTTATTATGGATTACAGAACCTACGGGAAAAGCACTGGGAAATTGAATGAAAAGGTGCTTTATGAAGATGCCTTAGAATGTTATAAATACATTAGTAAACTGTATGATGAAGCAGATATTACACTCTATGGTAGATCTTTGGGTACAGGTATGGCCGCATATGTGGCCTCAAAAAATAATCCAATACAACTTATTTTAGAAACACCCTATTACAGTATGGTAGATATCGCCCAACATAGATTTCCATTTTTACCGATAAGACAATTGCTTAAATATAAAATCCCAACATTCGAATTTATCAAGAACGTGGAATGTCCAATAGCTATTTTTCACGGAACAGATGACATTGTAGTACCAATTAAACTTGGTAAAAAATTATATGAAGTTATACCAGAAAATCAGGCAAAATTCATACAAATAGAAGGAGCTAACCATAATAATTTGATTGATTTTGAGGCTTATAGAAATGGCATTGAAAAGATATTGAAATAAAAAGGCTCCCAATCGGAAGCCTTTTCAATAATATGATTTTTAATTCTTATCCATTTGGATTTAAAATCGCATCAATACGCTCCATAGCATCTTGCAGATGAATTCTACTCATTGTATCGCTTGTTCTTCCCACTGCCGAACGTACAGAGCTTTGCAAAGTTTTCAATTCTGCTCTTGTAATAGCTCTAATATCAGACTGGTTGACATCGACACTAGTTCTTGAGATAAAACGTCTAAATTGGGCCGGAACTGGGGTTTGCTCCTTGGTTATCAAATATTCCATACGCTCTATATAAGCACGTTGTAAATTTCTTCTGTATGGGTCGATGGCTCTTCCGCTGCTCAATTCACTAAAGATGCCTTTACGTAAATCTTGCATCATGTTTAAAAGACTATAAGCATTTTTTCCATTAATAGTTTCGTTTTCACTTAAACGAGCCATACTACCAAAATCAAGAAGATTGTTCAATGTTCTGGTCTGCATGTTTCTGATACGCTCGATATTCCCAGCACTTTCAATCTTATTGAAAATATTATTGTCAATCATCCATTCTGGTGTGTCAAACAACTGATTTTGGAGGAACTCCATCGCTTCTTTTTGCTTTGCCTTATCAACATGAGTGTAAACTGCACCTTCCTGATCGTAGGTTTTATAATATTCATATACCCCTCCGATATTCGCTGCAACATGTCCCATATATCTATTGAACTGACCTAAAAGTTGATCATACATGGTTTCTAAATCATCATAATCTTTCCCATCTTCAGCGGTCCATTTGATGAGGTTGGGCATCATACGTTTCATATTTGCGATACCATATGCACTAGCCTTCATGGCATCATCACCCAAATCTTCAGTTTGACTGCTTGGATCAATAACACCTCCACTTTGTTGTCTGCCAAAACGGTACATCGGATCACCTGCATGCTTTAAAATCCAGCTGTCCAAGGTTTTCTTTTCGTCGTCGGCCATTTTTGCTGTCAATATCGGTCGATAACCCCATTCGATGGCATACTTGTCATAAATTCCGATATCTGGCATTAGAGCTACGCCTTTATCCTCTGGTTGGGCAACATAATTGAAACGGGCATAATCCATAATGGAAGGAGCCGTTCCGTACTTTTTTGTGAAACTTGCACTGCGCAAACTATCTACTGCGTAGGCTGGGCTACTTCCCATATTATGAGGCAATCCGAGGGTATGTCCTACTTCGTGAGACGAAACAAAACGAATCAAGCGTCCCATAATTTCGTCTTTGAATTTTAAACTTTGGGCTTCTGGGTTGATTGCGGCTGTTTGAACAAAAAACCAATTGCGAAGTAAGGTCATGACATTATGATACCAGTTGATGTCACTTTCC
>JAGXIE010000147.1 GCA_024635765.1 Flavobacteriaceae bacterium | reverse complement strand
CGTTCATAAGCAGGTTTGCCAATATTTCCAATAAAAGAGCTATCAACAACCTGCTGACCGTAAGAACTTATACTTAAAATCAAAGTTAATAAGGGAATAATCTTTCTAAAAATAAATATCATTTTATTGTTGGTAAAAATAAAGGCTACGTTTGGTGTATGGTTAGTTGCGCCTGCCTGCCGGCAGGTGGTTAAGCAACTAATTTAGTAAACAAATACTTGCCAGAGAAAATTCCGAAGGAATTTTCCAGATAAGCACTTGCCAAAGCAATTAATTATGCACGGTGTTGGCAATAGTTTTTTTGAAGATTCATTTTAGTCGGATTCCAAATATTTTATTTTTGGATAGTTTACTTTTCCATACCATCGCATAACAAATAAGGCAAGGATTAATATTGGAATTATAAATAAACTTCCTTCTGGTCCAAACTCACCTCCAGTTAAATATTCCTGATTAGAGGTAATGGTCTGGTTTATCAGTGTTGCTTTTTTATGACCACTTGCGGCAAACCCAAAGATGGGACCTTGAAAGAAATTCCATCCAATATGCATACCAATAGATAACCATAACATTTTTGTAGCCAAGTATCCGAAAATGCGTAAAAATCCAAATAAAACTATAATGGAGGATGACAATAGACCTGCATTCGGATTAGTGGAATGAATTAATCCGTAAATGATGCAAGAGATGATTATTGCAGTTTTTATGCCTAATCCGTCCGATAAATTTTGTAAAAGATACCCTCTGAAAACAAGTTCTTCCCAATATCCAACTAATATATGTTCCAAAAGAAGCAATAACATTGAGCCTATGGAAATAACGCTCATAAATTGAACAAAATTAAAAGATGATTCTGTTAATGCTTTTGAATTGTTAAAATTAAAACCATTAAACTCTACAAATCCCAAAACCAACATTAATGTAAAAAATAATGTAGCCATTAAACCACTTAAAAAAAAGCCAAATAGGATATCCTGAAAACTTTTTTTATTTGCTTTTAGCCCCAAAGAAACAAAAGAACGTTTGTCTAATATTTTTCTTGCTAATGGAACTGCAATGGAAGCACCAAGAGCTAATATTGAAACAATAATTAAGCTGTAATTTTGAATATACTCTCTTTTTGTAATGTCGCCTAAAAGAGGTTTAATTAAGAATATCAGCGACGCAAATCCCCAAAAAATGAAAAGAAAAATCAAAATTCTCCATCCAGTGCGAAGTCTATGCTCACTTGAATTAACAAAAATATTTTTCATTGTCTTAAATTGGCTGGTTATTGTATTGGGACGATACAGAAAAGAAAATGTTACCGTACCAAATTATTGCCAACGTTGCGGCTATGAGTAGTTGCGTGGGTTAGCACTTAACTTTCCAAGCCTGCCTGTCTACCGACAGGCAGGCAAGCAATTACTTATAGCCATTGTTGTGCTTTCGTTATTTTTTATGCAACTCTATTTCTTTTTTAATCATATTTAATATTTGTTCTGACTTCAGTCTTAAACTTTCGTTTCCTGACTTTTGCAATGTAGATAAAGTATTCCTGTAAGCAACTTTATTAATTAGCTCTAGCTTGTTTATAGGTTCGTTTATGACTTGAATTATTATATTTTTCAGTTCATTATCATTAATTATTTTGTTTTGGAAAGGATAAAAGTCATTGAATTTTTGCACCATTTTATCAGAATTCCCATATGAAGCAAAACCTCCAATATCAATAAAAGTTTGAGTTGTTAAATTGTCAATAAGATTGGTATTGTTAATATTCGTGTTTTTGGTGAATAATTCAATTTGTTGATTGAACGCTATCAATTCTTCTTTTAGTTTTATATTTTGAATAATATTAATTTGATTTGAATTTAGCATTTGTGAAAGGGTTGTATTTGCATTAGAAAAAGTCCAACGGGTTGATAAATCATTCAACTTTGGAAAAATACTGTCCATATTATTAAAACCCTTATTTAATTCATAATGTTCTATAATGTCATTGGAATGGTCGATTATGATGTTTTCATAATCAATATAGACATCTAACATATTTATTTGAGTATTTAAATCGTCCCTTAAATTGTTTAGGTATATAATCTCTTGATTACGTAATTTTTGGTTTTCATTCCAGTTATTAATCTGCAACGCGATTAATATTCCAATAACCACAAGAATGATTTCGCCAATGGCATAAATCAGATACTTACTGAATTTATTTTCAGTCAGCATTTTTTGACGAATTTTTCTAAAGAATTTAATCATTGGTTAATGGTTGGTCTTAATGAAGCACAACGTAGGGATATATACCTACAAATCTAACGTATTTTTTATAGAAACAAAACTACGCATCGCAACGTTGATGTATATGGTTTGTTGCGCCTGCCTGTCGGCAGGCAGGTGGTCTATCAACTAATTTAGTAAACAAATACTTGCCAGAGAAAATTCCGAAGGACACGAGCGCAGCGAACTGGCGTAAGCAAAATCAGAAGCTAGCAAACGAGCAACTAACATTGGTTTAGGATAAAACTAGCAATTTTTTATATACGGTGTTGCCATACGTTTTTATAACATATTATTCAGCTCTTGACTATTGGCCCTATTTTAATATAACTTAATTTTCCTGCTTTTTTTTAGAAGCAATATACTCGTCTACAAAGTCTTCTAAAACATTCAAAGGAAGTGCACCTTGAGATATAACGACTTCATGGAATTCGCGAATATCAAATGTATCTCCTAAAGCATCTTTTGCTTTTTTTCGCAATTCTAAAATCTTCAACATCCCAATCTTGTAGGCTGTCGCTTGACCTGGCATTACAATATGTCTCTCAACCATTTTAATAGCGTCCCATTCAGCGTTTGATGTATTATCTGTATAGTATGCAATGCCTTCTTCACGTGTCCATTTTTTGGCATGTATTCCAGTGTCTACAACCAATCGGCATGCTCTCCAAAGCTCCATTGCCAAACGTCCAAAATCTGAATAAGGATCTGAATAGAATCCCATTTCTTTAGGAAAAAATTCCGAATATAATCCCCAACCTTCTATATATGCTGTATAACTACCAAATTTTCTAAACATAGGCACTTCTTCTAATTCTTGTTGAATGGCCAATTGCATATGATGTCCTGGAATACCTTCGTGATAAGCTAATGCTTCCATTTGGTAGATAGGCATAGATTCCATATCGTATAAGTTAGCATAGTAAATTCCTGGTCTGGAACCATCTGCTGCAGGACGATTGTAAAATGCTTTTCCAGCAGATTTTTCTCTAAATGGTTCGACGGCTTTCACCATAATATCTGCTTTGGGCTTGGTAATAAAAATTTCATCCAATCTTGTTTTCATACTATCTATTAAATGTACAGCTTCTTTTAAATATGCATCTTTTCCTTGTTGGTCATCAGAATAATAAAACTGTTTGTCTGTTTTCATAAACTGAAAAAAGTCTTGCAATGAGCCTTCAAAACCAACTTTGGCACGAATGGCATCCATTTCTTTATGAATTCTATCTACTTCTTCTAATCCTATTTCATGTATTTCATCTGCTGTTAAATTGGTTGTGGTTGTTCTTTTTAGAGCATTGTTATAAAATGCTTCACCATCAGGAAATTTCCATGCCCCATCATCAGAGTTTGCTCTTTCTTTTTGTTCTTTCAAAAAAGAAATTAAAGTATTATATGCTGGTTTTACTGATGCCAATAAAGCTTGTCTTGCTTGAGTTTCCAAATTAGATTTAGTCGTTGCATCTATAGTTAGTTCGTTTACTTTTTTTAAGAAATCTTCTAATAATGTACTCTCCTTATCTGACGTATCAAATGGTTGACCTACCAATATATTTTCTGAATCCTGTATTACTTTGTCATAAACAAACTTTGGAGTTAATACACCTATCGCTTCACGTGCTTTTAAATTCTCCACTACTTGTGTGAAGTACTTATCAAACTCATTTAACCTAGAGATATAGGCTTCAGCATCTGTAACATCCTCTATTTTATGCATGTTTATCATAAAAGCTGGTTTTTCAGATTGTACGCCAAACATTTGGTTTACAGGATAGTCATGCAATTTATACTTATAATCTGCAATATGATTTTCTGCTTTTTGTTTAAACAGTTTATAGCTCAATAGTGCATCTTTAGAGAGTGCTTCTACATTAACAGAATCTAATAGCCATTGAAGTTCTTCTTTATTCTTTTTCAAATTTATTTCATCCATTTCTGGAGAATTATCGTTCAATTTTCCATAGTCCTTTTTTATACCAAGTTCCGTTTGAAGTTCTGGTTTAAGATCCAATTCAGCATCAAATGATTTTTGTAAAAAATCATTCGCTTTTTTTGATTCTGCAGCAATTTCTCCTTCGGTATATAATTTTTCACTTTCTTTTTTACAAGAAATAAATAAAGTAACTACACAAAGAAGCAGTATTGGTTTTGAAATTAATTGTTTCATTGTTTGTTTATTTTATTGTTCAGACATTTTTCTAAATGTGTGGTAACGTTTATGTATATGGAAAGTTGCGTGTTTGTATGCGAGGATTTTCCGAAGGACACGAGCGCAGCGAACTGGCGTAAGCAATTTTCCAAATAAGCACTTGCAAAGCAATTAATTATGCAAGGTGTTGTGCAACGTATTTTATTTCCACTAAATTTATACACCTTCTTAATCTTAATTGTTAGTATTTTTAGCTTTTTGTCCAAACAGATTAATGTTTCGCATCATTAATCTCAATCCAATAACTGTCTGGATCTTGAAAATAAATTTGTCTTACTCCGTCTGGTCTTGTTTGGATTTTTTTGCTTTCTCCAGAAAAATTCATATAATCAATCCCATTTTCATTTAAATAGATTAGATACCCATCAAAGTCGTTTACTGCAAAAGCAATATGAAGAATCTTATTCACTTTTACATCACCATAATCCTCAACATTTACTTGAGCTATATGAAGTTGTTGGTTGTTTCCAGTTTCAAAGAATCGTATCATCTTATTTTCGGGCCAAGGTGAAGGTATTTCCTTTAGATGTAGTATTTCTTTATAAAACTCAACGCTTTTATCAATATCTTCAACTTGAATTGTTGAATGGTCATGTTCGAGGCTAAAAGATTGAGCATTAGAATAAAAAGAACTGAAAACTAAAGTGAGAATTAATATCAAATTTTTCATGTTTGTTGATTTTTGGTTAGTGTATGTAAGTTACAAATAACTTCCGAACTCCTTTTCTTAAATCACTATACTTGATCTTGGTAATGTTGCACAACGTGTTTGT
>JAGXIE010000146.1 GCA_024635765.1 Flavobacteriaceae bacterium | reverse complement strand
TTGAATTCCATTTCTGATGATTTCAATAATAGATTAGTGAAAAATATAACTCAACAGGAAGCGCAACAGTTGAGTGATTTATTAGATAAAATGCGTTAAAAAAATTTATTTAAATAGTTTCCATGGAAATAAAAAAAGGTTATAAATCATGAAAAAGGTTGTTCATAAAGCAGACAATAGAGGATTTGCTAATCATGGCTGGTTGCAGGCCAACCATTCATTCAGTTTTGCTAATTATTTTGATAAAGACAAAATGCAATTTGGAGCGTTAAGAGTTCTAAATGATGACATTATTGCACCAAAGATGGGTTTTGGTACGCATCCACATGATAATATGGAAATCATCACAATTCCATTGAGTGGAAGTTTAAAGCATCGTGATAACATGAAAGATGCATGGCAAACCATTGAGGCTGGTGAGGTACAAATAATGTCTGCTGGAAGTGGACTTTCACACTCCGAAATCAATGGAAGTAATGATGACTATTTGAATCTATTTCAGATATGGATTATACCAAATAAACGTAACGTTCAACCAAGGTATGGTCAAAAGCATTTTGAAGCATCTCAACGAAAAGACAAACTTCAAACTGTCGTATCATCTATCGATAATCCAGTTGACGGTAGTTTATTGATTCATCAGGACGCTAAAATTTCAAGATTGGATTTGAGTAAAGGAAAAACATTTGATTATAAACTGACGAGCATTCATCATGGTGTTTATGTAATGGCTATTCAAGGATCTATATCCATAGGAACCGAAGAACTAGAAAAACGGGATGCCATCGGTGTTTCAGAAACAGATTCTTTTACAATTACATCCAATGAAGATTCAGAATTGTTACTTATTGAAGTACCAATGAGTTAAACTCACAATTGAAATTGACAAAAGCATCCACATTAGGATGCTTTTTTTATATAAAAAACACGATATTTGTAATTCCCTTAAAAACAAATTGAATTATGGCAATGAATAAAAACACAGTGCTGGCTTGGGCCACCACAATTATGATTTTAGTAGGATTAGGATTGATAGCGTTAGGAGCATTTAGATATAATGAATCTGCCGGTTGGGGTTTTGCCTCAGTTGGAATTGGTTTCTTCGCAATTGCTTGGGTATTCAATGCGCTTAAAGGCCGAGTTTAATCCCATCTAAACAAATAATTATAAACTGATTATGTCTGACGATAAAAAAGTAATATTCTCAATGAGAGGTCTCACCAAGACCTATAAAGGTGCTGATACACCTGTCTTAAAAAATATCCATTTAAGTTTTTATTACGGTGCTAAAATCGGGATTTTAGGTCTCAACGGTTCTGGTAAATCTACGTTATTGAAGATTATTGCTGGAATTGATAAAAATTATCAGGGAGACGTCACCTTCCTTCAAGATTATTCTGTTGGTTTTTTAGAACAAGAACCACAACTTGATGATAGTAAAACTGTTATGGAAGTTGTTCGTGAAGGTGCTGCAGAAACTGTAGCTATTCTTGATGAATACAATAAAATCAATGACATGTTCGGGCTGGAAGAAGTCTATTCTGATCCAGATAAAATGCAAAAGCTAATGGATAAGCAGGCTGTTCTGCAAGATAAGATTGATGCATCTAACGCTTGGGAACTTGATACCAAATTAGAAATTGCCATGGATGCCTTACGTACACCAGATGGCGATAAGAAAATTTCAGTACTTTCTGGTGGAGAACGTCGTCGTGTTGCTTTATGCCGATTATTACTACAAGAGCCTGATGTCTTATTGTTGGATGAGCCTACCAACCACTTGGATGCAGAATCTGTGCATTGGTTAGAACAGCATTTGTCTCAATATAAGGGAACCATTATAGCTGTCACGCATGATAGGTATTTCTTGGATAATGTTGCTGGTTGGATTTTAGAACTCGATAGAGGCGAGGGCATTCCTTGGAAAGGAAATTATTCTTCATGGTTAGACCAAAAATCAACGCGAATGGCCCAAGAAAGTAAAACAGCTTCCAAACGCCAAAAAACATTAGAGCGCGAGCTAGAATGGGTACGTCAAGGTGCTAAAGGACGGCAAACAAAGCAGAAAGCGCGTCTTAATAATTATGATAAACTATTAAGCCAAGATCAAAAGCAACTCGACGAAAAACTGGAAATATACATTCCTAACGGACCACGCTTGGGGACCAATGTCATTGAAGCCGTTGGTGTTAGTAAAGGATATGAGGATAAATTGCTTTACGAAAACTTAAATTTTAATTTGCCTCAAGCAGGAATTGTAGGCGTAATTGGACCCAATGGCGCTGGTAAAACGACTATTTTTCGAATGATTATGGGTGAAGAGGAACCAGATAATGGTGAGTTTAAGGTTGGTGATACTGCTAAACTGGCGTATGTCGATCAAAAACATTCTAATATAGACCCTGAAAAATCTATCTGGCAAAATTTTAGTGATGAGCAAGAATTGGTCATGATGGGAGGAAAACAAGTGAATTCTCGGGCTTATTTGAGTCGATTTAATTTTTCTGGAAGTGAACAGAATAAGAAAGTAAAATTGTTATCTGGTGGCGAAAGAAACCGTTTACATCTTGCTATGACGCTTAAGGAGGAAGGTAATGTATTACTTTTAGATGAGCCTACCAATGATTTAGACATCAATACATTAAGAGCTTTGGAAGAAGGTCTTGAAAACTTTGCCGGTTGTGCTGTGGTGATCAGTCATGATAGATGGTTTTTAGATAGAATCTGTACTCATATTTTAGCCTTTGAAGGTAATTCTGAAGTCTATTTCTTTGAAGGAGGATTTAGCGATTATGAAGAGAACAAAAAGAAACGATTGGGCGATGTCGCGCCAAAGCGTATAAAGTATAAAAAGTTAGTAAGATAAAATTTCAAAATAAAAAGCCAGATGAAAATCTGGCTTTTTTGATAAATAATTTTTATGCGTCTTATTTGTTGTCGTACAAATGACTTTCGGTAAAATCTTTATAACTTTCATCCACATCAGTTTTAAAAGCATCCGATTCTAAAAGACGCTTATTTTCAGCCTTCAATTTATACATCTTAATGATGGCAATTACAATAAAAACGAGGAAAACTGCTGCGGTTACAATAAGCACTATTGTTAGCTCCATTGTGCTTACTACTAGGTTGAGGTTACTTAAATTAAGCATAACTTAATATATTTTAGATTGATTTGGAATCCAAATATACACTTTTAATTTATTCAGTAACTATTTCATATTAAAAAAGTTATGAAGAATTGTGTATTTTGTCGGATTTTTTAATCGACGAACGGCTATTCATACCAGTTTAATAGTATCACTTCTATATCTGGGTCACCAGAATTCACAAGTGATTTAAATTTATCAACGTCACTCTTACCATCCGTTCCTCTGTAGTGGTAAGGATAAACTTTATTAGGTTTAAAATCCAATACAGCGCTCGCAGCACTTTCCACGGTCATGGTATAAGGTAAATTCATGCAAACAAAGGCAACATCAATATTTTTTAGATTTCTCATTTCGGGAATGTCTTCCGTGTCTCCGGAAATATAAATACGCTCCATTCCCAGTGTTAAAACATAGCCATTACCTCGCCCTTTTTCGTGAAATTTTAATGCTTCCTCACTCAAATTATACATTGGGATGGCTTCAATAGTAATGCCACTCAATTGTCGTGTTTCACCATTGTTCATAATTAACAACTCCTTGGTGTTTAATTCCGGTAGCTTATCCACTACAGCTTTAGGTGCGATCAGTGTTGCTTCTGATAGGTCCAACTCCTTTAAGGTCGCTGCATCCATATGGTCACCATGTATATCAGTAATCAGCACATAATTTGGCTTTTCACTTCCTTTAAACTTTTCTGCACCACCTACAGGATCTATATATATAACAGCATCACCATAATTAAGAACCATGGTTGCATGTTCGATGGGTGTGATGGTCAACATCTCGGTTGTAGTAGTCTCGTGTATTTCGTCCATGGATTCTGATGTGAGTTCAACAACTTTTTTAGTATTGTCTTTACATCCCAAAAGAGCGAAAACAGCAATGACAAAAGTGAATTTAAAATATTTCATAATTAATTATTTAAGTTTCCTAAAGATAATCACATAATAACAGTTCTCATAAAACTGTAACATTTTTATAACAAAAACTACTTATATTTTACACAGTAATAATTTTGAAACTCATATTTTTTGTCGAAATTGCTACTCCTTAAAAAATTAGTTCAACGAATTTAACACACAACGCAATATGTCTGATGATTTTGATTTATTAGAAACCAGTTCTAACCAGAAAAACGAAAAAGTAGACGTCAATTGGGGAAAAGCCATTGATACTATGAAATCCAAATTGGCACAAGAAGACGACCCAGAAGTTCGTCAGAAAATATTAAATGCAACACTCGACGATGTCGTCGGAATGGCTGAAAAGGATAGATCTACATTATTAGATGCCATAAAGGATTTAACAGATTATCAAGATGAAGTTGGAATTCTCTTTGAGAAGTTTTCTTCTTTGAACGCAAACGAACAAAAAGTCATCGACGATGCTCAAAAAGCATTGGAAAGAGCAAAAATAGAATTAGAAGATGCCCAAAACAAACCAGACACCTGGTGGAATAATCTTTGGGGACGAAAAAGTAAAATAAAAAAAGAGGAGGTGGAATTTAAGGAAGCCGAAAAAGTTCGTGCCGCCGCCGATAATAAGGCAAAAGCCATGTTCCAAGAGCGTATTGAAACCGCTGACGTTCAAACCTTATTGAGTGAGTTATCTTTCAAATCGCAAGCAGCTGTGTCTCGTTTAAAAAATCGAGAGGTTGAAATAAAAGAGGTGGAAGACAAATTGCAAGTTGCTATTGTTGAAGCCACTAAAAACCATACCAGAGCTTTAGAGAAGAAAAAAGAAGTTGAAGCCAAGCTTGAAGAAAACTATGCTTTGTTAAAACAAGCGCGCCAAGAGTTAGAAGAGATTGTAGATAAACAATCTGCAGATTATGCTCAGGCAGTTGGTAAAGTTACCACTATAGAGCAAAAAGTCGAGGAATTAGAGGGTCTTAAAAACGCCTATACCACCTTGGCAGCTTCCAAAGATAGTTTCGTGCACAAACATAATCTGACCATTAAAGTATTGACATCATTACGCAGCAATTTACAAACACATCGTGCAAAGTTAAAATCAGATACTGAAGAGCGACTTAAGTATTATGATGGATATGTAGTAGCATTAAAAGCGAGAACTGACCAAGAATTCGCAGCTATTTTAGAGCATTTAGGAGTTAAAACTGATGAACATATTGGTGAAACATTGGCTGCAATGCACACAGCAAGTGCTAAAGCGCGTCAAGAAATGATGGATAATATTCCAGTCCATGAGAAAGTGATGCAAGGTGTATATAGTAGTTACGCCGAAGCATTAACAGAAATTAGAAGTAAAGACGCTGATATTCAGAAAAATTTTGCCGAACGTTACGGAATAGATATGAAAGAAATTTTTGAAGATTATTATAAAGCGGATGCCACTAAACCGACCAGTGATGATTCAGGTAAACCAGATGGTAATCCAAAGCAGAAAGGTGGCAGTGATGACTTGCTATCTTAAATAAATTGTTTAACACAACCTTATATATTCAATATGTATAAGGTCAATTTAAAAATTATTCATGTACACTTGGCTATTCAAAGCCATCTGATTACAAGCAATGAAGATTTAATAAAATGTCAATCAATCACATAGTAACGCCATTGGATTCTGCGCATCTCGACTCAAAAGAGCACTATATCTTTTACCATAAAATGGTGGACTTTGCTTTGAAAGAGTTAATTGTGAGTGTCCAACATCACCAAATTTGTACTCAAAAAGAAGTTATTTTCTTTAAGCAATACTCTGATTTGCTATTGTATTCTATCGAAGCTATGCGAGTCAAATACATGTATGATGATGAAGATAACATGAATGTAGACTTAACAGAATCTGGTTTTCCAAATTATCTTGAGTTTCGATATTTGTTCAATGACTTATCACTACGTGAAAACTATGTAAATAAACTAAAAGATGTTGCAGAATTGCAGGAGGAGTTTCTTGACCAGTTATTACGAATAAAGAAGCCAGTTAAGCGTGAGAAATTATTTCAAGCAGCATCAATAGTTTATTATACTTCAGTCGAGCAAAAATATATATACAATCGATTTGTGCAGGGAAAGATAATCGATGCGCCAGAGGGAAGCAATGAGAATTACATGACAAGCTGGAGCTTTTTTGATGTTGCGAACAATAGACCATTTATTTGTTTCATGTATTTCGATTATTACGGTCGAGATATTAATAGCCAAAAGGAAAAAATATATGACGTACTGAAAACAGTTGCAGATAGAGATATGACATTGGAAACTATGGCATATGCTATCGACAGAAAGTTGGGTGACATTCATCCAAAACATATAAAACGTATTGATTTAGGACCTTTTCATAATGTATTTGCGAAAGACGAAAATAGTATAACACATACGATATTAGAAAGCATTGCAAAAAAGGAAATTCCATTAGAATCTTATGCACTGTCATTAAGAGTGGATGAAGTGTTTTCGGGAAGCGAATTTACAGAAGGAGGATATTTTTCAAAACAAACGCTTCAAAATTGGAGTAAGACGATCAATCAAAATTATGTTTTTGCTCCACATCGCATCATTCAATTATTGTACAGTAAAACCCCAGAAATCATGAATCAATTGGCAAAACCACCTATTCATATTTCCGATCTCAAAATTAATATATAAAAGTTTTACTCACGGATTAGTAGTGATGATTTTTAAACTGTGATAGCAAACTGAAGACTTATAAAAACATGCAACACAACTCAACCTTTCCCATAAAACGATCTGAACTCGACGTGCTTCGAGAGGAAGCCACATCATATCTCAAAAGCATACAATGGGAACAGGGCCAACGGGCAAAAAACAAAGATAAAGACGCCAAAGAAGAATCTATCTTACTTTATTTGTCAAGAGCAAATAATGGTTCAAATGCGACGGAAATAACGTCGGTTTCAAAAACTATTTTAGAATTAAAAAAACGTTTACTTCCAGAATCAATTGCGATTCCAATATTATTAAACCAAACGCTTTTTGCAGTGCAAGAAGGTATCACTCTTGGTATTTGGATCAAGGACAGTTACTACGATGCATCAGGATTATCGAGTTTAAATGAGCGAAAATCAACATTGGATAGTAATGGAAAGCGAGAATATGAAAGCAAAATGCATACATCTACAGCATTCATGTTGTTTTCTACAGCTTATAATATTCTTCATAATCTAAAAAATATAGCTTCTGATGATTTGAGTGTCATGAAGCAAAAATTTGCGGGTATTCCCGAAGTTTCGTTGATGTCGCCATTAAAAGGAACAGCATGTATGTTGTTTTACTATGACAAATATTTGAGTCATCCAGATATCGTGAAGAGCGATAAAGATGTTGTTGATTTTACAGTGGTTTATTTTGAAGCGCTCATTGCCGAAATCCAAATGCGCAAAAGTACTTTGGAATATCAGGAAACCATTCTCGACCGAACTTATAAGTTGGAGAACTCCGAATTTGCAATTTCAGGTTGGAGCAATGTCTTTGCTGGAGCTGCTAAAAGTGTTGAATTCAATAAGATAAGGTTTGAACAAATCGTTGGCAATAGAGATGCCAAGCATTTTGCACGACGTTTGACAGAACGACTATTAAGCTATGATTTCACAGTCAAAAAGAATCCATTTCAAGAACTTGGAGGATTTATGCCAGTTTTTATGGGTTACGGAATTCCAGGAACTGGCAAGAGTATGCTCATAGCAGCAATTGCGACGCGACTAAAAGAGCATTGCGATGCTTTAGAAATTCCTTTTCTATTTCATCCCATGCCAGACACATTGATTTCAACGTTTCAAGGTGGTTCTGCCGAGAAAATGGTCGAATGGATGAAACCTCTTCAAGATCCTTCAAAATTGATTTTCGCACCAATTGATGATGCTGAAAACAATTTACAAGAGCGAACGGCCCAAGGTGTTTCTGCGGGAGTAAAGGAAGTGATAGGAGTGTTTTTAAGATACACAGAAGGTGCTTATGCCGTCAATTATGGAAATAGCTCTATTGGTTTGTTCACAAACCTTCCCGAAATGCTTGATAAAGCGGTCATTTCTCGTGTGCAAGGTCGTTTTAAAATTGATGGTGCTCGAACAGAACATGACTTTTTAGACCAAGACCATCTCTGGTGGCGAAAACTCCAGGAAACCATGCCTGACTTCGTCAACATGAAAAATCCTGACAATTATAAGTATCTCCAAGATCAAGGTTTGGCTAAAAACATGGGAGAAATTCTGAATAAAGTTGATAAACCTTCCGAAGAACGCGTTCATTTTATTTATGATAAGATTGAACAACGATTCAATACAAATGAGCATTTGTTTTATGCCAATTTATTTAAAGAAATGCAAAAAGTTTTCCCGTTTTTCTCTTCTCGTGATGTTCGAAATATTCAGTCAGCCATTTCGTTACGTTTAACTGATTTTGATTTGGAAGAAAGTTGGTTCAATAATCCAGAAGTTTATTTCAAACAGAATTATGAAACAAAATTCAATATGCTTCAACAATTGATGCGTGCGAATATGAAAGGACTGGATTTTTCAGAAATAAGAAGACAGGAAGTGGTGCGATATATCGATAATGTTGCAACAATTGCGGATACTGATTTTAAACGTAAAGTAGATGCTCGTGTTGATCAACTGAATGTAGAAACTGAAGCTAGGAAGAAATTTGAAAATGATTAATGATCGATTAAAAAATATAACAAAGAAAATCCTCTCAAAAGCGTGGGCAACATTGTATGAAATTGATTATGACTATCGGTTTAAAAATGGAAGTTGGAAACGTCTATCCAGAGAAAGCTACGATAGAGGGAACGGAACCTGTATTTTGCTCTACAATCAGGAAAAAGGTACTGTGATTTTAACCAAACAATTCAGGATGCCTGCGTATCATAATGATGAGCGAGATGGGATGTCTATTGAATTATGTGCCGGTGCAATAGATAAAGGTGAATCGCCTGAAAAAACAATCATTAGAGAAACGGAGGAAGAAGTTGGGTATAAAATTCAAATTGTCCAACATGTTATGGATGCTTATACATCGCCAGGTGCTTTAACTGAAAAAATGTATTTTTTTATCGGTGGATATTCCGATAAAATGAAAATCAACAGTGGAGGAGGAGTAAAATCTGAAAATGAAGAGATTGAGGTTTTGGAGTTGCCTTTCGCTAGGGCTCTACAGTTATTGGAATCTGGAGAGATTCAAGATGCCAAAACGATCATATTATTGCAATACGCTCAAATAAATAAGCTACTTGGATAAATGAACAAACTAAAACAAGCCAATTTATATCGAAGTGAACTTATTCCGATAAGCGGAAAGCTAGTGGAGCGTTATAACCAATGCTTAACAAAATTAGGTTTTGAACCTACAAAACTCACAAAATTCTCGATCGATGGTATTGGATGGAGTCCTGAAATTGCCGAAGAGAAAAAAGTAGTGCATTATCTGAACAATGGCGATGCTAATCCTCATGGCATTATTATAACACCATTGCAAAAAGGGAAACCTGTTTACAATCCATTTCACACATTTGATAGAGATATGATGAAACATGTATTTAGGGTTCACGGTGAAGACATCAATGATATTACTCGTGACTGTGCCATTTGTCTCGATTTCGACCAAGGCATAGACACATTTTATGAGCCTTTGGATGTATTAAAATATAAGAATGTCAATATTTATTTTCATTTGATCAACAACTTGGATAAAATTCAAAAAGAACAATTAAGATTAGTTGAAAAATTTAAGGAGGGAAATAATTTTATTGATGAAAATCTGCATGCAAAACTTCTAGAATCAGCGCAAGAATATGGTGATTTAAGGAATCGGAATTTAAGTTTACACGAATTACAATATAAAACAGATTCTTTTTATACCAAGGCATTCAATGGTGTGTTTGTCTTAAGGGATTTCATTTCTCCTATCGTTGTATTTGAAGATGAAAAATGGTACAAGGAAGCGATTAAAGACACCGTACTTGAGGTTTTTATTTTTCATATATCACAACCTGAACTAATGGAAAAACTCCAAGATCATGTGATTATCGAATACGACTTAGAAAAGGTTGTGAAGAATCCACGTTATGATCGCATTAAAAAATTTATGTTTTCACAGTTTCTACAGAATGTCCAACATCCATTGCAAAAAATATTGAATGATACTGTGTTGTTTAAAAGTTATCTCAATAAAATGGACATTGAGTCTCGTAAGAAAGTGATGAGTGTTGAATTGTATCTTGAAAAACTGGAAGTGAGCAATCAATATAAAATTTCTGATATTGTTGACATTAGTTTGTTCAATGCTTTACATCAACCCCATTCGTCTTTAAGTGCCAGGCACCAGGATTTAATCTGGATGCTTTTAGTGAATATTGCGTCACTCGATGTGTTATTTTTATATTGGTATGATAAGGAGCAATTTTATATCAAATATAATACTTGGGACGAATCACTTAAAGACTGGGTAATTGAAACCATAAGTAACAATATTTAAGTTTTTTAGACTAATTTTATACAAGGTATCAAATCAAAATAAATAACCATGACACTTGAACTAATTGTATTTATCGGCTCAATTTTATTTGGAATTCTATTGTATTGGAGGGAATCAACAGGAAACGGACTCTATAGATTTTTTAATAAAATAATGTATTCCAAAGAATTGCAAATGTCACCAAATGATCCAACAGGATTTTTATATCAGCAGAAATTCGTTCTAAGATTAGTGTTTATAACTCTAATTTTCCTCATAGGGATTTTAATCGCACGTTTTTTGATTCCTATTGACATAGCTACGATCTCTGTCTTCACTTCTAGTATAGTTGGTACGTTGTTGGGAACTTATATTGGAGGTTTTGTGCTCAAATCAGAAAAAGTGATTGATGAACAAAGCGATTCTTTGGAAGAAAAATTTGATCAGGCAATTGAACAAGGAAAGGAATATATTCAAGATTTCAAAGCTAAAGAACCAAAGGCAGTGGAAGAAGCTAAAAAAGAAATTGAAGAACAGCCAGAAGAACCAAAAAAAAGTGCGCGTGAGCGCTTGAAGGATAAAGGATTGATGTGATTTAAAAGTTGGTAGTTATGTTCATTGAGCAAAAAGAAAAAAGATGATTAAAAATTATTGGAATAGAGGCACAAAACAAAAGAAAATCATCATTATTGGTGTAATTGTTTTAATATTATTATTATTTTTCCTTCGAGATGATTATCAACCTTTCCTTCTTTTTATAAGGAAATATATCTTCGTTATTTTATTAAGTGGCATAATTCTATACTTTGGAATCAGCAAGTTCAGAAGTTCAGTAAGTACAGGAAGACGTCTCGGAATCTTGGCGTTGTTAATTATCTTCTTTGGCTTGTTATATATTGTTGGATGGAATTTCAAGATGTATGACTATATGAAAACCTATAATATTTTTAATCATCTTAATCGCATTGAGATTAATGAGCTTCCATTAACTCAAAACGAACGCATTCAGCCCTTACAAAATATATTTTCAATGGCGAACGAATCTGTAGGTGAGACGAAAGATATATCACTACCACATTTAGTGCGAGTCGATGGTGAAAATAAATGGACGATGGCTATTCAGCCGTCTGAAAAATACACATTGCAACAAATAAGTGATAATACCGAAGAAGTGTTTGCCGTATCAAGTACGTCACCTTTTCCACGTTTCTCGAGTGAGAATAGGATTCCTGTGACATTTTCGATAGGTGAATCCTTGAAGTTTAGTCGTAACACCTATAACGCTGTTGTCCAGCGTTTCAACATTTTCCAATTGTTAACAATGGAACCAGGAGACACCTTTTATATGAAGAATGATTCAGGAAAATGGGTAGAAGTCGTGAGCCTAATTAAATGGAAAGGATTCTTTTTTCCATACCCAACCTTTGGCGGTGTAATGATCATCGATAGTGGAAAGCATGATTTCAACGATTATGTCGAACGTGTATTAATAGGAAAAGGTACATTTATCAGCCCGGAAGAAATGAAGAAATATCCGTTTCTGACAAAGCAAAATATATTATCAGAAAAGGTATCACGTCTGCAAGCCGAATCCTTAAAATTTTTGGGAGGATTTACAGATCCGTTGCCTTGGAAGATGGAAACAGCAGTAAAAATACCCGATTTACCAGACGATCAAAACCAACAGCCTTTTGTAACTGATTTTGACTTTAATGGCACTAACGTAGAGGCATATAATGGTCTTTACCATTGGTTTGGATTAGAGCCGATAGGTGATGAACGAACGAGTCTGACTTACAGCGTCTTTATTCCAGCAGATGGAACCGATAAACTCTTTTATTATGATCATGCGGCTAAAAAACAGGGCTATGCAGGTGTCTCGGCAATGCCTTTGAAAATGATAGAATCTCGGAAGGAGTTTGATTGGTCAGTAAACAAACCTGTTGAGTTTAGACCCTATATAAAAGATATTGCCGGCAGAAAACGTATGTTCTTTTTAGGCACTGTTTCAGCTATTAAAGATGATTCTGCAAAATTTGATGGTTCAGCTACACCAGATTTAGCCTTAATTGACAGTGAATATCGAGATGTTATTTGGATAGACGTTAAACACCCAAGTAAGTGGGATAAAACCGTTTACGACCAATTGAATGAAGCATGGCGCGCAAGTGAAGGTATTGGATACTATTATGTTGAAGAATCCAAAGATATTGATATGGCACAAAAAGCAATGGATTCTATTAAAACAATCCCAAGAGTTGATAAAAAGGCCGAAGAAATTGAGCGCTTAGAACGACAGCTGGATTCGTTGAAGTCCCTTGTGAATTAGACCAATTTTGTTATTTGTCATTTCGACGACAGGAGAAAGAACATTACAAATCTTTTTTTGTATGATGTCTTACTTTGTTCGACATGACATAAAATTAAAAAACCAACTCCATCTTAATATTACTCCGCTTATATGGTGAATTCTCTTCAACAGGAATTTCTGCAAAGCCATATTTTCGATAAATATAAATTGCATTCTCTAATTTGGTGTTGGAATAGAGCATTAGACCTTTAAAGTTTTGTTCTTTAGCAAAATCAATGCAATGCTGCATTAATTTTTGACCAATTTTCAAACCTCGTTGGTTAGGAAGCACCGCCATTTTAGTAAGTTCATAAATGCCTTCAGTTTTTGTGGGTATTAATGCGACCGTTCCATAAATATCGTTTACTTGTTTCGCGAAGAAAATATGCCCTCCCTTATTAATAATGTAATATTCTGGCTCACTCAATACTTCTTCATCGTAGTTCTCTACATAAAAGTGAGTTTGGAGCCACTCAACATTCAAATTATAAAAGTCTTTAGAATATGCGGCATTAAATGGTATAATATTAATTGCCATGAGCTCTCATAAAATCAGTAATCAAATACGTTATCAGTTTGCCTATTCTTACCTCCGTATCTGGAGTTGGCGCAGCTTCGCAGATATGCAAATATTTCACGTTTTCTTGCTTTCCAAAATGATTTACAAAAGCTCTCGCCTTTTTCACACTGTAACCGCTGGGAGTCATGGCACTACTTGGAATGTTTTTTATTGCATCACAATCCACCTCAATACCGAAAGGAGTTGTCGCAATAAATTCAGAAGCCCGTTCCAACTCTGATTTAAAAGTCATCTCACCTCTGATAGACAATGCTTCGAATGTATTGTATTTAATAGCCCTAAACTTATTTAACGTCTTGAAGATATGATCTGAAGTATAGTTTTCATGTAAACCAAAAATAAAATAATTCTTCAAAAAGCCTTCTGCATATGCATAACTAAAACCATTTCCGCTATGTCTGCCCTCTTCAGGTCTAAAATCGGAATGGGCATCAAAATTTACTACATTGATTGGTTTTTTTAATGCCAATGCGGTTCCTTTAATATTACCATAGGAATTGTTGTGACCACCACCAATTACAATCGGAATTTTACCTGCCTTAATTATTTGGCACATCAAATCTGTAACATAGGTATCAATTTTTGCCACTTTTTTTCGAGCTTTATTGATGTCTTTTTTATTCGATTGATCGTAGGTTTTTAGTTTCTCCATTTCCTTCGAAAAATCTAAATTACCAAGAATCAGTACTTTTTTAGGATTGGTAAATGCATTACTTTGGATATTTAACAAAATTTTTAGAGTGGCATCCCAAGCCCTTGCTGTGCCTGTATTTCCATAGTTAGCGAATACTCCAACGTCCTCTTTTATGCCAAAAATTACATATGCAACGTCCAAATTTGTTAACGAATCGTATATATTGTTGTAGTTTGTAAGTAATTGTATGTGTTCTCCAAATTTGGATTCATTGTTTCGATTTTTTAAGAGTGATTTTAAATCGCTTGGATTAAATAGAAAAAGTTTTTCCATAGAGGAATTTGATTAGCTTTATAGTTATAAAAATACATTTAATTGTTTCTAACTTCAAAATATTAAAACAAAAAACCAATTAAAAACTAAAAGAAAACAACTTATGGAAAATAATAGTAATAGTAAAAGCACAGGATTGAAAGTGGCATTAGCAATTTTGTTAGTGTTATTTTTAGGTACAGGATTTTATACTTCTAAACTGTACAATGAGAAAAAAGAAACTGAAGCAACTCTTATAAAAGAGAAACAACAAGTTATGGCGGACTTGAACAATATGGCAAAGCAATATGATATTGTCATTGGTGAGAATGAAGCCGCAAATCAAAATTTAGTTGAGGCTAGAGATCGTATTCAAGGATTGATGGATTCGCTTAAAGTATCACAAAATAGTGTTGCAAGTCTTTGGAACTACAAAAAGAAATATCTTTCTCTTCAGGAAGAAATGAATCAATTACTGACTGAAAACGATAGGTTGAAAATTGAAAATTCATTATTGGCCACTTCACTTGATAGCACAAATGTAAAACTGGCTGAACGTACCATGTTTACTGATTCATTGTTGATACAAAATACTGAAATATCAAATGTTTTAGAAAGTGCAGCCGTACTTCAAACGGTAGGACTTAAAGCTTTTGGAGTGATTGAAAGAAGTTCTGGAAAATTAATACCAACAGAAAGAGCGAGCAGAAGTGATAAAATAAGAGTTTGCTATACAGTTGCTAAAAACACTTTAGTAGGAGCGGGTGATAAAGAATTGTACGTTCAGGTTAAAGATTCTAAAGGAAATATATTAGGTGCTAATGAACAAGTTTCTGTTAGCGGTGAGCAGATTAACTATAGTCTAGTTAGTAAATTTAACTATGAGAATCGAAGTTTAAATATCTGCGAGTTTGTATCTCCAAGTGGTGACTTTCCAGAAGGACGTTACACAGTGAATGTATACAACACCAAAGAATTAGTTTCAACTACCGAATTCACGTTGAAATAATAAAAAGTAATGTATAAAAATTAAAACCCGGAAGTTTGCTTTCGGGTTTTTTTATACAACAAATTGACCATTGATAATGACTTTATCAATCAGATTTTCACCAAAAGAGTAAGGCAAATTGTAGTAACTTGAAATTTGTTTTGTAATTATCAAGTTTGCTTTTTTACCTCTACAAACACTTCCGTATTGATTGGAAATGCCCATTGCGTAGGCTCCATTGATTGTTGCCGCATTAATAGCCTCTTCGGGGGTCATTTTCATTTTAATGCATGCGGTGCTCACCACAAAATTCATATTCCCACTAGGTGTAGAACCAGGGTTGTAATCTGTTGCTAAAGCCAGTGGTAATCCAGCATCAATTATTTTTCGTGCTGGCGTATATGGAATACTTAAAAAATAAGAACATGAAGGTAAAGCCACAGGTATGGTCTCTGAATTTTGAAGTGCATTGATGTCGTCATCGGTCAATTCTTCTAAATGGTCTACTGACAGGGCATTATATTTCACACCGAGGGCAACACCACCGAAAGCATTGAATTGATTGACGTGAATTTTTGGAATCAAACCGTGTTCCGTTCCAGCTTTTAAGATGCGTTCAGTGTCTTCTAATGAAAAGTAGCCTTTTTCACAAAACACATCAATATATTCGGCTAAATGTTGTTTTTTCACTTCAGGAATCAACTCATTAACCACAAGGTCAATAAAAGCAGGTTCATTATTCTTAAACTCTTTTGGAATTGCATGAGCACCTAGTAAAGTTGCCTGAATCTTAATATTTAAATCCCGTGTAAGCCTCTTAATAACACGAAGCATTTTAAGTTCAGCTTGAATACTTAATCCATAACCAGATTTAATTTCAATGGCTCCTGTTCCCATTTTCATTACATTATGTATGCGCTTCAAAGATTGATCATATAAGTCATCTTCACTTGTGTTTTGTAATGTTTCGGCAGAATTAAGTATACCACCACCACGATTAGCGATTTCTTCATAGCTCAATCCGTTGATTCGGTCTACAAATTCTTGTGAGCGATCGCCAGCATACACAATATGAGAATGGGAGTCACACCAAGCAGGCAAAACTACTTTTCCTGTTGCATCAATGGTTTCATCTACTTCATAACCTGGATAGTCATCCATAC